>CAYMJT010000013.1:0-30242 GCA_964390775.1 uncultured Bordetella sp.
TCTGCCGGATGTGTATTGGCCGATCGTTTGAGCGAATCGGGCCAGCGTCAGGTCTTGTTGCTGGAGGCTGGCGATAAAGACCGCAATCCCTGGATTCACATTCCCATGGGGTATGGCAAATTATTCAACCATCCAACCCTGAACTGGGCCTATGAGTCAGAGCCCGAACCGCACTGCAAGGGACGCAAAATTTTCACTCCCCGTGGCAAAGTCCTGGGTGGTTCGTCATCCATCAACGGTCTGGTCTATGTGCGTGGACAAGCGCAGGATTTCGACCTTTGGAACATTCCGGGCTGGACTTATGCCGACGTGTTGCCCAGCTTCATCAAGGCCGAAGATCAAAGCCGTGGTCCGGATGCGTGGCATGGTGTAGGTGGGCCACTGGCAGTTTCTGACTTGCCTGACCGACACCCCTTGTGTGATGCATTCATTGCTTCTGCACAGGCCATGGGGATACCGCGTAATGATGACTTCAATGGGGCAACTCAGGAGGGGGCAGGCTACTACCAGGCCAATACCCGGCATGGTCGCCGCATCAGCACGGCCGTGGGTTATTTGGGGCGGGCGCGAGGGCGTCGCAACCTCAGAATCGAAGTCCTTGCCCACACCACCCGGATATTGTTTGAAGGTCGCCGGGCGGTGGGGGTGGAATATATTCAAAATGGTCAACGCCATCAGGTCCGAGCCCAACAAGTGATTTTGTCGGGCGGGGCTTTCAATTCCCCCCAGTTGCTCCAACTATCGGGGGTGGGTGACGGCTCGCTGTTGCAACAGCACGGCATTGAACTCATTCACCACTTGCCCGCAGTGGGTGCCCATTTGCAAGATCATTTTTATGTCCGGCAGTTTTATCGCAGTCGCCATCCCATCACCGTCAATGACGATATGGCCCATTGGTGGGGTCGCTTGGGCATGGGTTTGCGCTGGGCTTTGCAAAGACGCGGCCCCTTGGCCGTGAGCGCAGGCTATGCGGCCGCTTTTGTCAAGACCCGCCCTGAATTATCACGACCCGATGCCCAGTTTTATTTCATCAATTTTTCACTGGCGCGTCGTGGGGGTGTGCTGGATCGGCATTCGGGCTTTACCTGTTCGGTTTCACAGTTGCAGGCCGAATCCAGAGGCTGGGTCAAAATTCGCAGCGCCGATCCGATGGCATCCCCCAAGATTCAGTACAACTATCTGGACACCGAGGGCGACCGGCGGACCATGGTTGAAGCTTTAAAAAAGTTGCGAAGTTTGGTGCAAACCCCACCCTTCAGCGACCATGTGGCTCAAGAGATCAAACCTGGACCACAGGTGCAAACCGATGAACAGTGGCTGGACTATTGCCGTGAGGTCGGGGACACGGTGTACCACCCGACCTCGACCTGTCGCATGGGCACGGGGGAGGACTCGGTGGTAGACCCGCAATTGCGAGTCCGTGGGGTTCAAGGCTTGTGGGTCATCGACGCTTCGATCATGCCCAGTGTCGTGTCGGGCAACACCAACGCCGCCACCGTGGCCATTGCGGAAAAAGGGGCTGATATTTTTCAGGCCTTGGTCCCTGGGGTGAACTGACCCAAAGACATGAGCCCGATCTTCACGCCACCCATGAGCCCTGAGCGGGCGCATGAAATTGCCCGTGATTTTGACCTGCGCGATTTGCCAGCTGATTTTTACGCCAATCCTTATCCCGTCTATGCCGCATTGCGTCAATCCCAACCCATACGGCACATGCCCGATGGGAGCTATTTCCTGACCCGCTATGCCGATTTGATGGCGGTGTACCGTCATGCACAAGCGTTCAGCTCTGACAAACAGGTCGAATTCGCACCCAAATACAACATCGGGTCTTACAGTATTTCCAACCCAGCCCCCCTGTTTGAGCATCACACCACCAGCCTGGTGTTCAATGACCCGCCCCTGCATACCCGTGTACGCCGACTCATCATGGGGGCGCTGACCCGCCGTGCCATTGCACACATGGAGCCTGCGCTGATCAAGCTGGTCGATGGATTATTAGATGTTCTGCAAGATCGAGGCCAAGGCGATCTGATTGAAGACTTTGCTTCTGCGATACCCGTGGAAGTGATCGGCAACTTATTGGGCGTCCCGCACAGCGATCGTGGACTGTTGCGGGCCTGGTCCCTGGCGATCTTGGGAGCGCTTGAGCCCAAATTGGATTGGGCGCAACATGAATTGGGTAATCGAGCCGTGACGGAAATGATCGCTTATTTGCGTGAGTTGGTGAGCCTCAGACGCCGCCATCCGGGCGATCCTGAACACGATGTACTGACCCGATTGATTCAGGGCGAAACCGATGGCGAAAAGCTCAGTGAAGTCGAGTTATTACAGAACTGCATCTTCATCTTGAATGCAGGGCATGAGACCACGACCAATTTGATTGGCAATTCGCTGGTCTGCCTCCAGGAGTATCCGCAAGCTCGGCTCGCATTGACTCAGGGATTGCAAGCGAACCGGGGCGACTCTGTGGCGCAGCAAGCCCTGTTGGACTTGGCCATAGACGAATTCCTGCGTTTTGAGTCATCCAATCAGTTGGGTAATCGACGCGCCGTTCAGGCCAGTGAGGTGGGGGGCATGCGCTTGCCCGTCGGGGCCTTGGTGACCCTGTGCATCGGTGCGGCCAACCGTGACCCCGCGCAGTTTGATCAGCCCGAGGAATTGAGGCTCAATCGCGCCGATAACCGACACCTGGCCTTTGGTTTGGGCATTCACCAATGCGCTGGTTTGAGTTTGGCCAAGTTGGAAGGGCGAATTGCGATTGGACGGTTTCTTCAACGGTTTCCCAACTACCAACTGAATGCAAGCCCGACTCGCGGCGGTCGGGCCAGATTCAGGGGTTTTTTGAAAGCACCGTTCACGACCAGTGAGGCCTGAAGAAGGCCAGTTAAACCTTGGCCCATACTTCCTGAGTCAGGCCACGCACATCCATTTCAAATTCCAATTCCTGGATGGGGGGGCGGCACAAGTGCCAAGTCAGGCCTGGGGGCAGAAATGCGCGCTCCTTAAATTCGAGCTCGAGGAGTGCTGAAAAATCGTGCACGGTATAAATCTGTACAGCGCTCAGGTCCTGGACCTTGGCCTGTAGGGCATGCATGCGCTCTTGCATGGTGTTTAACACATAGGCTACTTTGCTTCTTAGCCCCGAGGCTGAGAGGTCGCCGCGAGCAACGATTCCTTCTGGGAATGGTTGGTCTTCAGGCCATTCGCCGCTGCCAGCGATCACCCAGTCTTGACTGCCGGCATCAGGCACTACATGTGTAAACGCATAAAAGCCGGGTTCAGAGGGCGGGTCATACAAGGGGGCGAGATTGCTGCGGGCGACCGGATTAAGTCCATCTTGAATCAAACCCCATTGCGACAAGGTGCGCACATACGATTGATTGAAATTCTGAAATCCAGACAGACTGAATGCGGAGGGCGAACGCAACTCACAGGCTGCCAAGTGATTCAGCGGTAAGCCCAACGCGCGCAAATAGCCCGCGATCCATTCGAAACCATCGGACAATGGCAAGATACGGGAAAACTGCACCCGCTTGAGGCCATGGCCTGTTTGTGCCCTAACGCCTGCGCTGTAGGGAAAACCGCCAAGGACAAAATCAAAGCCGCCGGGGGTAAAACTTAGTTTCTTTAACATGACTTCATGACTCACAAAATGGGTGTTTAGTGGCGCTCAATATTTCGCCGTTCCAGCCAAGTCCCCAAAATACCGCGCGGCATGCGTATGATGAAAAACACCAGCAAACCACCGTAAATCAACAGGTCCAGGCCGTGAACTTGATTCCCGATCAAGACGCGCAGACTTTCTTGAAGTGCCAGCAGAAAAACCGCACCAAAAGTTGGGCCCAACAAAACGAACAAGCCGCCGGCAATCACACCAAACACCATCTGTAAAGAAATGCCAATGCCAGAGACAGTTTCGGGGTTGATATAGAGTTGATACTGAGCATATAACACCCCACCCACGGTGGTCATGGCCGCTGACAGTACGGTGATGCGCAGCTTGGTGCGGGTCACATGGATGCCTACCGAAGCAGCGGCGTCTTCGTCTTCTGCGATGGCCTGCAGCGCATCACGCTCCATGCTTTGGTCGACGCGTCGCCATACCCATAAGGCGAACAACCAGGCAATCAGCGCCAAATAAAACCAGATGCGCCGGTCGGAAAATTGAAATGCCCAAAGCGAGGCGATCTCGCCTTGAGCCAATCCGGGCTTGGGGGTCAAGCCCAAAGAGCCGCCGGTTTGTTCACGCAAAGCCACAATGACCAATCGAACCACCTCGGCCAGCGCAAGTGTGACGAGGGCGAAGTAATGGCCGACTATTTTGAAACGAAAGCAAGGGTAGCCAATCAGCAAAGCCACGATCACGCTCAAGGCGATCGCGACCAAAGCGCCGACAAGAGGCGGCATCCCATGCAGGTTCCAGAGCATGACGGTCACATAAGCCCCGATGCCCATAAAGGCCCCGTGTCCCAGGCTGACTAGGCCGAGCCGTCCCATCAGGGCCCAACTGGTGTAGATAAAGCCCATCAAAAGGGAAATGATGATCAAGTGCATGTGATAGGCACTCAGGCCCACCCAGGGCGCAACAGCCAGCACCCCCACCCAGGTCATCATCCAGTGTTTTGGGGTCATTTCATCGCCTTGTAGACAAGAGGCCCTGAGGGCGTATGAACATCATGCCGATGAAAAATAAAAAGGCGAGCACATAGCCCCATTCAATGGCCAGCACAAAACCCCCTACAGAAATGAATTGGGCAAAAAGAAAGGCAGCGACAAAACCGCCGATCAAATGACCCAAGCCGCCCAGGACACACACCAAAAAGGTAATCGGTCCGAAGGTCAAACCGATGGCTGGATGCACGTCGTATTGCAAAACCAATAGACATGCGGCCAGTCCGGCCAGGGCGCCGCCTAATGTGGAGGTCAACAAATAGATTTGGCTGGCATTGACGCCCATCAAGGACATGACACCTCGGTCCTGACTGATGGCTCGGATCGCCGTACCCGCATGGGTTCGATTCAAAAACAGATACGTGACTCCAATGGCGACCATGGCAACTGCAAAGGCAATCAAACGGGCCATCGATAGGCTGATGTCGCCCAGTGGAACGCTGGGCAGACGGATGCCCAGGTTACGAAAATCGATGCCAAAGGTGACGGTCGCCACGGCTTGCAGGAAAAAAAGAACACCGCCCGTGACCAACAACTGATTGATGGGCTCAGCCGACAAGACGGGTCGGATGATAAAGTGATGCATACTCGCTCCGAGTAAAGCGGTGAGCGCTATACCCAGTAGCATGGCCCAGACCAAAGACCAGCCTTGGTCGACATGAGCCCAGTAAATGCCATACATACCGATCATCATCAACTCGGCATAAGAAATCCAGACCACATCGATCACACCAAAAATCAAATTAAGACCCAGTGCCAAGAGGGCCAGCAAGCCACCCAGCAAGATGCCGTTGATGATCGCCTCGAGCAGAAAAATGTCAAAAAATGCCATCAAACCCCCAGATAAGCTTTTTGCAGTTCATTGCTAGACAGCAATTTCTGCGAACTGCCTTCGGCACGTATGCGACCAGTCTCCAGCAAATATCCCCGATCAACCACTTGCAGGACTTGCTGGATGTTTTGTTCGACAATGAGGACGGTATATCCTTCGCTGCGAATGCGCGATATCAGTTCAAAAATGGATTGCACCACCACAGGTGCCAATCCAGCCGAAGGCTCGTCAAGCAGTAAAAGAGTTGGACAACTCATCAAGGCGCGTCCAATGGCACACATTTGCTGTTCGCCGCCCGACATAGTGCCTGCCATTTGTCCGCGACGTTCTTTCATGCGCGGAAAAAGGTCATACACATAGGCCATTCGATCATTCAGAACAGCACGCGCTTTGGGATGATAAGCACCCATACGCAGGTTGTCTTCCACACTGAGACGGGGAAACAAGCGCCGGCCCTCGGGCACATGGGCGATGCCCATGCTGACTAGGCGGTGAGGATCGATGTGGGTGTACTCGACACCATCAAATGTCATTTCGCCAGAGCTCACTTCAATCAGGCGCGAAATGCTGCGCAGCAAGGTGGATTTACCGGCGCCATTTGGGCCTATGACTGCCACTGCTTCACCCGCCCTGACTGTGAGACTCACATCAAACAAGGCCTGAAAGCTGCCATAACCCGCATGAATGTGCGACAACTGAAGCATCAGGCGCCTCCTGTCTCGGAGCGAAACTGATTTTGCAAGCCTTGCGCATCAGTCCCCAAATACACTTCGACGACTTTGGGGTTGTGCAAAACCTCGCTAGGACTTCCCTGAGCAATCAGCACCCCATGGTCTAGCACCAGGCAACGGTCGATCACCTTCATTAAGACGCCCATAATATGTTCGACCCAAATGATGGTCAGGCCGCGCTCATCACGAATGCGTTTGAACATCTGGGCAGCCGATTCCATTTCAGATTCGTCCAGGCCGCCCAAGCTTTCATCGGCCAATAACAATTGGGGTTGGGTCGCCAGAGCACGTGCCATCTCCAGTTTTTTGAGGCCAGCTGCCCCCAACCCATCAACGCCAGATTGGTCGTCGTAGGGGAGTTCGATCAACTGCAATGCTTCCCGCGCACGTCGTACGGCCTCGGGGCGGTCGATGGGTTCACTGGCCCCAAAGTAAGCGGCCAAAGTGGCGTTTTCCAGGATGCTGAGTTTTCGAAACGGTCGGGGGATCTGGAACGTGCGGGCCATCCCCAAACGGCAAACTTCGTTGGGGGTCAGACCGCCAATGGCGCGTCCATTAAAAAGCACCTCGCCTTCGCTTGGGGCAAACATGCCTGCCAAGACATTGAAAGTGGTGCTTTTGCCCGAGCCATTGGGTCCAATCAGACCCAAAATCTCGCCACGGTTGACTTGGAATGAAACCTGGTCAACCGCTGTGAAGCCCCCAAACCGTTTGGTCAGTCGACGGACTTCGAGCATCAGTTGGCGTAGGCATGGCCTTTAGGTAAAGGCAATACCGGGTCTTTGGTTTTGATGGCATTGGGCCAGACGACAAAAGTGTCGTTTCCAGAATACTGATGGACAACGGGACTGGAGCGTTCGTTTTGACCCGACATGGGATGGCCTGGAGGGAAAAATTTGACGCCGTAGCCCTGGATGGTTCCACCCAATGGAATGTCGGTATCTAGAGCTGCCTTGCGTAGCGCCTCGGGATCTACACCGCCATATTTTTTGATGGCACGGGGCATCACATCGGTGAAGAAAATCCAACTCTGGTTAAATCCCATCGAGACATGGGTGGGCACTTCGTCGCCTTTGACCTCTGCTTTATAGCGTTTAATCATTTCAGCAGTCACGGCCCCCAATCCCGATTGCAAGGATTTCGGGTCCAACAATTGTGCAGCCACGGGATCGACGTTATAGATCAGGTTGGCGTCATCTTTGAAGGTGGCAAACAATTTATCAAATTGGCCGTAGCCGGCACCATGACCAATCAGGGCCGACCACTTCAAACCTTGTTCCTTTGCTTGGCGCAAGAACAGGGTGATATCGGGGTTGTAACCGGTATGCAAGATCACATCAGGCCGAGCACGGCGCAATTTGGTGACCAAGGGCGAAAGGTCGGGAGCCGTGGCGGCGTATCCCTCTTTCAAGACCACTTGCATGCCCAGTTGCTTACAGACAGTTTCATTGCCCGCAGCCACGCCAGCCCCATAAGGACCATCCTCGTAGATGACGGCGACTTTGAGGTCTTTGGGGTCTTTGCCAAGGCGCGATTTGGCATTTTCGTTGAGGAAATTGCAGGAAGCCTCGCCAAACTGATCAGAATGCACCTGGGCCCTGAAGACATAGCGCAAATTTTTATCTTTGAAGACCGAGGAGGCCACGCAGACATTGGCCCACATGAATTTTTTAGATTGATCGATCTTTTGGGCCATTGGCACACAATGGGCAGAAGAAAAAACGCCCATGATCATGTCCACTTTTTCCTGGTTCAACAAACGCTCGGTTTCGTTGATGGCGACCTCGGCCTTGCTTTGGGCATCCACATAAACAGGGACGATGCGGTATCCCTCGACACCCCCCCGCTCGTTAATCATGTCGATGGCATATTTAGTACCCAGATAGCTGGCGTTGGACCCGCCCGCAGCCAGTGCCCCAGACATATCGTAGATCACCCCGACTTTAAAGGTTTTACTCTGGGCCCATGCGCCAGTACAAAATACCGAGAAGAGAATTGGAACGATCCAAAATTTATGCTTGAGCATATGTCAACTCCTAGGGGGGCAATGATCGAACGGATTGGAGTCTTAAATTAGCAATTGGGTGATCGTGCGCCAATGGCGTTTACCCTAGGAAACTTGGCCCAAATCGGTTTTAGACCGTTCAATTTCACGAATGATGGCGGCATTATCCAGTTCACCGTCCCCCGCTTCGATGGCTTGTCGCAGCAAACTGGCATGGGCGGCAGACAGAGGCAATGACTGACCTTGTTGGCTGGCCAACTGCAGCATCAGTTGAACATCTTTCAGGTGCTGACGAATGCGGGATTGGGGTGCGAAGTCACGCTCGACCATCATGCGGCCTTTGAGTTCGGCGGCGGCCGACCGCGCAGGCGAAGCCAGCACCAAATCTAAAAAGAGCCCTGGGTCGATTCCCAAGTGTTGGGCCAATACCATGCCCTCGGCCAAAGCGGCCCGATTCAAACCCAAGACCAGGTTGGTGGCCAGTTTGGCGCGTGCAGCCATGCCGGTGGCACCCACATAGAATCGCAAAGGACCCAAGGCGTCCAATACGGGTTTCAGGGACTCGATGTCTTGGGCGTCGCCCGCGCAAAGCAGGGTGGCTTCACCACGCTCGATTTGCAGGCTGGAGCCAGACAATGGGGCTTCTATCAAATGAATGGACTGCGCAAGCCATTGTGGGGCCAAGGCGACCAAGCGCTCTGGGTCGCCCGTCGAGCAATCGATCAAGTACATGGTTTGCTTGCTGCGACCTCGGGCGATGCGGGCCCGAGCGATGTACTCAGCGACTTCCTCGACACCTGCCGTATCAAAAACCGCCAGAACGATGGTGTCGGTTGACTCGACCATGACAGACCAATCGTCACAAGTCTTCCCGCCTTGGCTTTCAAAGGCTTGCATGGCCCGAGATTGAATATCCAGCCCCAATACCGAAAACCCTGCCAAGTGCAGTCTGCGGGCCAGGGCGCGACCCACCAGCCCCAAACCCACCAAGCCGATACATGGGGCCGTCTTGGGGGGGGGCAATGCTTTCATCGATGCCCTCAATCAGTTGACCAGTGACGCACCACCGCAAAGCACCAGGTCTTGTCCGGTCATGGCGGCCGCTTCGTCTTGCAGCAAAAAATTGACCAGTGCAGCCACTTCCTGGGCTTGGATCAAACGACCGATGGGTGGGACGCGAGGCGGCGCATGAGATCTTTGTGGATTGAGCAGCATGGGCGTTTCGGTCGCGGCAGGGGACACCACGTTGACAGTGACCCCGTCGCGCACCAACTCGGCAGCCCAACTCTTGGCCAAGGCGATCAGGGCGGCTTTAGTGGCGGCGTACAGACTTCTTCCTGGCATGCCACCCGAAACCCGGCTACCGATCAGCACCACACGGCCCTGTTGGGCTTGGCGCATGAGGGGTAGCACCCGCTGTCCCAAACGAACAGCGGCATCCACATGCAACTTCCACATCATTTCTCCATCGATTGGGTCGATTTGCTCCAGGGACCCAAGCCGCATCACTCCAGCCGCATGCACCAGTGCCTGCACAGGCGAGGTCAGCAGCGGATGCAGGACTTCATCAATTTGATTGGGTAGGCAAAGATCAGCGATCCAGGCTTGAAAGTGGTCGTGCGCAATGACTGCTGGTTTTTGGTCGATGCCATGCACATACCAGCCTTCGGACAACAGTCGTTGGGCCACAGACTGGCCGATGCCCGAGCTGGTGCCTGTGACGATGGCGCTGCGGATGGGGTTAGATGGTTTGTGTTGACTCAAGCTTATTCCAATACGATTTTTTTCTCGGTAATGATCTTGCCCGATGCGGCGATGTCTTCACTCTGAAACTTGGCGAACTCGGCGGCGCTGCCGCCGCCGGGCACGATGCCATCGGCTTGCAGGCGCTCGCGCATATCGCTGGCCAAGGCTTTCTGAACAGCCGCATTGAGTTTTTGCACCAACTCAGGTGCCAGCTTGGCTGGCCCCCAAAGCCCGTACCAACTGTCGCATTTGAACTGCGGCAGGGTCTCGGCAACTGTCGGGACATCTGGCAAATTGGGGACGCGTTTATCCGAGGTCACGCCCACCACCCGCAACTGACCCGTGCGGTGGAATTGCACCGAGCCCAACAAGGGGTCTATAAAACCTTCGATCTGGCCGCCGACCAAATCGGTCATGGCCGGTCCAGTGCCTTTGTAAGGGACTATGGCAATCGGCATGCCCGTGGCCTGCTCCAATTTAACCGTGCACAGATGACCTGCTGAGCCGATCGAGCCGACGGCAAAATTCAGGGCATGAGGCCGGGCCCGACCCGCTGCGATGAGGGATTTAAGGTCTTGTACCCCCAGCTTGTTGCTGATGGCAATCGATAGGGGTGCCGAGGCGACCAGGCCGATGGGGGCAAAATCGGTCTCAACTTTGTAGGGCACCGATCTCATGGTCATGGGGGCGGTGACGAATGTGCTGGCATTGAAAAGCAGGGTGTAGCCATCGGCAGGGGCTTTGGCCACCACATCGGCTCCAATGATTCCGTTTCCCCCGGGACGGTTTTCGACCACAAAGCTTTGTCCAAAATGCTCGCCCATTTTTTGCGCCAGCATGCGCCCAATTTTGTCCAGTGTTCCGCCTGGCGGAAAGGGGATGATGACTTTGACGGTTTTCTCAGGGTATGCAACTGCCGTCTGGGCGCAGGCACCCAATGCAACACCGCCCAGAGTCAGGGCGAAAAAGATGCGGATTGCCCAAGTGCTGAACATCACTGGCATGGTGTCTCCTTATAGGGGTCATTGGACCGCAGGGGGCGCAGAGCTATTATTAAACCACCTGATGACAGCTCAAAGTTTTTAATAAGCCGTGAGGCCGCCGTCCAAGTGCAGGACTTGGCCGGTGATGAAACTGGCTTGGGGGCTGGCCAGGTAAGCCACGGCTTGACCCATTTCTTCAGGACTTCCGAATCGGCCCAAGGGAATGCGATCGAGCATGGCCTTACCCACCGCGGGCTGACTTAAGCGGGGGGCACGAGTTTCAGTCATGGTCGTGCCTGGGGCGATGGCATTAACGCGGATGCCATATGGGGCCCATTCGATGGCGAGCATACGGGTCATTTGGCTGATGCCGGCTTTAGAAATGCCGTAGACCGATGCGCCAGCCAGACCAACGCTACCGTGGGTAGAACTTAGGCTGATTACTGCACCGTGGCGTTGGCGATCGATTAACCACTGACCGAATGCCGTGGTCAGAAAAAAGGTGCCCTTGAGATTGACGTCGAGGGTGTCGTCCCATTCTTCCACGCGGGTTTGCGTTGCTGGCTTGGAGAGTGACGGACGACCGGCATTGTTAACTAACACGCTCAGGGTGGGGCAATCACGGCCCAGATCGGACACCCACAGCGTCAGTTGATCAGCCTGCCGCAGGTCAAGGGCGCGCCCGATGGCTTGCACGCCCAAAGCTCGGACCTCAGCCAATACAGGCTCGAGCGTGTCGGGGTTTAAGTCAGTCAGCACCAGGTTCCATCCCTCTTGGGCCAAAGCGATTGCACTGGCGCGTCCAATGCCATAAGTCGCACCGGTGACGATGGCAGTGTCGGTGAGTTGTGTCTCAGTGCTCATTTGATCTACCCATTTACCCTAAATGGACTGGTGTTATTCACCGCCTTGGGTTAGAACACCGAGGTGCGTGACCCTAAGCTTTTGCAAGTTGAGATCGTCGCACATGGCCATGCTTTCATCAAGAGGAGTATCAACATGCAAGCACCCATGTTTACCTCATGCATCGCAAATGCACGCCAGGTCATCGGGAAGTTTTTAGCGCTCGTGGGCCTTTGCGCATGGGCCTTTTCGCCGGTCTTGGCGCAGGAATGGCCCAATGCGCCCATTAAGCTGATCATCCCCTTTGCCCCAGGTGGCGGCAATGACGGTGCCGGTCGCCTGTTGGCCAGGGCCATGGAGGATCGTCTGAAAGTGCCTGTTGTGGTTGAAAACAAGGCTGGGGCCAATGGCACCATCGCCATGAATTTCTTGCGTCAGTCCAAGCCCGATGGATATACCCTGTCCTTGGTCTCTACTGGCGCATTGGATGTCAACACCTGGTTGATGAATTTGCCCTATGACCCAGTCAAAGACTTTACTTATTTGGGCACGATCGTGAAATTTCCACTGTTCCTGGCAGTCTTGCCCAGTTCAGGGATCAAGAGTGTGAGTGATCTGGTGGCCAAAGCGCGGGCCGAGCCTGGCAAGGTGTCATACAGCTCAGCGGGAATAGGTAATAGCATTCATCTGGCCGGTGCACTGCTGGCGCATATGACAGGCACGCAAATGACCCATGTCCCTTACAAGGGAGCAGGACCAGCGGCCACCGCCTTGCTCGGTGGCGAAGTCACCTTCACTTTTGGCTCGGGTCCGTCCATATCATCGTTTGCTGAAACGGGACGTGTCTGGCTGCTAGCCGTATCGGACAGCACTCGCGTTCCCAACCGAAGCCAAATTCCGACGGTTGACGAAATGGGTGTCAAAGGCTTTGAGTCGGTTTCGCTGGGCGGCGTCGTGGCCCCTGCAGGCTTGCCGCCCGATGTCAGCGCCAAACTGAGTGCCACGATCAAGGACATCATCGATTCGCCTGAGATGCAGCAAAAAATCAACGCCCTGGGCATGTTGCCTCTCTCATCCACCGGCAAGCAATACGAAGCGATGGTTACCAATGACCGCGAGAAATACGGCAACTTGATCAAGGCCGCCAACATCAAGCCAGAATAAATGCCCCCCATTGCAGGAGATCGCATGAACAAAACTTACGAAATGCCCATCGTGGAATACACCCCCGAGCAAATGAGCCATCGGGTGGCACGATTTGATACCTTAAGGTATCCACCTAACCGATATCACGACAGCCAGTTACCAGGCAATACACGCAAAAATTATTTGGTGGTCGGCACAGGCTTGATTGTTCCCGGGGCCACCGATCCTTGGTCGGCCATTCCGATCAGGGAAGGGTTTCAGATGTCGTTTATCAAAGCCGAGCCAGGTAATGGTCCTTTATTGCACAACCACGATACGAATGAGACTTTTGTCTGCCTTGAGGGGCAATGGAAAGTCATTTGGGGGCGCAACGCCGAGCACTCGGTGGTGTTAGACAAATATGATGTGTGTTCTGTTCCACCCTATGTGCCACGTCGCTTCGAATGTATTCAAGCTGCACCCGGTCAGAAAGAGGGGTTGTTGCAGTCGATCCAGCCGGGCGACGAGCCCAAAGTCGAGTGGATTTAATGAATCTCATGGAAATGAAAGTGACTCATGCCTAAAGACGCATTGATTGAATCGGCTATTTCTCATTGGGCACCTCGCATGGTATCCAACGGGGTGATGCTGACCGATTTTCAAGAGGTGACCGAATCGATTGATCGATGGACCGATTGGTGTGCGGCCTGGTGCAAACGTGCTGGGGTGCATGAAGCTTTGGGGCGCGAAGCCATGGCCGAAGGCTTTTACCTGAGCGGTGCGCAACATTTGTCGCGCGCAGCAGTCTATTACCACTTCGCCAAATTTGTATTTGTGCAAGATGTCGATCAAATGAAGGCCGCCCACATGAAGGCGGTCGAGTGCAAACATTTGGCTCTCCCGCATCTGCGTCCCCCGATACGCCGAATTGAATTTCCCTACCAGGGTAAGCGCCTCGTGGGCTTTTTGCGTTTGCCCAGTGGGGTGGTACGCCCGCCCTTGCTGATCATGGTCCCCGGCTTGGACTCGGCGAAAGAAGAACTAGAAGCCTACGAAACCCCCTTTCTTGAGCGTGGCATCGCTACCCTGATGATCGATGGCCCTGGACAGGGCGAGGCTGAGTATGACTTCCCGATCCGGGGCGACTACGAGGTGGCGGTCAGCGCGATGGTCGATTACGCCATGACTTTGACCGAGATTGATACCTCACGCATCGGACTTTGGGGGGTCAGTCTGGGGGGATACTACGCCCCGCGTGCGGCAGCCTTTGAAAAACGGATTAAGGCCTGTATCGGGCTGGCAGGGCCCTACGATTTGGGCGATAACTGGGACAAAATTCCCGAACTGACCCGCAACACCTTTCGGGTTCGTTCCCACCTTAAAACCATGGAAGAAGCACGAAAATACGCAGGCACCTTGACCTTGAAAAACGGCGTGGCGCAGCAAATCACTTGTCCGTTGTTTTTGGTGACCGGGCGACAAGACCGTTTGGTGCCCTGGACCGATACGCAGCGCATGGCCGACGAGGCCAGTGGCCCAGTTGAGTTGATGATTGTCGAAGACGGTAATCACATCGCCAATAATCGACCTTATCGATATCGGTATCGAACCGCCGATTGGATGGCTGAGCAACTGGGCTTACCCCGCTCCTGATCTGCTTCTTTTGCATCGGTTTAATCTTCGCACAGGAGTAAGCCCCATGAATCAGCTTTTGCCGACCAATCAAAATAGACGATTGTTAGCCCAAGCGTTGGCATTGTTGGGTTTGACAGGAGCATGGTCCAGCGTTTGCGCGCAGACCTTTCCGAGTCGGGCCATCCGCCTGATATCAGGTGCGTCGGCGGGCAGTGCATCTGACATCATTGGTCGTGCAGTGGGCGAGAAATTACAGGCCGAGTTCGGACAAAATGTGCTCATGGAAAACCGAGTTGGTGCGGGTGGTTCAGTCGCCATCCAGGCCTTGCAAGCAGCGCCAGCCGATGGACATACGATTTTTGTCTATACCTCAGCCCATACGGTGGTGCCCTTATTGTCCAAAGTCAACTTTGATCCAGTGCGTGACTTCTCTGGGATAACTCCTCTGGCGGTGGTGCCCAACGTGATGGTGGTCAATCCGGGCCGCGGGTTCAGAAGTGTGAAAGATGTGATCGATGCCGCTAAATTGAAGCCTGGCTCACTCAATTTCGCCTCAGTAGGTGCTGGAAGTTCGACTCATATGAGCGCGGAGAAGTTCAAGGCTGCGGCTGGGATCGACACGGTGCACGTGCCCTTTAAAGGATCGCCCGAGGCGATCAATGAAACCATGGCCGGCCGCATCGATTACTTTTTTGCACCGCTGGTCTCGGCCTTGCCGATGATCAAGGCTGGCCGGCTTTTGCCATTGGCGGTGGGTACGCAAAAGCGCTCGTCGCTGTTGCCCGATGTGCCAACCCTGACTGAGGCTGGCGTGCCAGGGGCGGATTATGTGTTTTGGATCGGCATGCTGGTCACCTCTAAAACGCCGCGTGATGTGGTGCAAAAAATCAACCAGTACACCCTCAAGGCGTTGCAAACCCCCGAAATCCGAGAGAGATTGGCCGCACTTGGGGCAGAACCGATGCCCCTGAGTCCCGAGCAATTCGATACCATGATCCGGGATGAATTAACCGTCAATGCCAACATCATCAAAACGGCGGGCATCAGGACCGAGTGAGTGCAATCAAGCTCGGGTCAGACGATCGGCGTCATGAACTGAGCATCTGGCCCTCAACAAGCATTACATACCATGTCCACTTTCCACACTTCGTCTGTTTCGCTGGAGCGCCTGCGCGGCCGTGACCGAAAATGGCCTGTCCAAGGCTATACCCGTGCCCCTTATTGGGCGTACACCGATCCCGATGTCTATGCCATTGAGCAAGACCGGATTTTCCGGGGGCGAGCCTGGCACTATGTCGGTCTGGAAGTAGAAGTGCCTGAACCAGGTCATTACAAGACGACTTTCATCGGTGACACACCAGTCATACTCACTCGTGCGATGGACGGCAGCTTGCATGCCGTAGTCAACCGTTGTGCTCACCGGGGGAATTTGGTGTGCCGCGAGCCCTTCGGTTCGGCCCAGCGTTTGTATTGTGTCTATCATGCTTGGAGTTTCACGCTCGAGGGTGATTTGAGCCATGCCGCTTTTAGTCAGGGGCTGCGAGGCGAGGGCGGTCTGCCAGCTGATTTCAATAAAGCCGAGCATGGCCTGCGTAAGCTCAAGGTCGACACCCTGTGCGGCCTGGTTTTTGCCAGTTTTGCTGACGATATCGAACCCCTAGAAGACTGGCTGGGCGATGTGGCTCAGGGTATCCGACGGGTGTTGAACCGTCCCTTGCAGGTGTTGGGGTACGACACCCAGCGGATTCACGCCAATTGGAAAACCTATCACGAGAACCCGCGCGATTCATATCACGCAAATATCTTGCACACTTTTTATGGCACCTTTGGCCTATCGAGGCAATCGCAGGAATCGGCCATGACGCTCGATAGATCGGGTCGGCATGTGTATTTTTACACCAAGGCTGGCACTGAAAAGCCATCGGGTGACTATCAGAAAACGGCCAATGAGTTACGTTCACACAATGATCAATTGAAGCTAGAGGATCCTTCGATCTTAAGGTGGAAAGACGAATACAGCGACGGTGTGAGTGTGCAGATTCTCAACGCATATCCTTCATTTGTATTGCACCAAATCGCCAACAGCATTGCCACGCGCCAATTGATTCCAAGAGGGGTAGGACAATCCGATTTGGTCTGGACTTATCTGGGTTTCGCCGACGACTCGGACGAATTGCGCCAATTGAGGTTGACTCAAACCAATTTGGCGGGTTCTGCTGGGATGATTTCAGTCGAAGATGCCGCCGTTTGCGAAATGATGCAAAAAGCTTTTGCCGACGGTGAACAGGGAGCCTCATTTATCGAAATGGGTGGAAAAACTCTGGACAGCGGCGGGAGCAGCAAGTTATCCGAACGTGCGATCCGTAATTTTTGGCACATCTATCGCCAAGACATGGGGTTGAGCACATGAGTCTTGAATTGCATCTGAGGCATCAAGCATCGGTGGCCTGGCTATTGGCTGAATGGGCTCATGCGATAGACGATGACCGGGTTGAGTTCATCGCTGAATTGATGAGACCCGATGGCCGCTATACGGTTTCATCCCGTTTTAATGTCAGTCGAGGTCTGCCTTTGTCGATCATCGACGCACGAAGTGCGGCTCAATTGCGCGATCGCATCAAGTCTATGCGACTGGCCAATATTTACCAGCCCCAAAATTACCGCCATGTCATCTCTGCGATTCAGGTGCTGGGACAAGATGAATCGGGATGCTTGCAGGTGCGTTCGAGCTTCGCCGTCTTTCGCACACTCGAGAGCAGCGGTGACTCCGTGTATTTCGCGGGTGGACGATGCGACGACGTGATCGATGTGCAAGGCCCGCTGCCCAGATTTGCCCAGCGCCATTTCATTTACGATTCACGCGCCGTAGAGACCTTGATGGTCATTCCGCTATAAGGAGATTTGAATGTTGTTCAAGAATCGGATACGGGTTCACTTGAACCGACGGCCCATGGCTCTTGCCGTCGGGTCCTTGCTCGTCTGTTCCTCTTTGCTCTGGCCTGAACAGATCCTGGCGCAATCTTGGCCAATTAAGCCGGTGCGTTTCATTGTCCCCAACCCAGCCGGAGGTACGGCCGATAGTCTGCCCCGAATGTTGGCAGAAGCCTTGACACAAAAGCTTGGGCAGGCGGTGGTGGTCGAAAACCGTCCTGGTGCGGCTGGCAATATCGGCGCCGAGTTCGTGTTCAAGGCCGAACCCGATGGCAGCGTTTTTTTAGCAGCACCTCCACCGGCCTTGACCGTGAACCCCAGCTTGTATCCAAAGCTCAACCATGACCCTACTCGGTTTGAATCGGTGACGGTCATGGCCACGGTACCGAACGCCTTGCTGGTTCATCCCAGCTTGCCAGTGAACAGCCTGAAAGAGTTTTTGGATTATGTTCGTACGAACCCTGGCAAACTCAGCTACGCTTCTCAGGGCAGTGGTTCCACGGCGCACCTGACTGCCGAACTCTTCAAGCTGAAGACGGGCTTGCAGATCACTCATGTGCCATATAAAGGCGATGCGCCAGCGGTCACTGACCTGTTGGCAGGCCATGTGCAGGTGATGTTTGGGAATGTGGCCGCTGGTTTGAACCACGTCCGCAACGGGAAACTGAAAATGTTGGCTGTGACCAGTCCGGTGCGACTGCCCAATCTGCCCGATTTGCCCGCTCTGCAAGAACAAGTGCCAGGCGTGGTGGCCGTCACCTGGTTCGGCATTGTGGCGCCGCCGCAAACCCCCTCGTCCATCACCCTAAAACTGTCTCAGACGGTTGCGGAGATTCTCAAAAGCCCTGACATGGCGCGACGTTATGCCGAGGCCGGGGCAACCCCAGTCGGTAACAGTCCTCACGAGATGACGGCCTGGATGAGGGAAGATGCAGAGCGCTGGGCGCAGGTGATTAAGGCTGCCAATATCAAGGTGGATTGAGACTAACCTAGATTTCAACGGATCCGCTACCGCTGATAAGCAGCATCACAGAGCGGGCAATTTCGGGTGTAATTTGATCCCCGCGCCAAACGATATGGGTGTCCCAGCGCACCAACACTAGGGCGTGGGTGTACTGCGGCGGCAAATCAGCCACGTCTGATACATCCAGCACCTTGAGCGGAACACCGCATTGACCTGCCGCTTCCAATAGATAGTCACTGGCTGCGTCTGGCGGACACTTGACGCACAACAAGGTGAAACCCAAACCCAAAACGTCGATCAGTGACACCCCAGGCTTCAACCAAAAATGCGGGGCTCGACAGCCTGGCACGGTCGACGGCGTGAAGTCCCCCATGCTGTAGGCAGGTGCTTTTTCAGCGTCGTAGACGATGACCGGCGACTGGTCATAGTAATAACCAAAGTTCAGACCCGCACAGCAGTACTGCTGAACGTTGAGGTGGTAGAGGTCCTGACCGAAAGACGCTCTCGCTGCTGCCCCCTGTTCGGTGTCGTCCTCGAGTTCAACTGGGATCGCCCGGCGACGACGGCTCATGGCGTGTGCATGATCCATGGCAAAGTGCGAGACTTGTTCGGTGATCGGGTGTCTTTCGCGCTCATACGCCGACAGGGCGTTGGGTGCTGCCCAACCCTGCCATTGGGCAGCCAGATGCCAGGCCAGATTGGCGGCATCGGCCAGACCGGCGTTCATGCCGTATCCGGCGTAAGGCACCCACAGATGGGCTGCATCGCCCGCCAGAAAGACGCGCCCTTGTTGCAGCTGGTCACTGACCAACCGACGTCCAATCCAGTCTTCGTTGCTGAGGATGTCATACTTAAAATCGGCACCGACCCCCAAAATGGCTCGAATGGCCCAGTCCCGATCGACCGAGTCAAAATCTAGCTCGTGGTCGCGCAAATAATTGTGGATAAGCCAGATTTCTTGGCCATCGATGGCATAAATATTGCCGCTGCGGCGCGGATTAACCGTGAACATCGACCAGGCTGGGGGCTCTTGCATCAAGCCAATCAATTCGGGTGCCCGAATGCAAGTGCTTTGCACCCTTTGCACCACCTCGTCCCCCACCAGTTTGGCCCCCATGCCTTTGCGAACGGTCGAACGCCCACCGTCGCACCCGACCAGATATCGGGCCTGCAAGGTGTGGATGGGCCTAGACGGCTGATCCAGATCGAGAAGCTCGACATGGACCGCCTGGTCAGTTGCGCTGAATGACACCACCTGATGGCGATAGATCGTCTTGATCAAGTTTTGTCGTTCGACGTGAGCGCGCAAAATCGGCTCGATATACCTCTGGTTCAAGCGATGTGGTGGTTCTGGGGTCGGCCAGTGACCGTCCGGCCCGCTGTGGTCGGTGAAGCGTGTCAGGCGACCTGGAATGCGAATTCGGGCGATCTCTCGGCCCACGGTGCTGGTTCGATAAGACACATCGTGGGGATAATCGTCGGGCAATCCTGCCGCGCGCAAATCGTTGGCCACACCGAGCGTGCGAAACAACTCCATGCTGCGAGCAGAAATGTGGTTGCACTTGATGTCGGGCACGGCATCGCTTGACTTCATTTCTACCAAGATAGAGGCGATGCCTTGCTGGGCCAGGCACAGGGCCAGGGTCATACCTACTGGGCCAGCACCCACAATCAAAACTGGCGTGTCGGATATCAAATGTCAGCTCCCAAAGGTGTGGTCAAGGCATCGTACTCAAACAAATCGTCATAGCGATGGCGTACTTTGTCTGGCGCCCATTCAGCGGCGATATAACGATTGGCTTGTGTCGCATCGGCCAGGCAGGCGTTGTGAAAGCGGCGCGCATTATCGGCAGACCGATTGACGATGTCAGCTGTTCGGTTCCACCGGCTGGCTTCAAAGACACGAAACGCCTGCGCTGGGTCATCATGTGTTTGCAAGCAACGGGCCATGACCGCCGC
The DNA here is from genome assembly GCA_964390775.1 of uncultured Bordetella sp. Taxonomy (GTDB): domain Bacteria; phylum Pseudomonadota; class Gammaproteobacteria; order Burkholderiales; family Burkholderiaceae_C; genus Limnohabitans. The sequence goes on from CAYMJT010000013.1 coordinate 20,429, forward strand.
ATCTTCGATCGCCATATTGGCCCCTTGGGCCAGAAAGGGCAAGGTGGGATGGGCGGCATCGCCGATCAAGCAGATGCGACCCTGCGCCCAACCAGGTTGCGGCGCACGTTCGAGCAAAGCCCATTTGTAGGGGGTTTCGATTTGCCGCATCCATGCAAGCACCTCAGGGTGCCAGTCGGCAAAGTCAGCCAGCAGTTCGCTTTGGGTGCCTTGGGTGGTCCAGGACTCATCATGCCAGCCTTGCTTTTCGACGATGCCCACGATGTTCATCCACAAGCCGCCGCTGACTGGATAAGTCACTACATGCGATCCTGGGCCAACCCAATTGCTACCCACACGGGTGCGTAAACCTGATTGGACGCGGTCCATGGGCACCAATCCGCGCCACGCCAATAAACCGGTGTATCGGGCCGTGGTCTCACCCAATAATTTTTGGCGCATGGCCGAGTGAATTCCATCGGCAGCGATCAAGGCCGAGGCCCTTGTGGTGCTGCCATCACTCAAGGTCAAGCACAATCGACCCTCCAGTGGTTCGGCATCTTCTACTCGGGCATTCAGGCGAATGCTTTGACCTGACCTGCGCTCGAATGCTTGCAACAAAATCCGATGCAAATCGGCACGATGAATCATCCAATAGGGGGCGCCAAAGCGCTCCAGACAGTCTTGTCCCAGATCAAACAGTGACCAGCGCTGGCCTGTGCGCCAAAGTCTGATCTCCTTGCCCTCGGCCAAACAAACGCAGTGATGCAATTCGGGTTCGAGCCCCAAGGATTGAAGCACGCGCGAACCGTTGGGTGAGATTTGTACCCCGGCGCCGACTTCGTGCAATTGCGACGCTTGCTCGTACACATCGACCAGTATGCCGCGCTGCAATAAACACAAGGCCGTGGTCAATCCCGCAATACCAGCGCCCGCAATGGCGATCCGTTCACCAGTCATTCGGCCTTGATGTTGTTGTCTTTGGCGACTTGCGTCCAGAGTTGAATCTCTGAGGAAATTTGCTTGGCAAACTCAGCCGACGTGCCGCCCACAGATTTGATGTCCAGTTTGCCTAGACGCTCTTGCACTTCGGGCAAGGCGACGATGCGGTTGATTTCATCTTGCAAGCGCTTGACGACTGTCGCAGGTGTTCCGGCCGGAGCGAGCAAGCCACTCCAGAAATTGACCGACAAATCGATCCCTTGTTCTTTTAAGGTGGGCACTTGTGGATACGCCGCAAGTCTTTGATCGGAAGTCACGGCCAGGGCGCGCAATTTGCCCGACTTGAGCAAGGCAGCGATGGGGCCCGAGTCGATCAAGGTCATCTGAACTTCCTGGGTCAGCACGGCGTTGATTGAAGGGGCACTGCCCTGATACGGCACATTCATGGCCTTGAGCCCGGTTCGTCCTTTGAGCAACTCCATCACCAACTGAAACGATGCCGACGGGTAAGAATAATTAAATTTATCGGGGTTGGCTTTGCTGGCTGTAACCAATTCGCCAAAGGTTTTGCTGCTGGCGCCTTCGTGAACGGCAAATATCAGCGGGAAGGAACCCACGACAGCGACTGGCGTTAAATCGGTCAGTGGGTTGTAGGGTAATTTGGACATTAAGGCTGGGTTGAACACGATGGGTCCACTGGCGGCCATCAGCAAGGTGTGTCCATCAGCGGGTGACTTGATGACTGCTTCAACACCGATCACGGCGCCAGCCCCGGGCCTATTTTCGACCAACACCTGTTGGCCCAAAGCGGGAGTTAACTTTTCGGCAACCACCCGAGCCAAGATGTCATTGGCCCCACCAGGCGCATAGGGCACGATGATTTTGACGGGCTTGCTCGGCCAGACCGCTTGTGCAAAAGTGGGCGTGGACAGTACCCCAATCAGCGTCAAAAGCAGGGTTCGAGCCCAAGCATTCAAAGCAAACCGAAAATTTTTCATGATGGTCCTCACTCAATCTATGGCATCCTAGCCGTCATCTCTCAAACGGGGTCACAAGGGGGGTATGCGCACATGCAACAGCGCACTTTGCCCTGCGTCCAAGGCGCGCAGGCAACGATCGATGGCAGTCTGAGCCTGCGCTGGGTCGCGCAGTCGTTCAGCATGCCCGCCCGCCGCTTCGGCAATGGCCGCGAAGTCGGTCCCAAAACCCAGTTCAGATTCAAATCGTTGATGGCTTTTGGCCAGGCCTTGTGGGTACATTCGAAGCGTGGACTCCTTGACTGCCGACCAACCCCCGTTGTCCAGCAGCACCGTCAAAATGGGCAAGTTCTGCTGCCGTGAAACGGCATACATGGCGCTGGGGTTGCTGAAATAAAACGAGCCGTCGCCCACCACATGGATGACACGTCGCTCGGGGTGCGCCAATTTGATGCCCAGTGCTGTGCCCCCCGAGAACCCCAGGCCACCGCCAGGCAAGCCGATCAGGGTGCCAGGGATGTGGCGTGGGATTTGCTCGAACACCGCCATGGTATTGCGGATGGCCTCATTGAGCACCACGTCGTGCCCACGAATGGCCTGGCCCAGAAGCGCAAAAAGAAAATGTGGGTTGATCGCGTCCAAAGACCCCGGTGAACTCGCCATTTGGGCGCTGCGTCGTTGGTTCTGTGCATGCTCGGCTCGGATCACTGCACTGCGCCGTGCCACCTTGTCCTTGAAGGCCGGTGTAGCCTTGGCCTTGAGAGCCGACAACAGCTGAGTCAACAAGCGCGCGCTGTTGCCCTCAATGCGGTCTTGCAAAGGAAAGCCCCAAATCGGAATGTGGCGTTTGATGGCATCGACATCGAACTGCGCCCAATACGCCTGCGGATGGACACGCGTGGTTTTGGGGATCCAGGGTACATCGACGTCAACCATCAATCCAAAATCGGCCTGCTCGGTATGCACGCCTGGGTTGTAGCCGGCAAAAAAGGGTGAATCGCGTCGGATGTTCAGATCGACGGTGTTGAATTCGCAGACCCGAATACCGCCAAACTCGGCCAAGGCTTCGATCACCGACACTGCGGCATGGTTTCGACCCGCATAGGCCGTCACCATCATCGGATATTCTGATTCGAGCAATCGATCGGCAATGTGTTCGATCTGTTCGGGGTCAGCGCCCAGGGCCTTGACGGGACTGTGACTGGGACGACCGTAAACGCCTAAACTCGCCTCGTCCACTGGCGCCGCCAGAATTTCACGCGGCAAAGTCAAATACACCGGTCCCATCGGGTCGCTGTGCATGACCCCGGTCGCTCGGGAAACAATTTCGTGCGCCATCGACGGCCAGCCCAGGTTGTATTCCCACTTGACATAGGGCCGAACCAGACTCGCCTGGTCAAAAGGCTCCTGAATAAAGTGCACATAGGTATCCCGACCGCCCAGGGTGGCGTCAAAGGTGCTCATCGGAGCACGACCTGCGATCAGCAAGACTGGAACGCGAGCCCGACACAAATTGTGCATTCCCATTGATGCGTTGGCCGTGCCAGCATCGACATGCACCAGCACCGCCTGACCGCGCCCTGTGGCCAGCGCATACCCCCCGGCCATGTGGATGGCCGTGTTCTCGTGCGGGCACAAGATCACACGGGGAGTGGGCTTGCCTTGTTCATGCCAGCTTGCCATCTCTTCGATCAGCGGGGCATGATCGGTCCCGAGGTTACAAAAAAGATAATCGATGCCCATGTCGACCAGGCCTTGCAGCAGGTCGGTGGAAGCGGTACGTGGGCTGGGAGGGTTCATGTCATTTGTTCAAAAGGCCTGCCGATTTCACCACTGGCTGCATGGATTTCAATTCAGTTTCGATGCGTTTTTTAACGGCATCAGGACCCGAGCCGTCGGTTTCATGGCCCAACTTGTTAAATGCTTCACGTGTATTGGGCATTTCCATGAATTTTCTTAATTCAGTACTCAGGCGCGAAACAATGGACGATGGGGTTTTGGCAGGTGCGTACACGGCCAGCCAAATCTCGAATTCCTGCCCAGGATAACCCGCCTCGGCCAAGGTTGGTGCCTCGGGCACGAAACGCGAACGCTGGGTCGAGGCCACGGCCAGTGCGCGCAAGGTCCCGGCTTGCAACTGGGCCTTGACGGGCGCCAGATCCGACATGACCATGACCACGCGACCAGATACCAAATCGGAAATGGCGGGGGTGAAGCCCTGATAAGGCACATGGATCATCTCGACGCCACCGCTTTGGGTCAGCAGGGCCGAACCCAAATGGCTCATCGAGCCTATGCCGTTGCTGGCGAAAGCCAATTGGCCAGTTTTAGTACGGGCATCGGTCAACAGATCCTTCAAGTTGCCATAAGGACTCTGGGCCGAGGCAAATAAAAAGAAAGGCATACGGGAGACGATCCCGATGGGTGCAAAGTCCGAATTGGGGTCAAAGGGCAACTTGCCGGCTTGAGTCAAGGGCAAGAGCGACATGGTCGATCCACCCGTCAGCAACAAGGTGTAGCCATCGGGTGCCGACTTGGCCACCAGGTCGGCCCCGATCACCGTCCCACCGCCTGGCTTGGGTTCTACCAGCACCGGTTGCCCTAACACGGCGGCCCAATGTTGTGCCACTAAGCGTGCGGCCGCGTCGACCCCTCCGCCAGCCTGATACGGCACGATCAAGCGGATGGGTTTGGCGGGCCAGTCCTGAGCATGTGCGCTCAGGCCCCAAAAGACGGAAAAAAGCAAACACCCAAGGGTGTGAAAAGATCGGCGCAACATCGAGAATCCAGGCCGTATTGAAATGGTGATTACCCTATCATGCGAGCCACCGCTGTGGGCTCATTGAAAACCCCAACCGGGTGCACCAACGTGACATCGCCTTGGGCCAGCCCGTCAGAAAATAAGCGCATTGGGCAAGGTACTCGACCCCCCTATACCAGCCATCGTAGTCAGGAGAAAACATGCGCCCCATCACACAGTTTTGGATCAGATGGCTCTTGACCCTGGGCCTTTGCATGGTTGCGGGCTTGGCCAGCGCACAAACCGTCGACTTTCCCAAAAAGCCAATCAAGATCGTGGTGACTTTTCCTCCGGGTGGCAGCGCAGACGCCATCGTACGCATGTTGTCGCCCCGATTGAACGAAAAACTCGGCCAACCTTTGGTGGTCGAAAACCGTCCGGGTGCGGGGGGCAACATCGGCATCACGGCTGTCACCAAATCCTCGCCCGATGGTCATACCTTGGGCATCGGCGCCGCAGGGGCTTTGTCCGTCAATGTCAGTCTATTTCCGCAAATGCCTTTCGATGTCAGCAAAGACCTGGCACCCGTGACCCTGTTGGCCATGATCCCTTTTGTGCTGGTTGGGCACCCTTCATTGGAAGCCGACAACTTGCAACAACTCCTGGCCAAAGCCAAAGTCAGTCAATGGTCCATCGGGCATGGTGGAAACGGTACCGCCATGCATCTTTCTACCGCCCTATTGGTGCAAATGGCCGACATCCCTTTGACCGAGGTGCCTTATCGGGGGTCTGGCCCGGCTGCGATGGACACCTTGTCGGGCCAGGTTCAACTCTCAATCACCGACCTGCCTGCGGCATTGCCGCACATCAAGGCGGGCAAACTGAAGGCCTTTGGGGTCACCAGTGCCAAACGACTGAGTTCCTTGCCCGAGGTCCCCACCCTGTCCGAGGCCGGTTTGGCTGGTTATGAGTCAACGGGTTGGTTCGGATTGGTGGCCCCCGCTGGTACCCCCCAGGCTGTTTTGCAGCGACTGAATGCAGAATTTACGGCTGCGCTCAATGACGAGGCGACCAAAATACAAATGCGCCTCAGCGGCATGGAACCCACGCCCACCACCCCTGAAGCCTTTGAGTCTTACATCAAGAGCGAAACGAAAAAATGGGCCAAGGTCATCCAACAAGCCAACATCAAACCCAATTGAATTCAAAATGAATCCGGATTTAGATAGCGACGTGCTGGTGGTGGGTGCGGGGCCCGTGGGCTTGACCTTGACCACCGATTTGGCTCAACGCGGGGTCGCGGTGACGGTGGCTGAAATACGTGCGTTTGCTGAGCCTCCCAATGTCAAGTGCAACCATGTGTCTGCTCGCAGCATGGAACACTTTAGACGCCTGGGCGTGGCCGCAACCTTGCGCGATGCTGGACTGCCCGCAGAGTATCCCAACGATGTGGTGTTTCGAACCACCATGACGGGCCTGGAATTGACCCGAATTCCAATTCCTTGTCGAAAAAATCGTTACACCGATCGCAGCGGCCCCGACACCCATTGGGCAACCCCAGAACCCCCGCATCGGATCAATCAAATCTATCTGGAACCCCTGCTGTTAAAGCATGCGGCCGCACAAACCGGGGTCACTTTGTTGAATCGAACCCAGGTGGTGGGCCTGGAACAAGATTCGAGCGGGGTTTGGGCGACTCTGCGCGATTTGGCCACAGAGCATGAGCGGCGAATTCGGGTCCGCTATGTGGTGGGCTGCGATGGGGGCAGCTCGTTTGTCCGTAAACAAATCGGCGCCAAACTCGAAGGCACCGAGGTCATTCAGCGCGTGCAGTCCACTTATATCCATGCGCCCAGTTTGGCCGCCTTGCTCCCAGGGCCTCCCGCCTGGTGTTATTACTCGGTTAACCCCAGGCGCTGCGGCACCGTGTTTGCCATCGATGGCCACGAAAACTGGCTGGTGCATAACCACCTCCATCCCGATGAGCCCGAATTCGACTCGGTCGATCGCGACCAATCGATTCGACACATTCTGGGCGTCGGCCCTGAGTTTCAATACCAAGTCATCACCAAGGAAGATTGGGTCGGCAGGCGCTTGTTGGCCAACCGGTTCCGATTGGGACGCATTTTTCTGGCTGGCGATGCAGCGCACCTGTGGGTGCCCTATGCCGGCTACGGCATGAATGCGGGCATCGCCGATGCTACCAATTTGGCCTGGTTGCTCGACGCGGCCATCAAAGCTTGGGCAGCGCCTTCTATCTTGGACGCCTACGAGGCTGAACGACATCCGATCACCGAGCAGGTGTCCCATTTTGTCATGAGCCATGCGCAGAAAATGATCAAAGCCAGACGGGCCGTGCCGAACGACATCGAAAACATGGATGCGCAAGGCGAGCAATCCCGCGCATTGATCGGCGAGGAAGCGTACCGATTGAATGTGCAGCAGTTTTGTTGCGAAGGTTTGAATTTTGGCTATTACTACGAAAACTCACCGATCATCGCCCACGAGTCCGAGACGCCTCCTGCTTACAGCATGGGCAGCTTCACCCCTTCTACATTGCCGGGCTGCCGAGCCCCCCATTTTTGGTTGAACGACCAGAGCTCACTTTACGACGCACTGGGGCCAGGCTACAACTTGTTGCGATTGAGTCGTCATGTCGATGTGAGTCATCTGCTGTCGGCTTGTGCCGAGCAAAGAATCCCGATTCGCTTGATTGAACTCGAAGGGCAGCAGAACATTCCCGATGCCTATCAGCACGCCTTGCTACTTTGCCGCACCGACCAACATGTGGTGTGGCGGGGGCAGTCCCTGCCTAAGCGTTTAGACCCTTTACTTGACCTGATGCGCGGCACAACAGTTGGCCTTGATGTGGGCATGGATGGTTGGTGAGCAGGCCTCAGGCCACCATGGCCACCCGACCCAGCGTATCTCCGCCACGTATGGCCTCATGCAGTTCAGGCACCTGTGCCAGCCCCACGGTTTGTGTCACGATGGCCTTGAGGTGACCCGACTGAATCAATTCGAGTGTGCGTGCAATTTCGGCCAGTGTCACGTATCGCGATGCATGGATTTCCAGGCCCCGATGCAATATTTTTTGCGGATCCACCAAAAAACTTGGATCTTTGCCATAGACACCCGCTGGGCTGGAACCCACCACGATCAAGCGACCCCGCACAGCCAAAGATGCCATCGATTGTTCCAGTGTCTGGCGTGAACCGACGATATCGATCACAGCATCTACTCCCATGCCGGAAGTCGCCGCCATGACTTGTTCGGACAAGAGACCACGGTCGGCGTCGATCAGAACGTCGGCGCCTACCTGAGCAATAAAAGCCATGCGGTGTGCGCCTTTGTCAGCAGCCAGCACTCGGGCGCCGCAGAGTCGGGCCATTTGAATCATGTGGATACCGACGCCGCCAGCCGCCCCCACCACCATGACCGAGTCACCAGGCTTGAGTTTGGCTTCTTGAACGCAGGCGTGATAGGGCGTGGCGATCGCATCACAACCGACCGCGGCATCCAGATCAGAGACCCCGTCAGGGATGGCCACCACATTGCGTGCGGGTAAGGCCACAAATTGAGCGTATCCGCCATCGATGGCCTGGCCGACTTGACCGGGAGAAGATAAACACAGGGTCTCGCGGCCCGAGCGACAGTGCCGGCACTGGCCACATGTGAGGTAAAAGTGACTGGTCACGCGGCTACCCACCTGCACATGGCTTACCTCGGACCCCTTAGCCACCACCCGGCCTGCGATTTCGTGCCCTGGGATGCGGGGGTATTGCCGCACCCGACCCGGAGTGGCCAGCAAATTGACCACGGTCAAGCCGACGCCACACGCACTGACCTCGACCAAGACGTCGGTGGGGCCGATGGAGGGTTTGGCCACCTCTTTGAGTTTGAGGGGCGCGCCCAAAGCATCCAGGACCAAGGCTTGCATGGTCGTTCCTTTGTTAAACAGGATTTGATTTAGTCGAGCTCAATGCCTAATTGTCGGCCAAGAGCCCCCCATTTTTTGGCTTCATCGCGCATGATGGCGGCGAATTGTTGGGGAGTGTTACCCACGGGCTCATTTCCACCATCCAAGATGGTTTTACTGAGATCAGGTTTTTTGAGAATTTCGGCGATGGCGCGGCTCAGTTCTTCAACCACAGCAGGCGGTGTTTTGGCGGGGGCCAAAAAGCCATACCACACCACTGACTCGTAGCCGGTCAGTCCGGCCTCTGAAATGGTGGGCACATCGGGTGCCAGCGCCGAACGCTTGGTGCCGCCGGTGGCGATCATGCGCAGTTGGCCCGCCTTGACTTGAGGCAAGGTCGTGAAGATATTGGCCATGGCAAACTGGATTTCGTTTTGCAACAAGGCCAAGGTGATAGGGGCAACCCCTTTGTAGGGGATGTGATTGGTTTTGATGCCGGCCATGGCATTGAGTTGCTCGGTCATCAAGTGCGGCGCGCTGCCTTGACCCGATGAGCCGTAATTAAGCTTGTTCGGATTGGCTTTGGCGTAGTCAATAAAGTCCTTGAGGCTGTGTATGGGCAATTTGGGGTTAACCAGCAGCACCACCGGCGACTGCACCACCAATGAAACCGGGGCGAAGTCTTTGACCGGATCGTAGGGCAGCTTTTTGAACAACTCAGCGCTCATCGCATGGGTGGAAAAAACGGTGAGCAGGGTATAACCGTCGGCAGGTGCCTTGGCCACCAGATCAGCACCCAAGATCCCTGAAGCACCGGGGCGATTCTCGACAACAAATGCCTGGTTGAATCGCTCGGTGAGGTGTTGCGACATCATGCGGGCCATGGCGTCTGATCCACCACCTGGCGCCAATGGAACGATGATTCGAACTGGCTTATTGGGGTAAGCAGTCTGAGCCCTGGTCGCTGCCCAAGGTGACACTGCCCCCAAAGCCACCGTACCCACAGAACCCACAAAATGACGTCGTCGCATATTCAACTCCTTGGCCCAGCCCTGAACATCGGGCTTGCAAGATCGAGATCAGTTTTACACGCGTGACTGGATGTGCTTACGGTGTTTTCCCGAGTGACTTGCTCGGATGAATTCATGCAGGTGAAGGGTGGTCGATCGCTGTTTGACCTAGACAAAGTACTGGTGCTTCAATTGATAGGGTGATCAATGAAAGGGTAATTCCTATATTCATTTGCGACCCGAACCC
>CAYMJT010000014.1:0-30068 GCA_964390775.1 uncultured Bordetella sp.
GTGCTAGGCATGGCCATTGACGCCAACGTGCTGATCAACGAACGCGTGCGCGAAGAATTGCGCAACGGGGCGTCGCCGCAAGCGGCCATTCATGCCGGTTACGACCGAGCCTGGGCGACCATTTTGGACTCGAACGTCACGACCTTGATTGCGGGTTTGGCCCTGTTGGCCTTTGGTTCGGGCCCGGTTCGCGGCTTTGCCGTCGTGCACTGCATCGGCATCGTGACCAGCATGTTCTCGGCGGTCTTTTTCTCACGCGGCCTGGTCAACCTTTGGTATGGCCGACAAAAGAAACTCAAAACGGTCTCCATCGGCACCGTTTGGCGTCCACAGGGTGCCAGCGCGGGCCGTGAGCTGACGGACGAATAAGGGGGCGCCATGGAGTTTTTCCGCATACGACGCGATATCCCGTTCATGCGCCACGCCCTGGTGTTCAACGCGATCTCGCTCATTACTTTTTTGGCTGCGGTTTTCTTTTTGTTCAGCCGTGGCCTGCATTTGTCGGTCGAGTTCACCGGCGGCACCTTGATCGAAGTGGCCTATGCCCAGCCGGCCGACCTGGAAAAGGCCCGGGCTCAAATTGCCCGACTGGGTTTGACCGATGTGCAGGTACAAAACTTTGGCAGCGCGCGCGATGTCTTGATCCGCATGCCCGCCATCAAGGGGGTGACTTCGACCCAGCAGACCGAGCAGGTGATGGCCGCCCTCAAGGAGGCCGACGCCAGCGCCGAGTTGCGGCGCAGTGAATTCGTCGGCCCACAAGTGGGCGATGAATTGGCCACCGACGGCTTGCTGGCCCTGGCGTTTGTGATCGTTGGCATCATGGTGTATTTGGCCATGCGCTTCGAGTGGAAGTATTCGGTCGCGGCGATTTTGGCCAACTTGCACGATGTGATCATTATTTTGGGCTTTTTCGCTTTCTTCCAGTGGGAGTTTTCGCTGCCAGTTCTGGCCGCCGTATTGGCGGTTTTGGGCTATTCGGTCAACGAGTCGGTCGTGATTTTTGATCGAATTCGCGAAAACTTCCGTCGCTATCGCAAGATGAGCACAGTCGAGATCATCGACAACGCCATCACTTCAACCATCAGCCGCACCATCATCACCCACGGCTCTACCCAATTGATGGTCTTGTCCATGCTGATTTTTGGTGGCGCCACGCTGCACTACTTTGCCCTGGCTCTGACCATAGGCATTTTGTTCGGAATTTACTCTTCGGTCTTTGTGGCCGCCGCCATTGCGATGTGGTTGGGCATTCGCCGCGAAGATCTGATCAAAGGCCCCAAGCGCGGCGACGACTCTAATGATCCGAATGCCGGCGCGATGGTTTGATCCAGCAAAGCCAAGTCGGCCTAGGGCTGGACTCAGTCCTGCATCAGTTGCCGCCACTGGGCCTGGGCCTGGGCCACATGGCGCTCCTTGACATGACCAAAGCCCTTGATTTGCTCTGGCCAACGGGCCACGGCCAGCGCCCGCTCGCGCGTTTGCTCATTGAGGCGGCCCAACAGCGACTCAATGCCCGATCGGTACTGCCCAATCAGCGCACGTTCGGTGCGGCGTTCCTCGGTATAGCCAAACACATCCAGCGGCGTACCGCGTAGCCCTTTCAATCGGGCCAGCACTTTAAATCCAGTCAGCATCCAAGCGCCATAGCTGCGTTTTTGTAACTCGCCTTGATCATTGCGCTGTGCCAGCAAGGGCGGGGCCAGGTGATACTGCAAGCGATAGTCACCCTCAAAGCGCTCGGACAGAGAATTTAAGAACGCGGGGTCGCTGTGCAGGCGCGCCACCTCATACTCATCCTTGTAGGCCATCAATTTAAACAAGCCCTGGGCCACCGCCCGAGTTAGACTCTCCTGACCAGCAAAGGCAGCCTGTTCGGCCAACCGTACCTGCTCGACAAACTCGGTGAACTGGCGTGCATAAGCGGTGTTTTGATAGTCGCTCAGGGACTGGGCACGCCGCTCGATCAACTCGGCCAATGGGATGGGGCGATGAATCTCGATGCGTTGCGCCGGTTGCAGCAGGGCATGCACCGCCGCCCAGTTGTGGGCGCAGTGGCGACCCCACTCAAAAGCGGCCTTGTTCTTTTCGATTTGTACTTCATTGAGTTCAATGGCACGCATCAATGCGGCGTGACTCAAAGGGATCCAACCCTTTTGCCAGGCATAGCCCAACACCATCGGGTTGATGAAAATGCTGTCGCCCAGCACCTGGGTAGCGACCCGGTTGGCATCGAACACGCCCAGCCGATCCGAGCCCGCTGGCGCGTCGATGGTGCGGGCAATGTCATCCACACAATCTGAAGAGGGGTCGCGCCAACCGCCATCTTTCACGAACGCGGCCGTCGGCGTGCTGTGTCCATTGAGCGCCACATGGGTGCGCCCGTTGAGCATGCGTTGCAGGGTTTCCTTGCCAGCGGTCACAATAGGGTCACAGCCCAGCACCAGGTCGGCGCCGCCCACCCCCACCCGGGTCGTGCAGATGTCGGTCTGTTGACGAGCGAGGTATACATGGGCCCAGGTGGCGCCGCCCTTTTGCGCCAGTCCGGCCGAGTCTTGCGTCACCACCCCCAAACCCTCCAGGTGGGCGGCCATGCCCAACAACTGACCGATGGTGATCACACCCGTGCCGCCAACACCGGCCACCACCACGCCCCAAGGGCGCTCGAGCGAGACAAAATTCGGCTCGGGTAGGTTGGCGCCAGGCCGTTGGACTTGCAAGCTCGCTGGGGCGGCTTTTTTGAGTTGACCGCCCTGCACAGTGATGAAGCTTGGACAAAAGCCTTTCAGGCAACTGGTGTCCTTGTTGCAGGTGCTTTGGTTGATGGTGCGCTTGCGACCCAGTTCGGTCTCCAGCGGTTCAATGCTGAGACAGTTGCTTTGTGCGCTGCAGTCGCCGCAACCCTCGCACACGGCGGGGTTGATGACCACGCGCAAGGCCGGGTCGACCAGAGTGCCACGCTTGCGGCGGCGACGTTTTTCGGTGGCGCAAGTTTGGTCGTACAAAATCACCGTACAGCCACTGATTTCGCGCATCTGGCGCTGAATGGCATCCAGCAAGTCCCGGTGTTGCACGGTGACCCCGGCGGGCAGGCCGCTCACCCCCTGGTACTTTTGCGGCTCGTCGGTGACGATGGTGACCCGCTGGGCGCCTTCGGCCACCATGCTCTGGGCGATTTGAATCGGGGTGTGACCCTCGGGCCGCTCACCCACCGGTTGGCCCCCGGTCATGGCCACCGCATCGTTGTACAAAATCTTGTAGGTGATATTGACCCCAGCCGCCACGCTTTGGCGAATCGCCAGCAGTCCGCTGTGGAAATATGTGCCGTCGCCAATATTGGCAAAAATGTGCTGATCGTTGCTGAAGGCTTGTTGGCCGACCCAAGGCACCCCCTCGCCCCCCATCTGGGTAAAGCCTGCGGTGCTGCGGTCCATCCACAGACTCATGAAATGGCAGCCGATGCCCGCCATGGCGCGCGAGCCTTCGGGCACTTTGGTGCTGGTATTGTGCGGACAGCCGGAACAGAACCAGGGCAAGCGGTCGGCCTGAACATGCTGGGTTTGCAAACTGCGCTCTTTGGCGTCAAGCAAGGCCAGGCGGGCCGCAATGCCGGCCTCGGTGTCGGCGTCGACCCCCATCTGGCGCAGACGCAAGGCAATGGCACGGGCGATCAGTCCAGGGTTAAGCTCGTGGTTGGGGCGCAGCAAATACGCCCCTTGCATTTCGGGGCCGGCCCATTTGCCACTCACCTGGGGGCGTTGAGATTCGGGCCAGTGATACAGCAGCTCTTTGACCTGCGGCTCGATCACGCCGCGCTTTTCTTCCACCACCATGATGTGTTGCAAGCCGTTGGCGAAGTCGCGCAGGCTGTGTTCTTCCAACGGCCACACCACACCCACTTTGTGCAATCGAATGCCCAACTGGTTGCAGCGGTGCTCGTCGAGCCCCAAATCCATCAAGGCCTGGCGGGTGTCGTTGTAGGCCTTGCCACTGGCCATCAGGCCAAGTCGGTCATGGGGGCCATGCACCACATCGTGATTCAGTCGGTTGGCGCGCAAATAAGCGTGCACGGCGGGCCATTTGTGATTGAACAACCGCTCTTCCTGCGCCAGCGCCTCGTCGGGCCAGCGTATGTGCAAGCCCCCTGGGGGCGTTTGCAAAGGGGGCAGCACCACTTGCACCCGATTGGGGTCAATGAGGGCGGTGGCGCTGGACTCCACAATCTCCTGAATGGTTTTCATGCCGGCCCACAAACCACTGTATCGACTCAGCGCCAATGCATGCAGCCCATGATCCAAAATGTCTTGTACGCTGGCCGGGAAAAACACGGGCGTGTGACAAGCCATAAAAATGGGGTCGCTTTGGTGGGCGGCGGTCGAGCTTTTGGCCACATGGTCATCGCCGGCCACGGCCAATACACCGCCCCAGGGGGTGGTGCCGGCCATATTGGCGTGCTTGAATACATCTGAGCAACGGTCTACCCCGGGGCCCTTTCCGTACCAAATACCGAACACGCCGTCAAAGCGGTTATTGCCCGGTGGCGCAAAACCCAGTTGCTGCGTGCCCCACAAGGCGGTTGCGGCCAACTCTTCGTTCACGCCGGGTTGAAACACGATGTGCTGGGCTTGCAGATATTTTTTAGCCCGCCACAAAGCCTGGTCGTAACCCCCCAAGGGCGAACCCCGATAACCGCTGATAAAGCCGGCGGTGTTTTTGCCTGCGGCGGCATCGCGCTGGCGTTGCAGCATCGGCAACTTCACCAGAGCCTGCACACCGCTCATGAAGGCACGACCGTGGTCCAGCGCGTACTTGTCGTCGAGTGTGACGGTTTCCAGCGCGAGTCGGATGTGTTCTGGCAAGGGGGCGTTCATACGCGATCCTCTGAATGTCGGTTGGGAAGCGCTATTCGGGGGTGACGCTGTCCTAAGCCCTGATCTTACGGCGAATGGAGACGCGGCGCACGGGGGTCAATGGGCAGATGGGCCTTAGCGCGGCCACAAGGCCCACAAACGCAGTTCCTGTCGCACCCGACCCGCGATTTCGCCGGCGGCCTCCCCACTGCCGACAAAATAGTCGGCGCGCACGGCCCCAACAATGGCATTGCCCGTATCCTGTGCCAGCACCAATTTGCGCAGGGGTAAGGCACCCTCCGAGGCCAACCACAGAGGGGTGCCGTAGGGCAGGCTCTGCGGGTCGACCGCAATCGAGCGGCCCGCAGTCAAGGGCAAACCCTGAGCCCCCTGTGGCCCCACGCTCAGATCCTTCAAGGGCTCTTCGCGGAAAAACACATAGCGAGGGTTGGCCCACATCAACTCCTGGCGTCGCTGGGGGTTGGCCGCCAGCCAGGCCTTGATTCCGGGCCAAGTGGCGTCTCGGGTCAATTGCCGATCGAGCAACCAGCGACCGATGCTTTGATAGGGGTGTTGATTGGTTGCGGCAAATCCCAGACGCACCCAACGGGTTTGACCATCGTTTTCCTGAATTTGCACACGCCCTGAGCCCTGTATGTGCAGGACCATGGCGTCCACTGGGTCACGCAAATAAGCAATTTCTCTGCCCCGTAAAGCGGCCTGCGCCTGGGGCAGGGTTTCGATCTCGCGGCGCGTGTACCATGGCGCCCCTTCTCGGGCGCGCAGGGCTTCGGGCGGGGCACTGTACAAGGGCACCTCAAAACCAGGCCGACGGGTTCGGCTGGCTACCAATTCGGGTTCGTAATAGGCGGTCAGCAGTCCGTGGGCTCGACCCTCTTGGGATTCGACCCGGTAGGGTTGCAAGCGGCGCTCCATCCATGCCAGTCGTTGCGCGGCAGCCGACTGCGCCAGCTCGCGTATTTCGATGCACTGCGCGCCCCATGATGGTTTGGGCCGCTGACAATTTCGGACCAGGGCGGGCCAGAAATCATTCAATGGGTCCTGGCCCCAGCCGGGCAATTCAGACCAGTCCACTGCCACCCAACGGCTACGCGGCATGGCCGGAGGCTGGGCAGGAGGGGTCACCGCTGGAGCGCTGCTGGACGGGGCGCTGGGCACTGAGCCCGGCGTCGATGGGGGCATTTGCAGACGCACAGTCGAACAAGCCGCCAGGCTTCCTACAATGCTGACCCATGCGAGGACACGCCACATGGGATTGATATTGCTTGAAGCCTTGGCCGCCGGGGCTGTTTTGGTGTTGATCGTCTGGTGGACCATGTTCAGCGGACGCGACAAGGGCGAATTGAAAGACCGCGATCGCGAAGAATGAATCATGCTTTCGGTCCGCGCACCAGGTTGGACAACTCAACCGCCGACTTGACCCCCATTTTTTCAAACACGCGCGAGCGGTGGACTTCCACGGTGCGCACACTGATCCCCAATTGATCGGCGATCAATTTGTTGGGCAAGCCTTGAATCACTTGGTGCAGGACCTCAAGCTCGCGCTCGGTCAAATCAGACAACATTTGCTGCTGCTGGGCCGATTGCCGTGCCAAGTCTTGATGGTGCCTGGACAAAGCCAGGGCTTGCTCAACACGATCGACCAGGGCGTTGTCGGAGAACGGCTTCTCACAAAAATCAAAGGCGCCGCGCTTGACCGCATCCACCGCTGTCGGTACATCGGCATGACCGGTCAAAAAAATCACGGGGCACAAGCCAGTCAAGCCGCGTGCGATCCAAGTTTCAAACAGCGCCAAACCATGGGTGCCAGGCATGCGCACATCGAGCAAAAGGCAGCAAGGATCGGTGGGGCGCTGATGGGCGTCCCAATCGGCTAAAAAATCTTCCACACTGGCGTGTCCGATGCTGCTCAAATGCCGCGAGCGCAGCAACCACGCCAAGGCCTCGCGCACACTGGCATCGTCATCGATCAAATGAATCAGGGCATTGTGTTGCGGTTGCATTCAGGCCTCGACAACCGCCGTCGCTTGACGGCAAGACAAGGTAAATGAGAACACCGTACCACAAGGTTGATTCGGCCAGTGGCTGAGGCGACCGCCGTGTTGTTCGACCACGGTACGACACAAACTCAGACCCAAGCCCATGCCCTCGGCTTTGGTGGTGAAAAACGGGGTGTACAAATTGAGCTCCACCTCTGGATCGATGCCACTGCCCAAATCGGCGACTTCGATCGTGATCATCGGGCCGCCTTCGGAATGCGAGGCCTCTCGGATGGCCAGTCTCAGTTTTTTTTGAATGTGGGACATGGGCCTGTCCATGGCCTGCATGCCGTTGCGCGCCAAATTCAAAATGACCTGCTCGATCATGGCACGGTCGCACCAAACCCTGGGTAATTCCTCGGGCACACTCCATTGCAGGTCGATCATCAGTTTGCGCGCTTGCAGGCGCATCAAGGGCAATACATTGTCTAGTAACTCATGCGGGGCCACCGACTCGCGCGATGGCGCGCGACGACGTACAAAATCATGCACGCTTTTGATCACTTCACCCGCGCGTTGCGCCTGCTCGGCGATTCGCTGCACGGCGTCGGACAATTGACGCAGCAACTCGGGCGTCTGGACCTCGCTGGCGAGTTGCAACAGGTTGTGGCTGCCATGGGCGTAGCTGGCAATGGCCGCCAAGGGCTGGTTCAACTCGTGGCTGATCAAAGATGCCATCTCGCCCACGCTCGCCAATCGAGCCGTGGCTTGCAAGCGCTCTTGAGTAGCGCGCGACAACTCCTCAATGCGCCGTTGCTCGCTCACATCCAAAATCGCACTCATCCAGCCCGTTTGCAGGCCTTGCGCATCGATCAAAGGCGCCTCGAAAATCAAGACAGGGAAGCGCTCCCCATTGCGCCGCATAAACACCGACTCGATGCCCTCGCGCGGGGGCGCATTGCCAGCCAATCGCAAGGCCTGCCGACGACCGTATTCGGTGATCATTTCTGGGGGCCAATAGCAGGGTGGATTGGACTGCCCCAGCAGTTCTTCTGACGACCATCCCACCATTTCACAAAAAGCTGGGTTGACATAGGTGATGTGGCCTTGCAGGTCGCGTGCCCGCAAGCCGGTCACCAGCGAGTCCTCCATCGCTTTTTTAAAGGCCAGCGCTTCGGCCAACTCGTGCTCGGCCCGCAAGCGTCGCCGGGTGTCTCGCCCCAACAATGCCAGTACGAGCAACAAGGTCAGACTCAAGACCGTTACCACCGCTGTCAATAAATTCGGGAATAGATCTGGCCCCATCCGACGGCTGTCGACGCGCAACACCAAGGCCGCCCCAGGCAGACTTAACAGTTGTTGACCTGTGAAGATGCGACGCCCTTCGCGCATCTGTCCTACCATCGCCAATCGGGTCCCGTCGGACTCGACAAACGACAATTGCTGACTGCGCGACAGGTGCGGCGACACCAATTGAGACAGCAGATCGGGCAAAGAATAACTGACGATCAAGTAGCCACCCAAGGTGCTGTCGATCGACCAGGGCAGGCACATTTGTAGCACCTCCATGCCCGCGTTTTCATCGGTCACCACATAGGTGCTGGGCGCGTAAGCTGCGTTGCCCCAACGCCTGGCTTGTGAGCAAGCCAATTGCAGTTCGGGTGAGGCAGGGTCCAGTCCCGACTTGAAGGCGGTCGTCGTTCGCCATGGGGTATTCGCCACCGCCACCCTTTGCATCTGCGGGTCACGCCACTCGAGTCGCAACCACTCACGTCGTTCACGCAGCAGGGAGTCGGCTTGGACGACCCAGGCTGGCGCCTGAGTCTGGCGCGGAATGATCGATTCCAGAACAGTTAAATGGCGACCCAGACCGACGCGCAAGTCGCTGACTGCATCGCTGGCGTCTCGATCCACCTGCTGCTGCAATTTCTCCAATTCGTATCGACCGGCCAGGATCACCAAGGTCGATAGCAAGGCCAGCACCAGAAAGATCAAGGCGCCCCAAAGCAGGCGGCGGCGGTGTTCGCGCCAGAGGACGCGTGGCGACCAGCCCTTCATGGTTTGGCATCAGATTTGAAGGGCACTTGAGTGACCCGTGGCTCGCTCCAGGTGCCGTCGATGTGAAACTGCTGTGTGCTGGACTCGGACAAAGGCCGGCGCAACACGTACTGAGCGACAAAGGTGGTCAGGCCAATCAAGGGATTGATGGCCGAATACATCAATGAAGCCGCCCCCGCGTTGATGTCGGGGATGACCAGCACTTTAAGGTCTTGGGTTTCGTTGGCGATATGGGCCTGGCCCTCCATCAGCACGGCCACGTTGACCCCTTTCATTTGCAGGTTGTTCGAGCTGGCAATGCCGCGTTCAATTTTGACGTCGCCCCTGAAAAAATCAAAGGCAAAGCCTTCGCTAAACACATCACGAAAATCCAGCATCAAACGACGCGGCAAGGATTGCAGGCTCAGCACCCCCAGCAAGCGCGCTGCGCCAGGCTCGGTCTTTAGAAACTGGCCGCGTTCAATGCCGATCTTGAACTGCCCACCAATGCTGCCCAGATCGGGGGTGATCGGTGAGCCGTTCCAATTGACCAAGCCCTCGATGCTGCCGTGCCCATTGCGCACAGCATCGGGCACGCCCACGCGCTGCAACAGGGTGCCCATGTTCTTGACGTTCATTTTGAAATCAAATTGGGTCTGACTGGTCTGCGCGCCTGAAGATTTGCGCCAAACGCCATCGGCCATGAAATCTGCATCGTCATTGACGATCTGGAATTTGTTCAAGCGCCACTCGGAACCCGCATCGGGCCGTTGGCGGTTGACGGCGATCAACTCCAGCGACCCCAATCGCTTGCCACGCCAATCAAAATCCTTGACTTGAATGTCCAGGGTGGGCAAATCTTGCACTGAACTGTCTGGCATGGCGTCAGCGTCGCCCTGGCTGGCTGGCACAGTCAAACGAGCCAGACGGGCTTGCAATTTGGCGGGCTCGGGGCTTTTGCTGGCCTGGTATTGCCAATCGCCTTCGAGCTCCTGTGCGCTGACTTGCCCGCGCCAAACCTCTCCCACGCGTAGCGCATTCAACTGAACCTGATTCAGGGGCCGTCCCTGGGCTTGAAATTGGCGCGCTTGGAAATCAATGCGCTGGGGTGCGAAATCCCAAGCCCCGCCACCTGGGACCGGCGTGCTGCCAAACGGTTGCAGCCAGTCGGCCCATTCGTCCAAATTAAACCGCTCGGCATTGACCCGCAAGGTGACGCCTTGCGCGGGCATTTGCGCTGCGGCCGCGGCGCCCCAACGAATCAGGCCACGCAATACCTTGGCTTGCTGGCCCGACAAATCGCGAATGAAGCGTGCCTCCAGACCCAAACCCCAGCGCAAGGCCATTTGCTCTTGCAATAGACCACTGCTGGCGGCCGATTCGGCGCTCAGTTTCGATTCCCAGCGTATAGGCAAAGGCTCGGCAGCGCTTTTGCCCAAACCGGTGGGGGCCTGAATTGCCATGCCGACCAAATCGCTGTTGACCTCGCTCTCCAACTGACCCCGTCGCCATTGCAAGCGGGCGACATACTGTGTCGACCCCTGCATTTTTTTCAGATGGGCTGACCAAGGGGCCAACTCAGGGGCGTCGCGCAGCCCTGCAGCCGAGAGCTGACCTTGAGCCCGGATTTGGGCCTTGGGCGCGCCCGTCTCTGCGCTGGCTTTGGCGCCGCCGTCCAAACGAACCTCGCCACCCCACAAGGTGGCTTGCAAGCCTTGCAATTCAAAACCATCGGCCGTGAAGGCCAAGGTTCCACGCGCACGCCCCAAGCCCGGTGTGCCAGGCGCCATCAGGATGTCATTGCCTTGCAGCACCACCTGTCCCTTGGCCTGGGTTTGTTCGGCGTCCTGCACCGGAATGCTCAGATTCATGCGGTATTCGGCCTGCCCTTGCGCCTTGGCGCTGTCCAGCACCCGATCGGTCATGCCATTCAAGGGCATGGACTTCCAAACCGCCAAAGCCTCGGCCAAAGGCCCCTTTCCCTCGGCCCTGACCTCGACGATGGCCTGATCCATGTTTTTGATCTGGGCTTCCAAAATCGGCCACTGGATGCCAGGGGCTTGCGCCAAGCGTGCTTTGACTTTGCTCAGGCGCATGGCATTTCGATCCAATACCCATTCGGCACTCAGATCTTGAAGCACCGGCCATTCACCTTCGCTCGCATCGGTGCTAAAGCCACGCGGCAGCGTCAAATAACGCACCTTGGAGACTTGCGAGCGGATATAAAACTCGCCGCTGTCCGGCCTCTTGAATGGAAAATCGTCCACACGGCCCAGCACGCGGGCATGAGCCTGGCGCAATTCGCCCTGCGGCAAGGCCTGCTTCAGGTATTGCCGCACCGGGTCGGGCAAAGAGGTCGGTAGCCACCGCAGAACTTGGGTCACAGGAGCGAAAGGCACATCCCCCTGCAGGTCAATGCGGCCATGGGGATCGCTGGGTGTATTCACCCAACTCAAGCGAAAGTCGGCACGGGCCTGGTCGGTGAGCAACTGGGCCGATTTCAATTCCAATCGATGACCCTCCGCGCCCTGTTCGGCGTTGACTTCGGCTTTAAAAAGACCGATTTTGTGTTTGGGCTCATCCCACAGGCCGGGCCAATACAGCTCGCCGCTTTCGACCTTCACCGAGCCATGCATCGCACTCGCGCCACCCTCCAACTCAGCGCTCAAGCCCGAAACACCGGGCCAGCGGGCCAGCGGTGCGGCTTTGCTGACGGGCCCCGCTTGCCAGGATACCTCGCTGACCTGAGCCCGCCAGTTTTGCAACTGCAGGCCTGCCCACGGGCCTTGAAAGCGACCTTGCACTTGGCGCAAATAACCCTGAGGGGCAGCCTGTGTCCACAGACTCGACCAAGATTCGGGGGCCAGATCCACCCAAGGCGTCAATGCCGCAAGGCTGACTTCATCGATTTGAACCAGACCCCCCTCGATCTGTTGCTGGCTGTCGTGGCGCAAGGTCAGACTGGCTTGCCCAATCGCCCAGGGCGTCGCGCCAGGGGCCGACAGCAAGGCTTGTTGCAAGGTCCATTTGTCTTCGTTGCCCCCCATCCAGCCCAAGCGGCCTCGCGCCGATTGCAAGCCCAAACTCAACGCGGCCCGTTCTTTGCGATCGATTTGAACACGCACATCGCTGAGACCAAAATCGGTACTCCACTGCGCCATACGGCCAGCACGAATGTCCATCCAGACGCGCAACCAGCCTTGACCTTGCACGCCCTTGAGTTCAGAGAGCCCGGGTAAGCGCTGCGCCCAGGCATCGAGCTCGACGCGCCGGGTCTCGACATACGATGTGCCGCTCCAGTCTTCCCACAACCCTGCTTGCGTGCTCAACAGCGGTTGCCGCAAGCGCCCGCGCCAGCTGAAGCGGTCGCCCATTTCGGGGTTGGGGTTGCCGTCAATTCGGAAATGATGGTCACGCAGCCCGTTTCGCAACACCCCCTCGATGTGTTCGAGTTGCAGGGCCTGGTCAGGTCTTGACTCATCGCTCCACCGCAATCGGCTGTTCCTGAGCACCCATTCCCATTGAGAGAACACCCAGTTTCGAAGTCGATTGTCACGGCTGTCGCTTTGCAAGGGGATGCCAGCCAGCCAAAGGCGACCTTGGGTATCGCGACGGATGTCGAGGTCCAGTTGTTCCAGTGCGATCTGGCTGAAAGCCCCGCTCAAAACCGACGTGGGGGTCAGCGCCAGCGTCACCTGACCCAGGTCCAAGCGGGCTTGTTGTTGGGCGTCGAGCAATCGGATTTGATCCAGCTGCAACTCGGTGACCAAACCCCGGGTGCGCCCCGACATCGGCCCCATCTCCACACGAAGCCCAAGTGCTTGCGAGGCCTGTTCTTGCAGCCACGGGCGAAATTCATCGATTCGGGGCACAATGATCCAGTGCAAAACCAGCCACATGGTTAACAACAGCACCCAAGCGGCGGTCAGGCTCCAAAAGAGCCAGCTTGCCATCCGGGCATAGATGGAAACCCAGCGCGTTGGCTTGTGGACGTCGTGCATTCGAATGTTGGACTCAGGAGATTTTTGCCTTGTGCCCGATTATCCCCATCTTGGAGCCCACTCAGGGGGATTGTGCCTCGGTTCCCGCACTGACGGGTGATATTTTGCTTGCTTTGGCCACCCATTCCCGATTTGTCCAGCGCATCCGTCGACGCTATGGCGATCATTTGAGTGCCCTCCCGCCGGGTCCCCCCGATCGGATCGGCATGACTCAGGCGCTGACTACCCTGGAGAGCGATTTCCCGGGCCTGTCCGATCGCTTGCGGGTGTTGCGTCAACTGGTCCTGGAGCGACTGGTGGTCCTCGATTGCGAGCAGCAGGCGCCCATGGAGGTGATCACCCACGCCATGACGCACCTGGCGGAGTTGGTCCTCGATCTGGCTTGCCAAGAGGCCATGGGCCAACTCGATGCCTTGCACGGCGCTCCACTTCGCCCCGATGGCGAGCGGGCGGTTTTTTGGATCGTGGGCATGGGCAAATTGGGCGCTCGTGAACTGAATGTTTCGAGCGACATCGATTTGATCTATGTCTACGACGCTCCTGGCGAAACCATGGGCCGCCCCGATGGCGGTGGCCGTATTTCTCATCAGGAGTATTTTTCCCGCTTGGTCAAAATGCTCTACACCCTGATCGGAGAGACCAGCGAGCACGGATTCGTGTTTCGGGTCGACCTGGCCTTGCGCCCCAACGGTCAATCGGGCCCGCCCGTGGTCTCGTTGGCGGCATTGGAAGAGTATTTCCAGGTGCAGGGGCGCGAGTGGGAGCGTTTTGCTTGGCTCAAGAGCCGAGTGGTGGCACCCACCGAGGCGGTGGCTCAAGGCAAGGCATTGCGCGATGTGGTGATGCCCTTTGTCTTTCGTCGCTATCTCGACTACAGCGTGTTTGAGTCTTTGCGTCAGTTGCATCGCCAAATTCGTGACCATGCAGCGCGCCGCAGCGCGGGTCGACCCGAGCGCGCCAATGACGTCAAGCTGTCGCGAGGCGGCATACGCGAGATTGAATTCATCGTGCAATTGCTGCAGGTCGTGCGTGGCGGTCAGTTTCCCGAACTCTCAACCCGAGCCACCATGCAGGCGCTGGAGCGTTTGGCGCGTGCCCAACTCATGCCTGAGCAAACCGCTCAGGCGCTGGCTCGCGCCTATGTGTTTTTGCGCCGGGTCGAGCACCGGATTCAGTACCTGGACGACCAGCAAACCCATGTCTTGCCCACCGAAGACCCCGATTTGGGCTGGGTTGCGCTGACCCTGGGTTATGGCGACTCCAGCGATTTTTTGGCCGAACTCAACACCCACCGGGAACGGGTCGCGCAAGAGTTCGACCAGTTGCTGGGCCAGCCCACTCAGAGTACCGAAGGCGCTGACTGTAAAGGGTGTCGCAACAGCACCAGCGGCGATCTGGAATTTGTGCTGGACGATCTTTCCCCTCGGTTTGCCGAACGGGCCCGGGCTTGGGTGGACAACCCCAAAGTTCGCGCCTTGAGCGACCAGGGGCGTCAGCGTCTGACGCTGTTGATTCAGCGCACCCAGTCTTGGCTGGATGCGGGCCGCATCGAAGAAGAGGCCGTGTTGCGCTGGATGGATTGGGTCGAGCCGCTGCTGCGGCGCGAAAGCTATTTGGCCCTGTTGGTCGAGCGTGTACGTGTCCACGAGCAGTTGTTGCGATTGCTAGGCGCCGCCCGTTGGCCGGCCCGCTATCTTTTATTACACCCGGGTGTCATCGATGAACTGGCCAGCCCTGGTTTATTGGCCGAACGTTTTGACGCGCAGGCCTTCGAGCAGGAGCTGGAATACCGTTACCGCTCGCTGCACGAGTTGGGTCAGGACGACGACGAGGCCTTGCTGAATTTGCTGCGCCGGGCGCAGCACGCCGAACTGTTCCGCACCTTGGCCCGGGATGTCGAAGGCCGCTTGAGTGTCGAGCAAGTGGCCGACGATCTGTCGGCCTTGGCCGATGCGGTGTTGCGGGTTTGCCTGCGATGGGTGTGGGCACGCTTGCGCCAAAAACACGCCGAGACCCCCAGAATGGCCATCATCGGTTACGGCAAACTGGGTGGCAAAGAGTTGGGTTATGGCAGCGATCTGGACATTGTTTTTGTGTACGACGATCCGCACGAGCAGGCGGGCGAAATCTATGCCGCATTGGTGCGCAAGCTCATCAATTGGCTGACCGTCAAAACCAGCGAGGGCGATTTGTACGAAATCGATACGGCCCTGCGACCCAATGGCAACTCGGGCCTGCTGGTCACGTCATTTGACGCCTTTGCCCAGTATCAAACTCAACGCGGCAGCAATACCGCCTGGACCTGGGAGCACCAGGCCATGACGCGGGCCCGCTGTTGTGTGGCCCCCCAAGATCTGGCGCAAAAATTAGAGGCGGTGCGCCGCGAGGTCATCGCTGCGCCGCGCGATGCCGCGCCCCTGCGGCAAGAAATCATCGCCATGCGCGAACGCATGCGAGCCGCCCGCCCGGTCCCGGCGGGCCACTTCGATGTCAAGCACAGCCCAGGTGGCATGGTCGATGCCGAGTTCGTCGTGCAACACCTGGTGCTGGCTCATGCCGGTGCCTACCCTCAACTACAAGATAACGTCGGCAATATCGCGCTCTTGAATCGGTGCGAACAAGCGGGTTTGCTCCCCCAGGGTGTCGGCAGTCAGGCGGCCAACGCTTATCGCGACTTGCGTCGTGCCCAGCATCACGCGCGCCTGGATGAAAAACCGACCCAGTTTCCGCTTGACCAGTGGTCCGAGCAGGCGCAAGCCATCAACGCGCTGTGGCGGGCGGTGTTGTCCTGATCTTTTGTACCAATTGGGTGGTCGAATAGCCCGCCACAAACGGCAATGCCAAGGCCTCGCCGCCCCAGCGCTGAACCAGGGCTGTTTCGGCTAACTTGGACATGTCGTAGTCGCCGCCTTTGACGATCACATCGGGGCGCAGGGCGTCGATCAAGGCCAAGGGGGTGTCTTCATCAAACCAGGTCACCAGGCTGACCGACTCGAGCGCGGCCACCACCATGGCCCGATCGGCCTCATGGTTCAAAGGGCGGTCGGGGCCTTTGTTCAGGCGTCGCGCCGAGGCATCGGTATTGAGCCCCACGATCAATCGTTGGCCCAAGTCTCTGGCCTGCGCCAAATAGCTGACGTGGCCTCGGTGCAGCACATCGAAGACGCCGTTGGTAAACACCAAGCGCTGGCCACTGGCGCGCCAAGCCGATGCCAAGCGCTGGGCTTGCGCCGGCGAGCAAATTTTGTCCATGAACGAAGGGGGATTCACCCCCAAATGGTAACCGCTGTCAGGTTTGCTGGTGTTGACGCCAATCGCGCACCTGCCCCGGGATCAACTCGAGCGAGCCCATCACCATCACCCCAGGCACGGGACGTCGCCGAAGTACTGGGTTACGGCCACCGGCCCAGACCTGTATCGAAGAGGGCAGCAGTTGCAGCAACTCTTGCAGGCCATCAAAAACCTGATTGGGGTTCAGGCTTTGGCTGAAACTGAGCGCCACGATGTCAACCTGGTGCGCTTGGGCGGCCTTGGCGATATCGGGCAAGGGGGTCTGGGTGCCCAGGGACAGACAACGGCACCCTTCCAGCGCCAATAAACACTCCACCATCAACAGGCCCAATCCGTGGGACTCTTGCGGAAAGGTGGTCAACAAAATACTGGGGCGACTTTGTTCTTGCGCCTGCGGCACATTGCCAATGGCGTGGCGTAACACCGAAGTCACGCATTCGGTGTACAGGTGCTCTTCAAAGATTTCGAGCTCGCCTCGCATCCAGGCGTCGCCGATCATGCCGTTGAGTGGGGCTACCAGGTCGGTGATGAAGCGGTAATGCCCCATGCCGACCACTGCCTGGTTCAAGCGACGGCGCAATTGCTCGGCGTCATGCTGGCGCACGCAATCCAGAAAATCTCTCAATTCAGTCGAGCCGCCCGCCTCCAGATTGAGCTTTTGCGGGGTGCTGGTTTGACCCTGGCTCAGGCGCATCAGGGTCTCCATGGGCAGGGCCACAATGCGCCCAGGTCGGTGGCCTTGGTCAAGTAAGCGCTTGATCACGCGCAATTTTTCGACTTGCTCAAAGGGGTAACTGCGCTCGCCAAAGGCATCTCGACCCGGCGTGGGAAAGCCATAGCGGCGTTCCCAAATTCGCAAGGTGTCCTTGCCGATGCCCGTGTCCCTCTCCACGGCGGCGATCGAGACCGACATGGATTCAGAAGGTGTTCGCTGATTCATGGTTAAAAAAAAGGGGGATGTCAGGCGGGTTTTTATTTTTGTCCTAGACAAATCACCCAGATTGGCCCATCATCCATCAATATGAACCTGAAATCAATCCATTTCCGCTGTCATGATGGGGTCGTTTACCCCTGGGTTTTCACGGTGCTGTGGGCGCTTTCGGGCGCGGTTTACAGCCCCAACGCCCAGGCGACCCAGCAGACCTGCCCCTCTGTATTGCAGCATGTACACCCCCGTTTGCAGGACGAAAAACCCCAAGATCTGTGCCAATTCGCCGGGCATGTGGTGGTGGTGGTCAACACAGCCAGTTATTGCGGGTTTACACCACAGTACAAAGGCCTAGAGGCGTTGTATTCGCGATACAAGTCGCGTGGTTTGGTGGTGCTGGGCTTCCCCTCGAACGATTTCAGCCAAGAGCCCGACAGCAACCAAAAAATCGCCGATTTCTGCGAAAACACCTTTGGGGTGAAATTCCCCATGATGGCCAAAACCTCGGTGCGGGGTGCGCAGGCGGCCCCCATATTTCAGCAGTTGGCACAGCGCACCGACACCACGCCGAAATGGAATTTCTACAAATATGTGATTTCACGCGATGGCCGTGAGGTCAAGGCGTTTAGCAGTATGACTGGTCCGACCGATCGCTCATTTCTGGCTGAGGTGGAACGGATGTTGCAACAACCATGAAATCCCTCGATGTGCGTTGGCCGCGTGTGGCGGTGATCGGATCGGGCATTGCAGGCCTGGCGGCAGCCCATGGCCTGAAAGACCATGCGCGGGTCACTCTCTTTGAGGCGGGTGACTATTTTGGCGGTCACACCCACACCGTCGATGTCTGTTTGCCAGGGGTCGATGGAGAATGGATCGAGCATGGCGTTGATACTGGGTTTTTGGTTTTTAATCACAAAACCTACCCTGGACTGATCGCCTTATTCGAGTCTTTGCAGGTCGAAATAGCGGCCTCAGACATGTCATTTTCGGTGCAAGTGCCGCGCGCCTTTGGCGCTCAGGCGCTGGAGTGGAACGGCGCCGATCTAAATACCGTTTTTGCCCAGCGCAGCAACCTATTGCGTCCCAAGTTCTGGCGCATGTTGGCCGATATATTGCGCTTTAATCGCTTAGCCACCGAGCTGGCCGAGTCCGAGCAAGACGCGCGACTGATGATGCCGCTCGAAGAATTTCTGACCCAGCATGGTTTTGGCAACGTTTTTCGCGATTGGTATCTGCTGCCCATGTTGGCCTGCATCTGGAGTTGCCCCACCGATCAAATGTTGCAATTTCCCGTCGCCACGATGGTGCGTTTTTGTCACAACCACGGCCTGATTCAGGTCAACGACCGACCCCAGTGGTTGACCGTGCAGGGCGGGGCTCGCAACTATGTGCAAAAAATCATTGCGGGCTTGACCGATGCCCGCCTGCAGTGCCCCGTGCAACTCGTGGATCGCACCGAAGAAGGCGTTTGGGTGCACACCCGTCACGGGGTCGAGCGCTTTGATGAAGTGGTCTTGGCCGCACACTCCGATCAGGCGCTGTCCATGCTGGCTCGGCCCAGCAGCGCCGAACGCGAGGTGTTGGGGGCCATCCAATACCACCCCAACCATGCGGTGTTGCACACCGATGCCTCGGTCATGCCCGAGCGTCGCAAAGCCTGGGCGGCTTGGAATTATGAGCGGGCGCTGGACCCTGGCCAGGGGCAACGCCATGTCTGCTTGCATTACTGGCTCAATCGATTGCAGCCGCTGCCATTTCGCGACCCGGTCATCGTTTCGCTCAATCCGGTGCGTTCGATACGCCCTGCCTGTGTGTTGCAAGAATTTCATTACTCACACCCGGTCTTTGATCTACCCGCCATCGGTGCGCAAGCGAAGATGGGGGACTTGCAAGGCCGCAACCGCACCTGGTTCGCCGGTGCCTGGATGGGCTATGGCTTTCACGAGGACGGTTTGCGGGCCGCGCAGTCGGTGGTGCGTCAGTGGTTGGCACGTCGCCAGGCCAGTGGGGTGCGGGCATGAGCGCTTGGCTAGGATTGGGCGAGGTGCGCCACACCCGCTTGCGGCCGGTGCGGCATGCCTTTGTCCACCCGACCTGGTTCTTGATGCTGCCCATGCGCGCACTGGCTGCCGGGCATGACATGGGCGTGGCTGTGAACCGGCGTGCCTGGGTGTCTTTTCATGATGCCGATCATGGCGATGGCCGAGGTCCGGATCGGGGCGGTGCCCTGGCGTGGCTGCAAGAGATTTTGGCCGAACAAGGCATCAACGAGGCCGACGGTGAAGTCTGGCTGCATTGTTATCCACGGGTCTTGGGCTATGCCTTCAAGCCGGTCAGCTTCTGGTATGTGCATCGCGGCGACGGCAGCCTGCGCGCCGTAGTGGCCGAGGTCAACAACACTTTTGGAGAGCGCCACTGTTATTTGCTCGATCAACCGCAGGAAGGTCACATCTTGCACGCGCGCAAAGTGTTTCATGTGTCCCCATTTTGCGAGGTCAAGGGCGAATACCAGTTTCGATTCATGCGCACCTGGACCTCCGAAGGGCAGCCCCATCGGACCGTGGTGCGCATTGACTTGCATGATGAACACGGCCCCTTGCTCCAAACCAGCATCAGTGGCCGTCTGCAAGTGGCCGAACCGGCGCAGGTCCGGCGCGCGCTCTGGCGCCACCCCTGGCTGACTTTGGGAGTGGTTTTTCGTATTCACTGGCACGCCTTGCAACTGTGGCGCAAGCGCGTGCGTTTTTTCCACAAGCCGTCGCCACCGGCTGATTTCGTGACGCGGTGATGCCATGAAAACATCGACCTCTTCAGTGGCCACAACGGCCATGGACCCCGTACAGAACAACGCCACCATGCGCAAAATCAATGCCTTGTTGGCCAACGCGCGGCATGGCACTTTGACCCTGCAAGGCCCCGACGGTCAAACCAGGGTTTATGGCGCGGGGCAAGCGCCTCACGCCATGCTCCATGTGCATGACATGGCAGTCTTTGATCGGGCCATGAAATCGGGAGACATCGGTTTTGCCGAAGCCTATATTGACCGGCTCTGGAGCACCCCGGACCTGAATCTGTTGCTGCAATGGGCGTTGGTGAATCGCCGGGCCTTGGAAGATGTGATCTATGGGCATTGGTGGGGGCGCTTGTTCTATCAATGGCGCCACTGGTCGCGTCGCAACACGCGTCAAAACAGTGCACGCAACATTCACGAGCACTACGACCTGGGCAACGACTTCTACCGCCTTTGGCTTGACCCGAGTATGAATTACTCGTCGGCCTGGTTCCAGGGCGACCCCGACATGCCCATGCAGCAAGCCCAACAGGCCAAAATGACGCGGGCCTTGGTCCAGGCGGGTGTGCAAGTGGGCCAGCAGCAGCGCGTGCTGGAGATCGGTTGCGGATGGGGTGCCATTGCCGAGCTGGGCGCCTCGACATTCGGGGCCCACATGACGGGCGTGACCCTCAGCCAGGAACAGCTGAACTGGGCCCAACAACGCTTGGCTGCCACCCATTTGCAAGCCGATTTGCGTTTACAGGATTACCGCGACATTCGTGACGAGCCCTTTGATGCCATCGTCTCGATCGAAATGCTCGAGGCCGTGGGGCTATCGTATTGGCCCACCTACTTTCAAACCTTGAATCGACTGCTCAAGCCTGGGGCGCGAGCTTGCATTCAAACCATTGTGATCGACGATCGTCTTTTTGATCGCTATATTCGGGGCACGGACTTCATTCAGCAATACATCTTTCCGGGTGGCTGTTTGCCCAGCCCAGCGCGATTCAAGCAAGCCGCGCAGGAAGCGGGCCTGGTGGTCGAGGACAGTTTTTCCTTCGGCCACGATTACGCCAAAACCTTGCGCCTGTGGCGGCATGACTTTTTGGCGCGCCGCGATCAGGTGTTGGCGCAGGGCTTCGATGAGCGATTCATTCGCACCTGGGAGTTTTATCTCGCTTATTGCGAAGCAGCGTTCGAACAAAACAACACCGACGTGGTTCAGTACACATTGCGCCGTCCGACCCGACCATGAGCGAACTCACCCGCCGCAAACTGTGCGGTGTTGTGGCCCTGCTGACCAGTCCGATGCTTGGCGCGCAAAGCGCTGGCGCCGATTTGTGGTTTGAATCTTTGACCCAGGAACAAGGCCGACACCGATTCAAATTTTGGGGTTTTGAGGTCTACGAGGCCGTGTTGCGCGCGGGCCCAGGGTTCGAGCCATTGACCTACGAGCGCCACCCCATGGCGCTGGCCCTCACCTACGCCCGCACCTTCAAGGGTGCCGATATTGCCCGGCGCTCCATCGAGGAAATCGAGCGCCAGCTCGCTTTGGAGCCGAACCTGCGATCGCGCTGGCTGTCCCAGATGAGTGCGATTTTTCCCGATGTCGAGGCCGGCGATACCCTGTTGGGCGCTTATCGGCCTGGACAAAAATTGCAGTTTTGGCGTCGCGGTACCCAGTGGCAGTGGGTCGGTGAATTGAGCGATCCAGAGTTGGCGCGCCGCTTCATGGGCATTTGGCTGGCGCCCCAAACCAGTCAAGTGGCCATGCGGGCTGCTTTGCTGGGACTGGCCCCGCGTTGAAGTTCAAGGAGTACCTGACATGAACAGAAGAATCTGGCTACTGGCCGCCCCCCTTGCACTGGCCAGCCCATGGCTGAGTGGCTGCGCCAGCCCCAAGATCGCCGATTACGCCAGCGAAAAGCCGGTGCTGGACTTGCGGCGGTACTTTCAGGGCAAGGTAGATGCTTGGGGTGTTTTTACCGAC
Source organism: uncultured Bordetella sp. (assembly GCA_964390775.1). Classification (GTDB taxonomy): domain Bacteria; phylum Pseudomonadota; class Gammaproteobacteria; order Burkholderiales; family Burkholderiaceae_C; genus Limnohabitans. The sequence goes on from CAYMJT010000014.1 coordinate 21,871, forward strand.
CGCTCTGGTCAGGTGGTCAAGCGCTTTGTGGTCGAGATGGATTGCCTATGGACCGGGGACGAGGGCATCCTCGATGAACAGTTCACCTACTCTGACGGCACCCGCCAGCGTCGGGTTTGGCGCTTGCGACACGAGGGCGAGGGGCGCTACTCGGGCCGCGCCGACGATGTGCTTGGCGTGGCCAGCGGGCAAACCAGCGGCAACGCTTTTCAATGGAGCTACACCCTGTCTTTACCCGTCGACGGTCGGGTATATGAAGTACAGTTCGATGACTGGATGTACCTGATGGACGATCGGGTCATGCTCAACAAGGCCCGCATGAGCAAATGGGGCATCTATTTGGGCGAGGTCACACTGGCCTTCACTCGCCGAGGAAACTGAAATGGCATGGTCTGCATTGAACCCTCAAGTCGATGACTGGCGCGGCCGCAGTGTTTGGTTGGTGGGCGCATCCAGCGGCATTGGACATGCTTGCGCCCAGGCGCTGATCGCCGCCGGGGCCAGGGTAGCCGTGTCGGCCCGTCAAGCCCCGCTGCTGGAGCAACTCTGTGCGGGTCACGATGCCTTGCCGGTGCCCTGTGATGTGACCGACATCGAATCGGTACGCCAAGCCGCCGAGCGGGTGCGGGCGCACCAGGGACTGGACTGGGTGGTTTACTGTGCCGGACACTACAAACCCATCCGACCCTTGCGTGGCTTTGACTTGCCCGAAATCATGCGCCACCAATCTGTCAACTACCATGGTGCATTGCACGTGATCGACGCCGTCTTGCCCCACCTGGTTGAACAAGGTCGCGGGCACCTGAGCATGGTCGCCAGCGTGGCGGGCTACCGTGGATTACCCATGAGCTTGGCCTATGGCCCGACCAAGGCCGCCATGCAGCACCTGGCTGAGATCTTGTACATGGAGTTGCGTCCCGCTGGCATCGGGGTGAGCGTGGTCAACCCTGGTTTTGTCGCCACCCCCTTGACCGCACAAAACCGCTTCCACATGCCTGCTTTGATTCAACCCGACGAGGCCGCCCGCGCCATGTTGAAAGGCTGGGCCCGAGGCGAGTTTGAAATTCACTTCCCAAAGCGCTTCAGCCGTTTCCTCAAATTGCTGCGCCTACTGCCTGAGCGCTGGTACTTTTCCTGGGTCTGGCGTGCCACCCAAGGCAATTTGAACAAGCCATGAAACCCGCAGACCCTTGTTCCGATCTGGCGGCGGCCTTGGTCCGCCTGGTGGATTTTTTTGAACATCTGCAACCCGAGAGTCTGGGCGAATTGGGGCGTATCTATGCCAGCGATGTGCGCTTCAAAGATCCGTTCAACGAGGTTCAGGGTTTGGCCGCTGTCGAGCACATCTTTCGCCACATGTTCGTGCAGTTGGAGCAACCCCGCTTTGTGGTCCATGAACGCATCTGCCAGGGTCAGCAGGCTTTTTTGACCTGGGACTTCCATTTCAAATTTCGCCGTTTTGACACCGTCGCCGAACAAACTGTGCGCGGGTCCACCCACCTGGTCTTTAACGAGCAAGGCTTGGCGGTGTTGCACCGCGATTATTGGGATGCAGCTGAAGAACTGTACGAAAAACTGCCCTGGGTGGGCGGCCTGATGCGCTGGCTTAAAAACCGCGCCCGTTCATGAGGGTCGGGTCTCGATGAAGCTGGGCCTTTGCATCAGACGGTCGTGGAGTCGGTGCAAATTGGGATACGGTGTGCGCCAATCGACTTCGGGGAACCTGAAATCCAGATAACCCAGGGCGCAACCGACCGCAATGTCTGACAAGGACAGGTGGATGCCGCTGCACAATGCGTTTTCGCCCAGACCACGGCTCATGGCCGCCAGGCTGTCTTGCACTTTGCCCATTTGCCGCTCTATCCAGGCTGGCGAACGCTCATGGTCATGCCGACCCGCCCAATGCCGCTCGAGGCGGGCCAGAATGCTGGCATCCAGCAAGCCATCGGCCAAGGCTTCCCAGGTTTTGACGGCGGCACGATCACGACCGGTGCTCGGAATCAGTTTGCCCACCGGGGACAGGGCATCGAGGTATTCGACGATCACGCGTGAATCAAACACCGCTTCGCCCCCTTCCAGCACCAGACAAGGAACCTTGCCCAGAGGGTTCGAGTCGGTGATGCGGGTTTGGGCTGACCAGACGTCTTCGGGGACGAATTCGTAATCCAGCTTTTTCTCAGCCATGACCACGCGCACTTTGCGCACATAGGGGCTGGTGATGGCGCCAATGAGTTTGAGCATGATGGAGCAGCAGAATGTTTAGAAAACGGATTTTAATACGCAGGACTGTGGCGGGCTTGAATTAAAATCGGGTTTATGAATGATCATGCCGTTTCGGCCCTGTCCCCACTCGATGGCCGTTACGCCGGAAAACTGGCCGCTTTGCGCCCTTTCATGAGCGAGCACGGCTATATGCACCGTCGTGTGCAAGTGGAGGTGACCTGGTTCCTTGCCTTGTCTCAGGCTGGCTTTGCCGAATTCCCGCCGCTGGGCCGCGCCGCGCGGGCGCACCTATTGGGGCTGGTGGCCCACTTTGACAGTGCCAATGCATTGGCCATCAAAGAGATCGAAAAAACCACCAACCACGATGTCAAGGCGGTCGAATACTGGATCAAGCATCAGTTCGAGTCGAAGTCCCTCGATGCCGCCACCCGAAGCGAATTGGCTCGGGTCAGCGAGTTCGTGCACTTTGCCTGCACCAGCGAAGACATCAACAACACCAGCCATGCCCTGCAACTTCAGGCGGCGCGTGATCAAGTTTTATTGCCCGCCCTCGACCGTCTGATCGAGCGCTTGCGCGGGCTGGCCCATCGCCATGCCGCTGTACCCATGCTCAGCCGCACCCACGGACAGACCGCCAGCCCCACCACTGTAGGCAAAGAGATCGCCAACATCATGGTGCGTCTGCGCCAGGCCCGCGAGCGCATTGCTGCCGTCGAGTTGCTGGCCAAAATGAATGGTGCGGTGGGCAATTACAACGCCCACCTCAGCGCTTGGCCCGATTTCGATTGGGAGGGCTTCAGCCGCCGCGTGATTGAGGCCCCCGCCAGCACCGACCCAGACGCGCCGCACATCGGTCTGGGTTTGCGCTTTCAGCCCTACAGCATCCAAATTGAGCCACACGACTACATGGCCGAATTGTTTGACGCCGTTGCGCGGGCCAACACCATTTTGATCGATGCCGCCCGTGACATATGGGGTTACATCTCATTAGGCTATTTCAAACAGCGGCTCAAGGACGGCGAAATTGGTTCCTCCACCATGCCCCACAAAGTCAACCCCATCGACTTTGAAAACGCCGAGGGCAATTTGGGGCTGGCCAATGCTTTGTTGCGTCACTTGAGCGAAAAACTCCCCATCAGCCGCTGGCAGCGCGATCTGACCGACAGCACCGTGTTGCGCAATATGGGGGTGGCCTTGGGCTATGCCTTGCTGGCGTATCAATCTTTGGGCGTCGGGCTGGACAAGCTCGAACTCAATGCCGACGCCTTGGCTGCTGACCTCGATGCCGCTTGGGAAGTGCTGGCCGAACCCATCCAGACCGTCATGCGTCGCTACGGAGTGCAAGGTGCCTACGAACAACTCAAGGCGGTGACGCGCGGCAAAACCGTCAGTGCCGCAGATTTGCAAACTTTGATCCAGCAACTCGATATTCCGTCTGAGGCCAAGCAGCGCTTGCTGAATTTAAGCCCCGCCACCTACACTGGCTTGGCCGAGGCCCTGGCGCGCCGGGTTTGAAGCAGGCTCAGCTCGGGCCCGCTCGGCATAGCGGTTAAACCGCCAGGCTTCGCCCGATAAGGTAATGCGCCGCCAAGTGGCGCGCTTGGCATACGGACTCATTTCAGTCCAACGTTGCACCTCGTCGAAACTGCGGCCACAGCCTTTGCAAACCGGGTCGCCCTGACTGGTCGAGCAAATGGCGATGCAAGGCGTATCGGGGGTGCTGTCGTACCAGTCTTGCCAAGCCTGCAGGGCCTTGGGGGGGAAACCGCGCACCGCCACCTCGTCTTCGTGGTGATAAACCATCAAGGCATAGACTTCGGCCAAGGCCCGCAGTTCGGCGGGCAAAGTGACCCCATCGCCCGACGGGTTCTTGTGCCGCCAGTGGTTGATGGCCGACTCGATGTCGTTGATGTGTATGAATTCCATGCCAGACAAATCATAGTCCCTGGTGTCAGACTGCGCCGCCGTGGTGTTATTCTTGAAGCATGAAGCTCATGTTGAAGTGGTGCCTGAGTGCCATGGCCCTGATGGCCCTGACCCACCTCGATGACTCGATCGTGGTGGCCGGTTTCGGCAGCGCCTTGGTGGCTGCTTTCGTCATGGGCTTGCTCAATTTATTTGTCCGACCCGTCTTGGTGGTGCTGACCTTGCCGGTGACCTTGCTGACCCTGGGCCTGTTTCTGTTTGTCATCAACGCCCTGATGTTCTGGCTCGCCTCAGAAGTCCTGGAGGGGTTTCAGGTCGCCAGTTTTGGCCACGCCCTGCTGGGCTCATTGCTCTATTCGCTGATGGGCGTGGTGATCGACTCAGCGTTGGAGCGTCTGTTCCCGGCGCGCCTGTCTTAATTGACGCAAGCGGGTGTCGATGACGGCGGCATCCATTTCTTGCGTTCTTGACAAGCCCCCCTGTCGCACGAGTTGACGCACCAAATCTTGCGCTGCCAGCAAGCGATCTATGGCGGCCATCAAGTCAAAGCGCACGGCTCGCGACTCGGCCTGGGCTCGCAAACTGCGCAATCCGTCCCCCATTTGTTCCAGGGCTTGGGCGCTCAGTTCCCAAACCTGACCATCGCGCGGACGACGCGACAGCCATAAATCCATTTCGCTTTGTGCCAGACGGCTCGATTCGGCTTTGCCGCTGGCCAGCAGGGCTTGCCAGCGCCACACCATTTGAGCCCGGCCCCCTGCCGAAGTGGCCGAGACCTGGCTCAACTCGGTCAGGGCATCGCCAGGGCGGGCGGCGTGAAGATGAATTTCGGCCGCCAGCCAGTTCAATCGGTCTTGCACCAGCCCTGTGCCTGGCAATGCCTGGCGCAACGAGCGCAACAAGGACTCGGCTGGGGCGTACTGCCTGGCCTGCATATGCGCCAACGCGCCAGCGTACCAGGCGGCCAGTGTTTCGGGCGGGACGATGCCCGATGTGGCTTTGCGCTCTTGCGCTTGCAGCATCAACTGCCGCTGCGCGTCGGCGCTTTTGTCGGTCAAGGCCCGCGCGCGCGCCGACATCAGCGCGTGCAATACATCGGTATGAGCTTTGGGCGCACTCGGCCCCAACTGCTGGGCTCGCCCGGCCATATCGGCCATGCGCTCGGTGCTCATCGGATGGCTGCGCAGATAGGGGTAAGACCCCGAATCGTTGAGTCGGGCCGCCTGAATCAATTTATCAAACAGGCCGATGGCGCCTTGACTCTCAAAGCCGGCTGAAGTCAACAAACCAAACCCCACCCGGTCGGCCTCACGCTCCATGTCGCGCGAAAAACTCAACTGGCTTTGCACTGCCGCTGCCTGGCCGCCAATCAACAGCGCCCCAGCCGCGTCCGGGCTGCGGCTGGCGGCCAGCAAGCCGAGCAGCATCGTGCCCAGCAACAAGGGGGTGGTCTTGGTTTCTTGAGCCAGCATGCGGGCGATGTGGCGTTGAGTGATGTGGCTGGTTTCGTGGGCCAGCACCGAGGCCAATTCATCGCGATTGCTGGCCACCGCAATCAAACCCAGGTGCACGCCCATATAGCCACCGGGCAAAGCAAAGGCATTGACCGAACGATCGCGCACCAGCACCATGTCCCAGGCGAAGCGCTGATCCAGCTCGGCGGGTAACTCACCACGCTGACGCGCCACACTCAGCAGCGGCGTCCACAGACTTTGCACATAGTCCAACAGCACCGGGTCGTCGATGATGTCCGGGTCGCGCCAGACCTGTGCCATGATGGCATCGCCCAACTGGCGCTCTTCGCCCAGCGCCCATTCGGCACCGTCCCCCAGTGAGGGCAAACGCAAAGGGGCCTGGGCCTGCGTGGTCAACCCCAGACACAACAAGGGTGTCATCAAGTAGCGTCGCCAACGGCCTTGTTTCAATCGCGGTAGCATGGCGTCTATCATGCCCGAAAACTCCAAAAGCCCCATGAATCTGACGCATTTTGACGCTCAAGGCCAAGCCCATATGGTCGATGTCGCTGCCAAGCCGGCCAGCCATCGAATCGCCATCGCCACAGGCTGCATCCACATGTTGCCCGCCACCTTGGAGCAGGTGAACCAAGGCACGGCCAAAAAAGGCGATGTGTTGGGCATCGCCCGCATCGCAGGGATACAAGCAGCCAAAAAAACCAGCGATCTCATCCCCCTGTGCCACCCTTTGGCCCTGACCCGTGTGGCACTCGATTTGCAAGCCCATGCCCAGCCGCCCAGGGTGGAGGTGACGGCCACGGTCGAAACCGTCGGCCCTACTGGCGTGGAAATGGAAGCCCTGACCGCCGTCCAGATCGCCCTACTCACCATCTACGACATGCTCAAGGCGGTCGATCGCGGCATGACCATCACCGATGTGAAATTATTGGAAAAGCACGGGGGCAAGAGCGGGAGTTTTGTGGCGCAGAACATAAAACCTCAGCGTTGATTTTCAACGACACTCGGGTGGGGCCAAGTTTGATCGCAAACGCGTCCCTGCGGGTAAAGTGATGTTGGCCGGGGCGGTGCTGCCCTGGGTCAGGCATTTCCACAGCAAGTTGCCTTGGCTGGGCGGGGTAAAGGCGCTGCTGCCCGTGGGCAGCGCCACGGGCGCAGCCGTTGTGCCTGTGTAGGGCACCAGCAGCACCAGTGCGCCCCCAGCCGCAGCGCTGGTTTTGATGCTGATCACCCCGGTGTCGCGTTCGATGGTCACACTCTCGACATTGGCGGTTGCGCTGGGTGCCGAGTAGCCCTGTGCGTAGCCTTCGCTCGAGTTGTTGGGGTTACCGCCGGCCAGGTTTTCAAGGACCAGGTTTTTGGCGTTGGTGGCCAGGGCCAGCCCCTCGGAGACGCGTGTGCGAACCAAATGATCCTGGTACGCCGGTACGGCAAAAGAGGCCAAGAGGCCCACGATGGCAATGACGACCATCAGCTCGATCAAGGTAAAACCGCGTTGCAAAACAATCATGGCCAGCTCCTTTCAGGTTGCTGGCCATGATAGAAAGTAAAGCCGCCAAAAAACGGCTCAAACTTGTGCGCTATGCACCATGTGTCTCGTTATCGTTGCCGCCCTTGCGGCCCATGTATTTGCCCACCAGCACCACCAAAATGGCGCCGGCCGCTGCTGCCACATAGTGCAGCGCCGGGTTGTCTTCCACCACTTCTTTCAGGGCCACATCACTGATCATGGTCTCGCCGCCGACCCAGCCTATGAGGGCTGCGCCCAGCGTGATGATGATCGGATAGCGCTCCATCATCTTGATCATCAAGGTGCTGCCAAAGACCACCAGCGGAATGCTGATCGCCAGGCCGATGATCAGCAAGGGGGTAGAGCCCTTGGCAGCGGCGGCCACGGCAATCACATTGTCCAGACTCATCACGATGTCGGCGATCAAAATGGTGCGTACGGCGGCCATCAAACCTTTTTGCTCGGCTTCGCCTTCTTCGGCCTCGTCTTCGTCACCCAACAATTGCACGCCGATCCACAGCAACAACAGACCGCCTATGATTTGCAAATACGACAGCGCCAGCAATTGGGCCGCCACCACCGTCAAAATGATCCGCAGCACCACAGCGGCGCCTGAGCCGAACAAAATGGCTTTCTTTTGCTGGTGTGGGGGCAGTGAACGGGCCGCCAGCGCGATCACCACTGCGTTGTCACCCGACAAAATGATGTTGATCCAGATGATCTTGAGCAGACCAATCCAGAAGTCGGCATCGTTGAACATTTCCATCTAATTGGCTCCTAGCGGGTTGAACCCGACCTGTTTTTTAGTGCTGTGCAAGTGTAACGGCTTTGCAAAGCGGCAGGGGCAACAACCGCCCGCCAGCCCACCCGTCCACAGTCACGCAAGAGATAGCCGCCCAATAAAAAACCGCCCGCAGGCGGTTGGCTTGGGGCGGGCGGTCGCCCGATTGATCCCGTGCCTTCTTAGAGCATGGCTTTGAGCAGCTTGCCCATCTCGGACGGGTTGCGCGTGACCTTGAAGCCGCATTCTTCCATGATGGCCAGCTTGGCATCGGCGGTGTCGGCAC
>CAYMJT010000015.1:0-322 GCA_964390775.1 uncultured Bordetella sp.
GCCAAAGGTTTCGGCGGTTATGCCGGGGCCGTCAGAGATGAAAAAAACCGTGCGTTGAGCCATGTGCGGTGGTCGGGTATTGGGGGGGTAGGGGGAATTTGGGGTAAACAACTACAATACTGGGATTATCCCGTATTCACCATGTCGAACCGCTGGCTCACCCCAAAGCAAGAACAACCCGTGTGGGAAGGTTTCGACGTGTCCGCTCTGGCGCCCCTATGGGCCCCAGACCGTGTTCCAGTTTCAACTTTTGGAGCATTGACATGTCAACCCTGTTTTCTCCGACCGCCCTGGTCGTTCCGTTTGAGAACCTGAGAATGTC
>CAYMJT010000015.1:332-29959 GCA_964390775.1 uncultured Bordetella sp.
TAAAAACGCCAGCCTCGGCGAAATGATTTCCCAACTGCCGCAAGGCGTGCGTGTACCCACTGGCTTTGCCACTACCGCCCATGCGTTTCGCCAGTTTTTGGCCCACGATGGTTTGGCCGATCGCATCAACCAGCGCCTGTCGGGTCTGAACACCGACGACGTCCGAGCGCTGGCCGAAGCCGGCGCGCAAATTCGCCACTGGGTCGAGCAGCAACCCTTTCCTGCCGATCTTGAGGCGGCCATTCGAAGTGCTTTCGCTACCCTGAGTGCGGGTAACGCTCAAGCCTCTTACGCCGTGCGCTCTTCTGCCACCGCCGAAGATTTGCCCGACGCCTCTTTCGCGGGGCAGCAAGAGACTTTTTTGAACGTTGTCGGTGTTGAGGACGTGCTGGCCAAGATGAAAGAGGTATTTGCCTCTTTGTACAACGACCGCGCCATCAGTTATCGGGTTCACAAGGGCTTTGCCCACGCCGACGTGGCCCTGTCGGCGGGTGTACAACGCATGGTTCGCTCTGACCTGGGGGCGGCGGGGGTCATGTTCACCATCGACACCGAGTCGGGTTTTGAGGAGGTGGTTTTTATCACCGCCAGCTATGGCTTGGGCGAGACCGTGGTTCAGGGGGCCGTCAACCCAGATGAGTTCTACGTGCACAAACCCATGCTGCAGGCCGGTAAAAAAGCCTTGATCCGACGCAACCTGGGCTCGAAACTGATTCAGATGGTGTTTTCCAGCCCAGAACAAAAGCAGGCCAGCGGCAAATTGGTGCAGACCATTGACGTGGCCGCTGAGCAGCGCAACCGCTATTGCCTGAGTGACGCCGAAGTCGAGCAACTGGCTCACTATGCCCTGATCATTGAAAAGCACTACGGGCGACCGATGGACATCGAATGGGGCAAAGACGGTGTCGATGGCCAGTTGTATATCTTGCAAGCACGCCCCGAAACCGTGAAGAGCCAGTCCAAGGGGCAGGCCGAGATGCGCTACAAGCTCAAAGGCCATGGTCAGGTGTTGGCCGAGGGACGCGCCATTGGGCAAAAGATAGGCACGGGCCCCGTGCGATTGGTGAGCCATGTCTCCGAGATGGATCGGGTCCAGGCGGGTGACGTGCTGGTCACCGACATGACCGACCCGAACTGGGAGCCGGTGATGAAGCGCGCCAGCGCCATCGTGACCAACCGGGGCGGGCGCACCTGCCATGCGGCCATCATTGCCCGCGAACTGGGCATTCCGGCGGTGGTCGGTTGTGGCGACGCCACCGAGCGTTTGAGCGACGGCACGCTGGTGACCGTGAGTTGCGCCGAAGGCGACACAGGCCGCATTTACGACGGTTTGCTCGAGACCGAAGTGACCGAGGTCCAACGCGGCGAAATGCCCCCCATCGGCACCAAGATCACCATGAACGTTGGCAATCCTCAACTGGCCTTTGACTTCGCCCAGTTGCCCAACGACGGGGTCGGTCTGGCGCGTCTGGAGTTCATTATCAACAACAATATCGGCGTCCATCCCAAGGCCATCTTGGACTACCCGAATTTGGACAGCGATCTGAAAAAAGCCGTCGAATCGGTGGCCCGAGGACACGCCTCCCCGCGCGCCTTTTATGTCGACAAGGTGGCCGAAGGCGTGGCAACCATTGCCGCTGCTTTCTGGCCCAAGCCAGTGATTGTGCGCTTGTCTGACTTCAAGTCCAACGAATACCGCAAACTGATTGGCGGCAGCCGCTACGAGCCCGACGAAGAAAACCCCATGCTGGGCTTTCGCGGTGCTTCGCGTTACCTGAGTGCCGATTTCGGCCCCGCCTTTGCCATGGAGTGCGAGGCCATGCGCCGGGTGCGTCTGGAGATGGGGCTGACCAACGTGCAAATCATGGTGCCCTTCATCCGTACCCTCAGCCAGGCCGAGCGCGTGGTGGCCCTGTTGGCCCAGCACGGACTCGAGCGCGGCAAAGACGATCTGAAACTGATCATGATGTGCGAATTGCCCAGCAACGCCATCTTGGCCGACGAGTTTTTGCAGCACTTCGACGGTTTCTCGATAGGCTCGAACGACCTGACCCAACTCACCCTGGGGCTGGATCGGGACTCGGGCATGGAGTTGCTGGCGGCCGACTTTGATGAGCGGGACCCCGCCGTCCAGGCCATGCTCGATCGCTCGATTCAGGCCTGTTTGCGGCAAGGCAAGTACGTGGGCATTTGCGGTCAGGGGCCATCCGATCACCCCGACTTTGCACGTTGGTTGGTCGAGCGCGGCATCACCTCCTTGTCGCTCAACCCCGACAGCGTGATCGAAACTTGGCAGAACCTGGCCAAGAGTTCAGCCTGATGTGTTAAAAATCGGGGTGATGGCGCATCACCCCGATTCCGCTCACACCGACCCACGACGCCTGCGGCGCGCTTTTTGGATCGTTGGACTGCTGTTTTCCGTCACAACCCTGGCCTTGTTGTTGGCTTGGTCTCATCCCCAATCCACCATTTGGCACTTTTTGGGCGTGACCCAGTTGTTGCCCTTGTTCTACTTGGCTTTGTCGGTCTGGGCCGCCTGGCCAGTGGCGGGGGAGGCCGAGGAGTGAGTGGACTGTCTGCCCGTTGGGTCAGCCTGGGCAGTGCGCTGGCCTTGGTCCTGGGGCTGCTGTTGTGGTTATTTGATTTGCTGGGGTTGCCCGCTGGGGTCATCAATGGTTTTTTACTGATCGCTTCGATCATCGGTTATGCCGCGATTGGCATGGCCTGCCGAACCACCCAGCCCGATGAATACTATGTCGCCGGACGCCGCATACCGGCCTTGCCCAACGGCATGGCGACGGCCGCGGACTGGATGTCGGCCGCCTCCTTCATAGGCCTGACCGGCCTGCTCATGTCCGAGGGTTATCTGGGGGACGGCAGCCGCGCTGGCGGCCTGGCCTATGTGCTGGGCTGGACGGGCGGCTTTTGTCTATTGGGCCTGTTGTTTGCCCGACCCATCAATGCCAGCGGGGCCATCACTGTGCCGCAGATGTTGGGCGATTTGTTCGGCAGCCTGTGGTTGCGACGCTGGGCCGCGCTGGGGACCATCACCTGTTCGGCCATTTATCTGGTGGCCCAAATTTATGGCATTGGTTTGGTGGCCTCGATGCTGTCGGGCCTGACCTTCGAGTTGGGCGTGTTCATGGCCTTGGGGGGCATTTTGCTGTGCTCGTTTTTGGGTGGTATGCGGGCGGTCACCTGGACCCAATGGGTGCAGTGTCTGGTGTTGGTGCTGACCATGTTGACCATTGCCATCGCAGTGGCCTGGAAGACCCACGGTCACCCGGTGGTGCCGATGGCAGCCGCCAAAGCCATGGCCTGGGTCAATGATCAATCGGCGCGCATCGCCAATGATCCGCTGGAGCAGTCGACGCGCGAGATGATGCGCATTCGACTCGATGAACTGAACGCCAAAATCGCCGACCCAGTTCAAGCCCGTGAGCGTGAGCGCGAGCAACTGCTGCGGCGCATCAGTTTGCTCAAGTCCGAGAACGCACCCCTGCGTGACATTCATCGTTTGGAGTCCAGCCCGGTCTTGCGCGACGGCGACACGCATCGGCTGGTGGCCTCTTGGGAACGCGAACGGGCGCAAATTCTGGACCACCTCAGACGCCCCATCGGTTTTGAGGGCCGAGCCGAAGCCAACGCCACACCGCGCGTGGCCAATACCTTGGCGCTGGTTTTTTGCCTGATTTTGGGCACCGCTGGCTTGCCTCACATTCTGGGTCGCTCGTTCACTGCACCCAGTCCGTCGCAGGCCCAGCGTTCGGTGGCATGGGCCATGTTGTTCATTGTGCTGGTCTATATCACGGCCTCGGCCTTGGCGGTGATGCTCAAACACGCGGTCCTGTCGGACCTGGTCGGGGCCCGGCTCGATGCCTTGCCCGATTGGGCCGACAAGCTTAAGTTGCGCAAACTTGGTTTGCTCACTCTGCACGACTGGAATGGGGACGGGACGGTGCAGTGGGGTGATATCCAATTGGGCAGCGATATGCTGATGCTGGCAGCCCCGGACATTGTTCACATCTCACCCCTGTTCACTGGCTTGATTGCCGTCGGTGCCTTGGCCGCCGCCTTGTCGACCGCTGACGGTTTATTGCTGACCATTTCGAACTCATTGGCCCACGACATCCTGCCCCCCGCTGAAGACGACGGAAACCCGCTGCGGCGAGTCATGTTGTCCAAGATGATGCTCATGCTCGTCGCCCTGGTGGCGGCGTTGGTGGCCACCTATCGGCCCGTGGACATCTTGTTTTGGGTGGCCTGTGCGTTTTCTCTGGCTGCCTCGACCTTCTTTCCTGTCCTGCTGCTGGGGCTGTACTGGTCGCGCATGAATCGCACTGGCGCCCTATTGGCCATGCTGTCGGGCATGGCCATGGCTTCATACTACATTTTTATTAACCACCCTTGGATTCAGTCGCGTTTGGGTCTGAGCCCTGAGATCACCAATTGGTGGGGCCTGGAAGCCTACAGCGCGGCTGTGTTTGGTGTCCCCATCGGGCTCTTTGCCGGGGTCGTCGGGTCGCTGGGGTGGCCCAGTGTAGGGGGACCCGCAAAAAGGCTATAATGCTTGGTTTCACCTTGCTGCACACTGTCTTGACGCCAGTGGCGGCTTCATCCACAAGGAGAGTCCATGCGTCACTACGAAATCGTTTTACTGATCCATCCGGATCAATCCGAGCAGGTTCCTGCCATGCTCGAGCGCTACAAGGGCATGATCACCGCTGGCGGTGGTGCTGTGCATCGGGTTGAAGATTGGGGCCGCCGTCAACTGGCCTATATGATCAACAAGCTGGCCAAAGCCCATTACATTTGCGTCAACATCGAGGCCAACCAAGAAGTGATGGCCGAGCTTGAACACGCTTTCCGCTTCAATGATGCGGTGCTGCGTCACATGACGGTGTTGAAGAAAAAAGCCGAAACCGGTCCTTCGCTGATGATGAAAACCGTCGAGCGCGAAGAAGCCCGCAAGGCGGCTCAGGCCGAATTCCAGCCCGGCTGATCCACACTGGCGTGATGCACGCCAACGGATCACCACCCGCTTGGGTGATGGGTGTCCCACCGTGGCATCTGCCTCACCCCTCATGTGCAAAATTCAAGACCCTTTAGGAGGCCCACACCATGGCCACATTCAAAAAATTTGACAAAAACAAGCGCCCCAAGCGCAACACGCAATCGCTGTTGTTCAAGCGCAAGCGTTTCTGCCGCTTCACCGTGGCAGGCGTGGATGAAATCGACTACAAAGATGTCGATACCCTGCGTGACTTCATTGCCGAGAACGGCAAAATCATTCCGGCCCGCCTGACCGGGACCCGCGCGATTTACCAGCGCCAGCTCAACACCGCCATCAAGCGCGCTCGCTTCTTGGCCCTGTTGCCCTACTCTGACCAGCACAAGATCTGAAGGAAGGCCTCATCATGCAAATCATTCTGCTCGACAAGGTCGTCAACCTGGGTAATCTGGGTGAGATCGTTAAAGTCAAAGACGGCTACGCCCGCAACTTTCTGATTCCATCGGGCCGAGCCCGCCGTGCCACCCAGGCCGCCATCGCCGAGTTCGAAGCGCGTCGCGCAGAACTCGAAAAAGTGGCCGCAGAGAAACTGGCTGCGGCTCAGGCTTTGGGCGAAAAACTTGCCGGCACCACCCTGAAGCTGACCCAAAAAGCCGGTGTGGACGGGCGTTTGTTCGGCTCGGTGACCAATTACGACATCGCCGAAGAGCTGACCAAGCAAGGCTTTGCCGTGCAAAAGGCTCAAGTGCGCATGCCCAACGGCCCGATCAAGGTCGTGGGTGACTCCAGCGTCAGCGTTGCTTTGCACACCGATGTCACCGTTGACATCCAGGTGTCGGTGTACGGCGAAACAGCCTAAGCGTTTGCCTGGCCACTGCGCAGGCCTGCTCCCCCAATCGGACCCCAGTGGTCCGATTTTTTTATCCCCGACTGATCACAACTTGCCAAGCCCTTATCCACAGCTTTGTCCCATGACAAGCCAGGGCAGGGTGGTTAAGATCCATGGACTAGGCCTACATCACCATGTCTGCTGTTTTTTCACCCGAAGAACCCCTGTTGCCCGACCCCGAGGTGGCGCAGTTGCGCATTCCCCCGCACTCGCTCGAGGCCGAGGCCAGCGTGATCGGCGGACTCTTACTCGACAACAGCGCTTGGGACCGTGTAGGCGATCTGCTGAACGAACAAGACTTCTACCGCTACGAACACCGGCAAGTCTTTGCTTCGGTGTCAGCGCTGATCAACACCAGCCGTCCCGCCGATGTCATCACCGTTTATGAGCATCTGCAGTCTTTGGGTAAAGCCGAAGAGGTGGGCGGTCTGGCCTACCTGAACTCCTTGGCCCAATATGTGCCCAGCGCCACGAACATCCGGCGCTATGCCGAAATTGTGCGTGAGCGGTCAATTTTGCGCAAACTGGTCAGTGCCAGCGACGAAATCGCCACCGCCGCTTTCAACACCCAAGGCCGGCAGGTGGCACAAATTCTCGATGAAGCCGAACAAAAAATCTTCAGCATCGGCGAAGAGGGCTCGCGCATGAAGCAGGGCTTCCAGTCCATGGACACATTGGTGGTCCAGTTGATGGACCGCGTGGTCGAAATGTCTGAAAACCCCAATGACATCACAGGGGTGCCGACGGGTTTTTATGATTTTGATCGCATGACTTCGGGTTTGCAACCTGGCGATCTGGTGGTGCTGGCGGCGCGTCCCAGCATGGGTAAAACGGCCCTGGCCATCAATATCGCCGAACACGTGGCCCTGAACGAAGGTTTGCCGGTGGCGGTGTTCTCGATGGAAATGGGCGCCTCGCAATTGGCGATTCGCATTGTCGGCTCCATCGGCCGCATCGACCAGAGCCGCCTGCGCACTGGCAAGCTCAATCCCGATGAATGGCCCCGTCTGACCGAGTCGATCGAAAAATTGCGCACGGTGTCCTTGCATATCGATGAAACACCGGGCTTGACGCCGAGTGAATTGCGCGCCAACGCCCGTCGCTTGGCCCGTCAGTGCGGCAAGCTGGGTCTGATCGTCGTCGACTATCTGCAGTTAATGAGCGGCAGCACTTCTGAAGGTGAGAACCGAGCCACCGAAATTGGAGAGATTTCGCGCGGGCTGAAAATGTTGGCCAAAGAGTTGCAGTGTCCGGTCATCGCCTTGTCGCAGCTCAATCGCAGCGTTGAGCAGCGCACCGACAAACGCCCCATGATGAGCGATTTGCGCGAATCTGGCGCCATCGAGCAAGATGCCGATGTGATCATGTTCATCTATCGCGACGACTATTACAACAAAGAGAGCAAAGAGCCTGGGGTGGCCGAGGTCATCATCGGCAAACAACGCAACGGCCCGACTGGCACTGTGAAGTTGACTTTCCTCAAAGCCATCACCAAGTTCGAGTCATTCGCTGGCGGCAGCAACGACTATTGAACGGATGGGCAAAGGCTGGGGGGACAGCCCCCCTTAGAGGGCATCGCTGGCAAAGTCGGCCAGACGGGATCGCTCGCCCCGGGCCAAGGTGATGTGCCCGCCGTGCGGCCAGCCCTTGAAGCGATCGACCGCAAAGGTCAGGCCCGACGAACCTTCGGTCAGGTAGGGGGTGTCAATCTGGGCCAGATTACCCATGCAAATGATTTTGGTGCCAGGACCAGCTCGGGTGATCAGGGTCTTCATTTGCTTGGGCGTGAGGTTTTGCGCCTCGTCAATGATGACGTATTTGTTTAAAAACGTGCGCCCGCGCATGAAGTTCATGCTCTTGATCTTGATCTTGCTGCGGATCAATTCGTTGGTGGCTGCGCGGCCCCATTCGCCGGCACTGGTCTCGGTCTTGCCCAACACTTCCAGGTTGTCATCGAGCGCACCCATCCAGGGCCCCATTTTTTCTTCTTCGGTACCCGGTAAAAAACCGATGTCTTCGCCCACACTGACCGTGGCCCGGGTGACGATGATTTCGGTGTAGCGACGATCATCGAGCACCTGTGTCAAGCCGCTGGCCAGGGCCATTAGGGTCTTGCCGGTGCCTGCCGTTCCGGTCAGGGTCACAATGTCAATTTCAGGGTCCATCAGCAGATTGAGGGCGAAATTTTGTTCACGATTGCGGGCGGACACGCCCCACACTGCATTTTTGGCGTGACCAAAATCCTTGATGGTGCGCAACACTGCGCTTTTACCGCGTATTTCGGTCACCCGGGCATACAACCCTGGCTCGCCGGGGGTCTCCAGGTAGACAAATTGATTGATGTGTAAATCGGGTACCACTGGTCCGGTGATGCGGTAATAGGTCTGACCGCCGCTTTGCCAACTCTCTACGCTCTTGCCGTGCTTGGCCCAAAAGTCACGCGTCAAAGCCATCACGCCCGAATAAAGCAGGTCGCCGTCTTCAAGGGTTTTGTCGTTTTGGTAATCTTCCGCCGCCAAGCCCAAGGCCCGCGCCTTGATGCGCATATTGATGTCTTTGGACACCAATACCACTTCGCGGCCCTCGTGGCTGTTGCGCAAGGCCTGTACCACGCCCAGGATCTGGTTGTCGGCCTTGCCTTGGGGCAGGCTGATGGGCAAGCTCACATCGAGCGGCTGAGTCTGAAAAAAGAGCTTGCCGCCTACTTCCTTGTTGCCCAAGCTGTCCAACGCCAGGCCCTGGGTGATTTCAGCACCTTGTACACCCGCCAAAGCGTCGAGCATGCGACTGGCTTGACGCGCATTGCGCGCTACTTCGGTGACACCTTTTTTATTGCTGTCGAGTTCCTCGAGCACGATCATCGGTAAATAGATGTCGTGTTCCTCAAACCGAAACATCGACATCGGATCGTGCATCAGTACATTGGTATCGAGGACAAACAGTTTGACTTTGCTCATATCCCGCACACGGGCTTTGGCCGGCTTGCGTCGTGTGTTTTGCGATTTTGTGGGGACGGCATCGAACGACGCGTGTTCAAGCACAGGGGCGGGGGATTTGTATTTGTCGAGCACAGCAGGAATGGAAGGGGCCAGGCGGGGCGCAGATGCGCGACCCTTGGCTTGGGTTGCGCTGCGAGCAGGTGTTTTCAAGGAATCCAGCGCCAACAGGTCGGCACGTTTGGCGGGAGGCGGGGGCAGGGGCATGACGGGTGTTCGTGCCCTGCTTCAAGCGGTAGCGGTGGCTGATTTTTTGAGTGCCTTGACGGCTTTCAGAACTTCGTCCACGTGACCGGGCACCTTGAGGCCGCGCCACTCTTGGCGCAACACACCATGATCTTGTTCTTGACCACGCCGAACATATGACACATTTTCTCTTCAGTGTCAGCAATCAATTCGAAAGGGAGTTCGAGTTTGGACTTGAAGTCATCGTGCGATTTCATATTGTCGCGCGAGACGCCAAATACCACGGCACCTGCTTTAGAGAACTCTTTGTATTTGTCCCGAAATTGCATGGCTTCGGTGGTGCAGCCGGGGGTGTTGTCTTTGGGATAGAAATACAACACCACGATGTGGCCCTGGTGCGAGTGATGGGTGACCTTGAGGCCACCGGTGGCGGGCGCTTCGAATTCGGGGATGGGTTTGTTGACGACGATGGCCATATTGTGCGGTCTGAGTCTGGTTAGAGGGGGCGAGGGGCTGCGAAGCAACACGCTATTTTAACCCGAATTACCCCCACTCCAAACACGATGGTCAGGGTCTGACTCTCGGGGTTTTCAGGGGTCTGGCGGCAACAAAAGAAGGGCCGCTACGGGGCGGCCCTCGCCTGCCAAAATGTTGTAAGTGCGGCAAGCCGCCTCGGTGTCCATGGTCTCAAAACCCATGCGCCGCCCCATCAAGGGGGCCAACCAGGCGGGGGGGGGGAACTGCAATTTGCGGCCACTGCCATAAATGAGGACCTCGACGGGCAATTCGGCCAAGGCGGCGAAGTCGCTGGCCTGCAACTCTTGCGGGGTGCGCGCAGCCCAGGTTTGTCGCAGGCCCCCCGAGCTGATGAGCACACTGCAGTGCTGGCGGGCGCCATTGACGGCCAACCAGCCAGGGCCATAGCCAGTGATGGACTGGACCTCCATCCGATCGGGTTGCAGTTTCATGCGTTTGGGGCGAGAAAAGGGTGGTTTCTGTGGTCAAATTATAGGTTTCCCTGATTCTGACGCTGGAGGGGCCCCTTGAAACCCATTCAAAAATCGGCCAAGTTGGCCAATGTGCTCTACGACGTGCGCGGCCCGATCGTGGACGCGGCCAAACAAATGGAGGATGAGGGGCAGAAAATCATCAAGCTCAACATAGGCAATTTGGCCCCGTTTGGCTTTGAAGCCCCGGAAGAAATTCAGCAGGACATGATCCGCAACCTGCCCAATTCAGCCGGTTATTCCGACAGCAAAGGTATTTTTTCTGCCCGTAAAGCGGTCATGCATTACACCCAACAGCAGGGCGTTAAAGGGGTGGGGCTGGACGACATCTACCTGGGCAATGGGGCCAGTGACCTGATCACCATGGCCGTCAATGCTTTGCTCGACAACGGCGACGAGTTGCTGGTGCCCGCGCCCGATTACCCGCTGTGGACGGCGGTCGCCTCGCTCTCGGGCGGCAAACCGGTCCACTACATGTGCGATGAAGACAACGATTGGATGCCCAATCTGGACGACATTCGGCGCAAGATCACCCCGCGCACCAAGGGGCTGGTGGTGATCAACCCCAACAACCCCACGGGTGCGCTGTACAGCGATGAACTGCTCAAAGGCCTGGTTCAGTTGGCACGCGAGCACAACCTGGTGCTGATGGCCGATGAGGTCTATGACAAGGTGCTGTACGACGGCGTCACGCACACCGCCTTGGCCAGTTTGTCCACCGATGTGTTGACCCTGACATTCAATTCGCTCTCCAAGGCCTATCGGGCCTGCGGCTACCGGGCGGGTTGGATGGTCGTCTCGGGCGACAAAAACCAGGCGCGCGATTACATCGAAGGCCTGAACATGCTGGCCAATATCAAACTGGGCTCCAACGTTCCCGGCCAGTACGCCATACAAACGGCATTGGGTGGCTATCAGAGCATCAACGACCTGATCAAAGAAGGTGGCCGACTGCGTCGCCAACGCGATTTGGCGCACAAACTGATCACCGAAATCCCAGGGGTCACTTGCGTCAAACCGAAAGCGGCTTTGTACATGTTTCCCAAGCTAGACCCAAAGGTCTACCCGATTGATGACGATCGGCAATTTTTCATGGAAGTGCTCAAAGCCACGCGCGTCATGTTGGTGCAGGGTTCAGGCTTTAATTACCCAGACCACCAACATTTTCGTATTGTCTTCTTGCCCCACGAAGACGACCTGATTGAAGCCATCGGGCGCTTGTCCCGTTTCCTCGAAGGCGCGCGCAAACGCTATGCCGCTCAACGCAATACACAACTGACCCCATCATGAAACCCTTACAAATCGGCTTGCTTGGCATTGGCACTGTCGGACGCGGCACCTTTGAAGTGCTGACGCGCAACCAGGAAGAAATCCAACGGCGCGCCGGTCGTGGTATCCAGATCAGCATGGTCGCCGACCTGGACGCCGATCGCGCCCGTGCCATCGTCGGCGCGCGGGCTCAAGTGGTGACCGATGCGCGCCAAGTGATCGCCAACCCCGAGATCGATATCGTCATTGAATTGATCGGCGGTTACGGCATAGCCAAGCAATTGGTCATGGAGGCCATCGAGGCTGGCAAACACGTGGTGACCGCCAACAAGGCCTTGTTGGCGGTGCATGGCACCGAAATCTTTGCTGCAGCCCGCCGCAAAGGCGTGATGGTGGCGTTCGAAGCGGCGGTGGCTGGCGGTATCCCCATCATCAAGGCCTTGCGCGAAGGACTCACCGCCAACCGCATCCAATGGCTGGCGGGCATCATCAACGGCACGACCAATTTCATTTTGTCCGAAATGCGCGACAAGGGTCTGCCTTTTGACACGGTATTGCAACAGGCCCAGGCCTTGGGTTACGCAGAGGCCGACCCGACTTTTGACATCGAAGGGGTGGACGCGGCGCACAAGGCCACCATCATGTCGGCCATCGCCTTTGGCGTACCCGTGCAATTTGACAAAGCGCACGTCGAGGGTATTTCAAAGTTGCAAGCCCCTGACATCCGATACGCCGAACAGTTGGGTTATCGCATCAAGTTACTGGGCATCGCCAAGCGCGTTGACGCTGGCATCGAGTTGCGGGTGCACCCTTGTCTGGTGCCTGCCAAGCGCCTGATCGCCAATGTTGAAGGGGCCATGAATGCGGTCATGGTGCAAGCCGATGCCGTAGGTACGACGCTGTACTACGGCAAGGGTGCGGGCTCCGAGCCCACCGCCAGCGCCGTGATCGCCGATCTGGTGGACATCACCCGCTTGCACACCGCTGACCCCCTGAATCGGGTACCGCATCTGGCCTTCCAGCCCGATGCCTTGAGCAATTTACCCATACTGCCCATGGACCAAGTGGTGACCAGTTACTATCTGCGCTTGCGCGTCGCCGACCAGGCGGGCGTGCTGGCCGAAGTCACCGGGATACTGGCCCGTGCTGGCATCAGCATTGAAGCGGTTTTGCAACGCGCAGCCGACGCTGGCGAGAACCAAACCGACCTGATCATCCTGACCCACGATTGCGTCGAGGCCCGTATGAATCAGGCCATGGGCCAGATGCAAGCGTTGGGCAGCGTATTGGCCCCCATCATCCGTTTGCGCAAGGAAGATCTGAGTTGATGCGTTATTTGTCGACCCGAGGCGACCCGCAGCCGCGTCGTTTTTGCGAGATTTTGCTCGAGGGTTTGGCGCCCGACGGAGGGCTGTATTTGCCCGCACACTATCCCCGCGTGGACGCCCAAACTTTGACGCGCTGGCGCGAGGTCTATCAGACCCAGGGTTATGCTGCGCTGGCGCATCAGATACTCTCGCTCTACATCGACGACATTGCGGCCGAAGACCTGCATGCCATTTGTCAACGCACCTACACACGGGCAGTTTTTGGCACCGATGCCATCACTCCGGTGCGCGTGCTCGAAGGTGATTTGTACATCGAGGGCTTGTCCAACGGACCTACCTTGGCGTTCAAAGACATGGCCATGCAACTACTGGGTCATTTGTTCGAATACGAACTCCAGCGCCGGGGTGAGCAACTCAATATTTTGGGTGCCACATCGGGTGACACGGGTAGCGCTGCCGAATACGCCATGCGCGGCAAACGTGGTGTACGGGTGTTCATGACCAGCCCGCATGGCCGCATGAGCCCCTTTCAGCAAGCCCAGATGTTCAGCCTGCAAGATGCGAACATTCACAATTTGGCCATTGAAGGTGTGTTCGACGATTGCCAAGACATCGTCAAGGCGGTTTCTGGCGACCTTGAGTTCAAGCGTCGCTATCGCATTGGCACCGTCAACTCCATCAACTGGGCCAGACTGTTGGCCCAGGTGGTTTATTACTTTGCCGGTTACTTCCAGGTCACTCGTGACCATGAGTCAGTCAGTTTTTGCGTGCCCAGTGGCAACTTCGGTAATGTTTGCGCGGGTCATGTGGCGCGTCAGATGGGGCTGCCTGTCGATCAATTGGTGGTGGCCACCAACGAAAATGACGTGCTTGACGAGTTTTTCCGCTCAGGCGTCTATCGGGTCCGCTCCTCCAGTCATACCTTCGAAACGTCTAGCCCATCGATGGACATCTCCAAGGCCAGCAATTTCGAGCGCTTTGTTTTTGACTTGCTGGGTCGCAATGCCCAACGCACTGCTGAATTGTTTGGCCCGACTCTGACCCGTGACTCTTGTTTTGACCTGAGTGCCGACCCTTTGTTTGCGCAAGCTCGCACCCAATACGGTTTTGTCAGTGGCCGCAGCACCCACGCTCATCGTTTGCAGACCCTGCGCGACTGCGCGCAGCGACTGGGGCAAACCATCGATCCGCACACCGCCGACGCGGTCAAAGTGGCGCGCGAGTACCTCAAAGCCGGGCAGCCGATGATCGTTCTCGAAACCGCATTGCCGATCAAGTTCGCATCAACCTTGGTCGAAGCCCTGGGTCAAGAGCCCGAGCGTCCAGCCGCCTTCCTTGGCATTGAAAACCTGCCCAAACGGGTGCGGGTCATGGCCGCCGATGTCGATCAGGTCAAGCGCTACATTGCTGAGCACTGCGCATGAAGGTGTTGGGCTTCGCCGGTTTTTCCGGCTCGGGTAAAACCACCCTGGTGGAGCAATTGGTGCGTGGATTGCGTTCCAGCGGACTGCGGGTCTCGGTGGTCAAGCATGCCCACCACCAATTCGATGTGGACCAACCGGGCAAAGACAGCTGGCGCCATCGCGAGGCGGGGGCGTTCGAGGTGCTGGTGGCATCCAACCGCCGTCTGGTGTTGCAAAGGCAGTACGAACAAACGGCTGAACCGCAGGTTCACCACCTCTTGGCCGAGGTCTACGATGGGGTCGATTGGGTGTTGGTCGAAGGCTTCAAAACCAGTGATTTGCCCAAAGTCGAAGTCTGGCGTCCCGAGTCTGGGGCCGAGGTGTTGTACCCGGAAGACCCCTTTATCAAGGCCATCGCCACCAATGTCCCCGATCAAATCAGACCCACCACCCTGCGCCCCGTGCTGGATTTGGATCGGCCCGAGGAAGTCTTGCAGTGGATGCTGGACAATGGGGAAAATCTGATTTATCAACCGCCCTTGGCATGAATGCAGCGCGCCCACCCCTGATGACCCTGGACCAGGCCTTGCCCAGCCTGTTGGAGCAGGCGCGGCCCCTCACAGACACTGAAACCGTCAGCACCTTCGATGCCGCAGGCCGTGTACTGGCGCAAGACTTGGTGGCCGAGTTGCAAGTGCCCCCCAATGACAACAGCGCCATGGATGGTTATGCCGTGCGTTGTGCCGATGTTTTTCAGCCCGGGGTCAGTTTGCAGGTCAGTCAGCGCATACCCGCTGGGCAACACGGCTCGCCCCTTTTGCCAGGGCAGGCGGCGCGTATTTTCACCGGTGCCCCCATACCGGCTGGGGCCGATGCGGTGGTCATGCAGGAAGACTGCCAAACTCAAGCCGACGATCGGGTTCGGGTCAATACCGTGCCCCAAGCGGGTCAGTGGATACGGCGCAGTGGAGAAGACATCACGCGAGGTCGCACCGTATTGCACACAGGCAGCCGGCTGGGTCCCGCCGAGTTGGGCCTGGCGGCGAGCGTGGGCATGGATCGCTTGCAAGTCATTCGTCGCCCCCGTGTGGCCTTGTTCTCTACGGGCGACGAGTTGGTCATGCCCGGTGCTGTACCTCCAGCCGACATGCCACCTGGTGCCATATACAACTCGAACCGGTTTTTCTTGCGTGCCTTGCTGGCGCGTCTGGGTTGCGAAGTGTCCGACTTGGGCATTGTCCCCGATCGTCGTGAAGCGACGGTGCGCGCCTTGGCCGAAGCAGCACAACATCACGATTTGATTTTGACCAGTGGTGGCGTATCGGTCGGCGAAGAAGACCACATCAAACCCGCTGTCCAAGCTCTGGGTGCATTGCACCTGTGGTCCTTGGCCATCAAGCCCGGCAAGCCTTTTGCGCTGGGTTCGATACGTCGCGAATCGACCCACGACAGCGCCCATTTCATGGGCTTGCCAGGGAACCCGGTTTCGAGCTTTGTGACCTTTTTGCTTTTGGTGCGCCCTTTTCTCATGCGTTTGCAAGGCGTGTCAAAGATTGAAACGCCACGTCAGAGCCTGCGCGCCGATTTCAATTGGCCCCAGCCGGATCGCCGGCGCGAATTTTTGCGCGCTCAGCGCAATGATCGTGGCGGGTTAGACCTCTTTCCCAATCAAAGCTCGGGTGTCCTGACCTCGGTCGTTTGGGCCGACGGAGTCATCGACCTGCCCGCAGGCGCCACCATCGCAATGGGCGACACGGTGCAATTCATTTCTTTTGCCGATTGGTTATCATGAAAATCAGGGTACTTTATTTTGCCCATTTGCGTGAAACGGTGGGCTTCGCCAGTGAAACCATCCAGACCCAGGCGACAGATGTCGCGGGTTTGCGGCGTCAACTCATGGCCCAAAGCGAGTCCCACGCCCAAGCCTTGGCCGAGGGCAAGGCCATACGCTGCGCCCTGAACCAACAACTTTGTGCCTGGGATGCGGTGCTGGCCGACGATGCCGAGGTGGCTTTCTTCCCACCGGTCACCGGAGGTTGAGCATGGCCCATCGCGTGTCCATTCAAACCGCCGACTTCGACTTGACTCAAGAAGTGGCTCATTTACGCGCTGGTGACACGCGGGTGGGTGCCGTCTGCGTTTTTGTGGGTACGGTGCGTGACCGCAATGGGGGTGACTCGGTCGCCATGCTCGAACTCGAACACTACCCTGGCATGACCGAAAAATCGATCGAGGGTATGGTGCAGGAGGCAAGCCGCCGTTTTGATATATATGCCAGTCGCATCATCCACCGGGTGGGCCTGATGCGCCCGAGCGAACAAATCGTGATGGTTGCCGTGACTTCGGCGCACCGGGGTCAAAGCTTTATGGCTTGCGAGTTCCTGATGGATTACCTGAAAACCCAGGCCCCGTTCTGGAAAAAAGAAAGCACGCCTGCGGGTGAGCGTTGGGTCGACGCCCGGGTGAGTGACGATGAGGCCCTGCGGCGTTGGGGCATTCAAGCGCCTGCCAACAGCGAACAGACCTGAGGCGACAGAGCCCCAAGGGCTTGCTAGTTCAACAAACCCTTGGGCAGGCTTTGCAAGGCAGCGGACCCGTCTGGCTTGTGCGCTTTGATGGGCGCCTGCCAACCGCTTTTTGGCAATACTTCTTCCAGCAAATGCAATAGACCTCGCAAAAGTTGAGGCGTCAGATGCAATTGAAAAGAACGCTTCAACTGAGGGTCGGCGGGCCTCTCACTCAAGACGCACAGGGTGTGCCCATTTTTTTGCGTCTCAAGGTGAATTTCGGTCACCAACAAAGGGCGCCCTTCGGTCAGGCTGTGGATGGCGCTCTTGTAGGGCGTTGAAAAATCGCTTCTTTGCAACAGCTCCTGACCCATCAACTCGCCAAACAGACCCTTGACCAACTCGGAGTGCATGGGGGTGTTCATGGGGGCGGTCAGGGCCATCTGTTCGGCCAACACTTGGGGCAAGGTGGGCAAGATGTGGAAGGTCATGCGGCGGGTGAACCAAAATAGGGCTTCTGACTCGTCGGTGGTATTGACACGCAACAAGATGCGGTCTTCAATTTCGTCATAAGTCAGCGACAACTGGTGAATCTGCATGAACCGACAAAAAAGTGAAACAAATCAGAAGGATATCGTGGGGCTTGAAACGGCTTGAACCGACCCCAAATAGGCTTCAAACCATTATTTTCCTCTAAAAAGCCATGCGAGTTGACAAACTGACCACCAAATTCCGCGAGTCCTTGCAAGAAGCGAGCTCTTTGGCATTGGCCGCCGATCATGCCTATATCGAGCCGGCGCACCTGGTGTCGGTGATGTTGGACCAGCAAGATGGCCCCAAGTCCTTGTTGCAGCGCGCGGGTGTGCGTGTGGATGCCCTGCAAAAAGCCGCGCGGGACCTGCAGGGCAAACTGCCTCAGGTGCAAGGCCAGGAGCAGGTGCAAGTCGGTCGTGAGTTGGTGAGCCTGCTGCAGATGGCCGAAAAAGAAGGCATCCAGCGCGATGACGCATTCATTGCCAGTGAGTTGTTTTTCTTGGCCCTGTGCGATCACAAAGGCGAGATGGCTCAAGCGGCCCGCGAATCTGGGTTGGCACGCAAATCGCTCGAGTTGGCCATTGACGCCGTGCGCGGTGGCCAAAAAGTCGATAACGCCGATTCGGAAGGGCAGCGCGAAGCCTTGAAAAAATACACCCTCGATCTGACGCAGCGGGCCCGCATAGGCAAGCTCGACCCGGTGATAGGCCGTGACGACGAGATCCGGCGCGCTATTCAGGTTTTGCAGCGTCGCTCCAAAAACAACCCAGTGCTCATTGGCGAGCCTGGCGTGGGCAAGACCGCCATCGTGGAAGGTTTGGCACAACGCATCGTGTCGGGCGAGGTACCCGATTCGCTCAAGGGCAAGCGCGTTCTGTCGCTGGATATGGCCGCCTTGCTGGCGGGTGCCAAATTCCGGGGCGAATTTGAAGAGCGACTCAAATCTGTGCTCAACGAATTGGCCAAGGACGAAGGTCAGACCATTGTCTTTATCGACGAGTTGCACACCATGGTCGGTGCCGGCAAGGCCGAGGGTGCGATAGACGCTGGCAATATGCTCAAACCGGCGTTGGCGCGTGGTGAGTTGCATTGTGTCGGCGCCACCACCCTCGATGAGTACCGAAAATACATCGAGAAAGATGCCGCACTCGAGCGCCGCTTCCAAAAGATCATCGTTGGCGAGCCCAGCGTCGAAGCCACCATCGCCATTTTGCGTGGATTGCAAGAGAAATACGAGGTGCATCACGGGGTCGAGATCACCGACCCGGCCATAGTGGCTGCAGCTGAACTCTCGCACCGCTACATCACCGACCGATTCTTGCCTGACAAGGCCATCGACCTGATCGACGAAGCGGCGGCCAAAATCAAAATCGAGATCGACTCCAAACCCGAGTCCATGGATCGGCTCGATCGCCGCATCATCCAGCTCAAAATTGAGCGCGAGGCTGTGCGCAAGGAAAAAGACGATGCCTCGCAAAAGCGATTGGCTCTGCTCGAAGAGGAAATCGACAAGCTGGGCCAGGAATACGCCGATCTGGAAGAAATCTGGAAGGCCGAAAAAGCCTCGGTGTTGGGCAGTGCCCAGATCAAGGAAGAAATTGACCGACTGCGCTTCCAAATCGAGGAATTCACCCGCAAGGGCGACTTCAATAAAGTCGCCGAATTGCAATATGGCCGCTTGCCCGAGCTGGAAAAACAGCTCAAAGAGGCCACTGCCAAAGAGAGCAAGGCGCACGGCAGTGCCCAAATGCCCAAGCTGCTGCGAACCCAGGTGGGTGCCGAAGAAATCGCCGAGGTCGTGGCGCGCGCCACCGGCATTCCGGTCTCCAAACTGATGCAAGGCGAGCGCGACAAGCTGTTGCAAATGGAGAATCGCTTGCACGAGCGAGTGGTGGGCCAAGACGAGGCCATCGTGGCCGTCTCCAACGCCATACGTCGCTCTCGCGCTGGCTTAAGCGACCCGAACCGACCCACCGGCTCGTTTTTGTTTCTGGGCCCCACTGGCGTGGGCAAGACCGAGTTGTGCAAGGCCCTGGCGGGGTTCCTGTTCGACAGCGAGGACCACCTGATCCGCATCGACATGAGTGAGTTCATGGAAAAACACTCGGTCAGCCGTTTGATCGGTGCCCCCCCCGGTTATGTCGGTTACGACGAGGGTGGCTATCTGACCGAGGCTGTGCGGCGCAAACCCTACAGCGTGATCTTGCTTGACGAAGTCGAAAAAGCCCATCCCGATGTGTTCAATATTTTGTTGCAAGTCCTCGACGACGGTCGCTTGACCGATGGTCAGGGGCGGACGGTGGACTTCAAGAATTGCGTCATCGTCATGACCTCCAACATCGGCTCGCCGCTCATTCAAGGCATGGCGGGCCGTGATATTCAAGACATCAAGGACGCGGTCTGGGACGAGCTCAAGCAGCACTTCCGGCCCGAATTCCTCAACCGCATCGACGAAACCGTGGTCTTCCATGGTCTGGGGGCCGATCACATCGCCCGCATCGCCGATATCCAATTGCGTGTGCTGGCGCAGCGTTTGGCGCAGATGGACCTGAATTTGCAGGTCTCGCCCCCTGCCTTGGCCGAGTTGGCCAAAGTTGGCTTCGATCCGGTGTTTGGGGC
The DNA here is from genome assembly GCA_964390775.1 of uncultured Bordetella sp. Classification (GTDB taxonomy): domain Bacteria; phylum Pseudomonadota; class Gammaproteobacteria; order Burkholderiales; family Burkholderiaceae_C; genus Limnohabitans. The sequence goes on from CAYMJT010000015.1 coordinate 20,082, forward strand.
GCGGCCCTTGAAGCGGGCCATCCAGCAGCGCATCGAAAATCCCTTGTCCAAACTCATTCTGGAAGGGCAGTTCGGTCCCAAAGACAGCATTCAGGTCAAAGTCGACCCGGTGCGAGCCCCAGGCGAGTTCAAGTTCAGCAAAGGGTAACCCCTTTCTGTCGGGCTTGTCCTGTGTGACAACCCGGCACTCGCTCCTCGGTTAGGATTCATCTTTCCCTGAAAGATGACATGAATCCTGACTCCGCACGGCCTCCCTTGGGTTTTCGTCCCCTGCGCGTCGGCGGCCCTTTTATGCAGCAATGTGGTCCCTTGTACGGCCTGCTGAAGCAGGAGCAAGGCCAGCCCCGGGTCCTGATCGGTTTTCGGGTGCAAGAGCAACACACCAATCCACTTGGGGTGTGCCATGGGGGCATGCTGGCTACCTTGGCCGACATGATGGCGGCCATTTGTGTGCCCTATCAAACCGAGTTGCCGCGCCACTTCCTGCCCACCATCAGTTTGCAGATGGACTTTTTGGCGCCAGCCCGCTTGGGGGCTTGGGTGCAAGCCCGAACCGATGTCCTCAAAACCACTCGCAACCTGGTCTTTGTCCAAGGCTTGATCCATGCCGACGACGAGTTGGCCCTGCGGGTGAGCTCCATCTACAAAATCGGGCCTTTGTTTCAGGGCGAGGACGCCCAAGCGGGTGACCCCTTTGGTTTGTTGGGAGACCCGCGTCCATGACGGCTGTGGCCAGCGCCCAGCCGTGGCGTCACGATATCTCCGTCATCGGGCTGGTGGCTGCCTGTCATGCCAGTTCGCATTTCTCGCACCTCTTGCTGCCCCTCATGTTCCCCTTTTGGGTGAGCGAGTTGGGGCTGAGTTATGCTCAACTGGGTAGCGTGGTCAGCTTGTTTTTTGCCGTCTCTTTCTTGGCCCAAACCTATTCGGGCTTTGTGGTCGACCGACGCGGCGCGCGCCGTGTGCTGTATGGGGCGCAGGCGTTGATGGTGCTGTCGTGTGGGGTGTTGGCGCAGGCCCAAGGCATGGCCGATCTGTTGCTGGGTGCGGTTTTGCTGGGGCTGGGCAACGGAGTGCACCATCCAGTCGATTATTCGGTACTGAATCGTCAGGTATCGCCCTTGCGTTTGGGTCATGCCTACAGCATCCACAATGTCTCGGGCACTTTGGGTTGGGCCCTGGCACCCCCTTTCATGGTCGGCTTGAGTGGTCTGGGGTCCTGGCGCTGGGCCTATATAGGGGCGGCGGGGGTCTATGCGGCTTTGTTGCTGCTGTGCATCTGGCGTCGGCTCTGGCTGGAGTCCAGGCCCCTGCCGGTCGACGTGGGGCCGGGCACGGGGGCCACACCCAAGCCCCACTACACCCTGTGGGACTTGCTGCGTCAACCCGCCGTGGTGTGGAGTTTCGTGTTTTTGTTTTGCATGACCATGACCTATTCGGTGGTGCAAAATTTTTTGGTGCCCATTTTGCAGAAAGTACACGAAATGGGGCTGGCTCAAGCCAGCCTGGTTTTGTCGGCTTACCTGCTGACGGCGGCAGCGGGCAATTTTGTGGGTGGATTTGCCACCACCCGTTGGCCCGATCGGGTCGAGCGCATTGTGGCCCTTTGCATGGGGGCGGCCGCTGCGCTCATGCTCTTGAGCGCCACCGCTTTATTGGGACCTTGGGGTACCCCCGCCAGCTTGGTATTGACCGCACTGGCAGTCGGCATGGGTGCGCCTGCCCGCGATCTGATGATCAAGCGTGCGACCCCAGTCGGGGCGACGGGCCGCGTGTACGGCTTGGTCTTTGCGGGTCTTGATCTGGGATCGGCGGTATCGCCGCTGATCTTTGGCGTTCTCATGGACCACGGTTTTTATGGCCTCACGCTGTCGGGTGCGGCCCTTTTCTTATTGGGGGGAGCTGGGGTATCGGTGGCCCTGACCCGCAGTTTGCAAGCTCATCCCAAGCAACCCAACACTGGAGCAGCAATATGACGCAAGCACTGGCCGGCCATTTATTGGTGGAATGCCTGATCGAGCAGGGCATCACGCATGCATTTGGGGTACCGGGTGAAAGCTATCTGGCCGTTCTTGACGGTTTTCATGCACACCGGGACAAAATCCGCTTTGTGATCAACCGCCAAGAAGGGGGGGCGGCTTATATGGCCGACGCCCAAGCGCGCGTGACGGGTCGCCCTGGGGTGTGTTTTGTCACCCGGGGACCCGGGGCCACCAATGCCTCGATAGGCATCCACACGGCTTTTCAGGACAGCACCCCCTTGGTGCTGTTCGTGGGCGATGTGGGTTCAGACTGCCGCGACCGCGAGGCGTTTCAGGAGCTGGACTACAACACCTTTTTTGGCCCCAACACCAAGGGGATGGCCAAGCGGGTCGAGCGGATTGACGACCCAGAGCGCATCCCCGAATACGTCTCACGCGCATTTGCCACCGCCATGAATGGCCGGCCCGGTCCGGTGGTGGTGGTATTGCCCGAGGACATGCTGACCCGTCCAGTGCAGGCCCGCCCCCTGCCGCGTCTGGAGCCGGTCGAGGCTTGGAGTGACCCAGGTTCATTGCGCACTTTGCGCGAGATGCTGTTGCAGTCCAGCAAACCCTTGGTCATCGCCGGCGGTGGCGGCTGGACCCCACAAGCGGCGCAAGCCTTGCAGCGCTTTGCCGAGAATTGGAAATTACCGGTGGGCAATGCCTTTCGCTTTCAAGACACCTTTGACAACCACCATCCGCAGTACGCAGGCGACGTCGGCATCGGCCCATCGCCCAAACTGGCGCAACACATACAGGACAGCGATCTGTTGTTGGTGATTGGACCGCGCTTGGGCGAAATGACCACTGGGGGCTATACCCTGATTCAGGCCCCACGGCCCAAACAAAAGCTGGTTCACATCCATGGCGGTGCCGAAGAGCTCAACCGGGTGTATCGGGCCGATCTGGCTATTTTGTCGACCATGAATGCGGCAGCCCGTTCTTTGGAGGTACTGAGTGCGCCCGCCGAGTTGCCATGGGCTGAGCGGACGACGCAAATTCACGCCGATTATCTGGCCAATTTGCAGCCGCAAGCTTTGCCAGGACCCATCGACATGGCCGCCATTATGTCGATCGTCAACCGCCTTTTGCCCGCCGATGCCGTGGTCACCAACGGCGCCGGCAATTTCGCCAGCTGGGCGCATCGATTCCATCGATACCATGGCCTGGCGCGCGGCCTCAAGACCCAACTGGCCCCGACATCGGGGGCCATGGGCTATGGCGTTCCGGCCGGTATTGCCGCCAGCATCGTCACCGGGCGACCCGCCTTCACCATCGCTGGCGATGGCGACTTCCTGATGAATGGTCAAGAGTTGGCCACCGCGTCACAGCACGGAGGCAAAAGCATCATTGTGTTGCTCAACAACGGCATGTACGGCACCATCCGCATGCACCAAGAACGCGAATACCCCAGCCACGAGAGTGGCAGCCGATTACAAAACCCCGATTTTGTGGGCCTGGCCAAGGCCTATGGGTATGAGGGGGTGCGCATCACGCAGACCGCAGAATTCGAGCCCGCCTTTGCGCAAGCCTTGCGTGCGGATCGCGGAACCTTGATCGAGGTGGTGCTTGACCCCGAGGTGATCACCACACGCACCACCATGAGTGCCATTCGGCAAGCGGCTTTGGCCAAACAAAAATAATTCAGCGATGGGGAGCGAAAAAAAAGGCCGCTGTTTCAGCGGCCTTTTCGCTTCAGGTGAAAAGAATCACTTGAGGTGCTTGCCAATCAGGCCGGCCAGTTCAAACATGGTGACCTGGCCTTTGCCAAACACTTCACGCAGTTTGGCGTCGGCGTTGATGGCGCGCTTGTTGGTCTTGTCTTGCAGACCGTTCTTCTTGATGTAGGCCCACAGTTTGCTGACCACTTCGGTGCGCGGCACGGCATGCGAACCGATCACAGCGGCCAAAGCGGCGCTGGGGGTCATGGGCTTCATGAACGCAGCGTTCGGGGTGCGCTTCTTGGCAGGCGCTTTTTTCGCAGCGGCTTTTTTCGCGGCGGGCTTCTTGGCAGCGACTTTCTTCGCGGCGGGCTTCTTGGCCGCCGGCTTCTTGGCGGCTACCTTTTTGGCGGCGGGCTTTTTAGCCGCAGCTTTTTTGGCGGCGGGTTTTTTTGCCGGGGCTTTTTTCTTTGCAGTTGCCATGATCTCAATTCCTTCTAGAAGTTAATGAATGAACTGAATGCGTGCACGCTTTCAGCACCACGGATGCTAAAGGTAAATTCGCTCTTTTCCAAGTGAAAAATCAATTTTTTCAGAGGGAAATGTTGTTTTTTTCATTCTTGGCACCACGGAAATTGGCGGTCCAAGGGAAAAAATCGCCTGCAAACCATGGTTTCTAGCCCACTTGTGCACCTTTAACGGGGGGTTTTCAGCCCTGAAAATTCCGGTTTTCAAGGGCTTTGAAGCTGCATGGAACCTACCCTTGCCGGGCTGCATGGCGGCGCTCGTTGACTGAAAGAGCGCACACACGGCATCCCGTGATGAGCTGTTGTCCCACAGTGTTTGACCTTGCTGCAGCGGGCCCATCAGACGATGAAACTGAGGTGAAATTTCTTTTTACATCATGAAAAATAGCCATGATGCGGCGCAGCAAAATTTCCCAATATGAGAAAAAGAATTTTATAATACAAAAAACAATATTTAAATCATTGAAAATAAACGATAAAAAATAATTCTTCTATAAGACATAAGAGGTGAAGGTGTCTGGGTATGCGGATACACTGAATCCATCGAAATTCATTGAATTCGATTCTTTGTCCAACCCACCTCGGAGCCTGATATGCCTCAATCCATTCATGACCAACTCAGTCGTCAACAACAAATCGAAGCCCTCGAAAAAGAATGGGCTCACAACCCCCGCTGGAAAGGCGTGGTTCGCAACTACAGCGCTGCCGACGTGGTGCGCTTGCGCGGTAGCGTGCATATTGAGCACACCTTGGCCCGTCGCGGTGCCGACAAACTCTGGCGTTTGATCAATGGCGAGGCCAAAAAAGGCTATGTCAATTCTTTTGGTGCCATCTCGGGTGGCCAGGCCATGCAACAGGCCAAGGCGGGTCTTGAGGCGGTGTATCTGTCGGGTTGGCAGGTAGCGGCCGACGGCAACACCAGCGAAACCATGTACCCCGATCAGTCCTTGTACGCCTATGACTCGGTGCCGGCCATGGTCCGTCGCATCAACAACACCTTCCGCCGTGCCGATGAAATCCAGTGGCAGCGCGGCATCGAGCCCGGCACCAAGGATTACATCGATTACTTCCTGCCCATCGTGGCCGATGCCGAAGCTGGCTTTGGCGGCGTGCTCAACGCCTTTGAGTTGATGAAGAACATGATCGGCGCCGGTGCGGCTGGCGTGCACTTCGAAGACCAGTTGGCGGCCGTGAAAAAATGTGGCCACATGGGCGGCAAGGTGTTGATTCCCACCCAGGAAGCCGTTGAGAAATTACAAGCCGCTCGCTTCGCCGCCGACGTCATGGGCGTGCCGACCATTGTGTTGGCTCGCACCGATGCCGAGGCTGCCAATTTGCTGACCAGCGACCACGATGCCAACGACCGTCCTTTCCTGACGGGCGAGCGCACGCCTGAGGGCTTTTATCGGGTCAAAAACGGCCTTGAGCAAGCCATCAGCCGTGGCTTGGCCTATGCAGGCGTGGCCGATCTGGTGTGGTGCGAAACCGGCACCCCCGACCTGGGCTTTGCGCGTGAATTCGCCCAAGCCATCCATGCCAAATACCCTGGCAAGCTGTTGTCGTACAACTGCTCACCCTCGTTCAATTGGCGCAAAAATCTGGACGACAAGACCATCGCGGCGTTCCAGGAAGAGTTGTCAGCCATGGGCTATAAGTATCAGTTCATCACCTTGGCGGGCATCCACCTGAACTGGTTCAATACCTTCAAGTTCTCGCACGCCTATGCTCGCGGCGAGGGCATGAAGCACTATGTGAACATGGTGCAAGAGCCCGAGTTCGCCGCCCGCGAGATGGGTTACACCTTTGTCTCGCACCAGCAAGAAGTGGGTGCAGGTTATTTTGACGACGTGACCACCGTGATTCAAGGCGGCGCCTCCTCGGTCAAGGCCATGACTGGCTCGACCGAAGAAGAACAGTTCCACTGATCGTGAGCAGCGGGGTGCCGCCACCGTGGCGCCCCAATCGTGTCGGCCCTCCCCCCAAAAGGGGGAGGGCTTTTTCGTGCTGGGCTTATCATAGACATCCATGTCGCTCCCCTTAGTGTCCTTGCAAGGCATCACCAAACGCTACCCTGGCGTGGTGGCCAATGACGCCATCGATTTGCAGGTCTTGCCGGGGGAGATTCATGCCGTATTGGGCGAAAACGGTGCCGGCAAGTCGACCTTGATGAAAATCATCTACGGGGCCGTACAGCCCGACGCTGGCGAAATCATCTTCAATGGCGAGCCGGTGCGCATTCGAAACCCGCTACAGGCGCGAGCCCTGGGCATCGGCATGGTGTTTCAGCATTTCAGCTTGTTTCACAGCCTCAGTGTGGCCGAAAATGTCTGGTTGGGCTTGCCACGCGATTCGGGCTTGAGCGAAGTGACGCAGCGCATCCGACAGCAATCCCTTGCCTACGGATTGGACATCGATCCCGAGCGTCCGGTGCACACCCTGAGCGTGGGTGAGATGCAGCGGGTCGAAATCATTCGCGCCTTGCTCACCAACCCCAAGCTACTGATTCTGGACGAACCGACCTCGGTTCTGACGCCGCAAGCGGTGGGGCAGTTGTTTGAGGTATTGCGCCGTTTGGCCGATGAGGGGCGCAGCGTGCTCTACATCAGCCATAAATTGCACGAGATCCGCGCCCTGTGCTCAGCATGCACCGTGCTCAGGGCAGGGCGAGTGAGTGGGCGCTGCGATCCGCGTGAAGAGAGCAACGCCTCGCTGTCCAAAATGATGATCGGACAAGACCCGCCCCCCTTGCGCCCGACCCCTAAGCCTGCGGGTGAGCTTCGCTTGCAAGTGACCCATCTTCATTTGCCTCGTTCAGATCCCTTTGGTACCGATTTGCAAGATGTGAGTCTGGCGCTGCGCGCTGGCGAAGTGTTGGGACTGGCCGGTGTGTCGGGCAACGGTCAGCGTGAGCTGCTGTCGGTTTTGTCGGGGGAGGACACCCGTGCCCCCGATTCGAGTGTGAGTCTTTTGGGGCAGTCGGTCGCTGCCTGGGGCCCTGCGCGCAGACGTGCGCTGGGCTTGCATGTTGTCCCCGAGGAACGGTTGGGGCGCGGTGCAGTGCCTGAGTTGAGCTTGACCCAAAACGTGTTGCTGACCCGCACCGAGGCGCTGGGGCCTGGGGGTTGGATTCGAGGGGCCCAGTTGGCCAGCCAAGCCCGTGACATCCTGACGCGCTTTCAGGTCAAGGCCAGTGGCGAGGGCGCACTGGCCCGATCTTTATCAGGCGGTAATTTGCAAAAGTTCATCGTCGGGCGTGAAATCAGCGCCGATCCGCGGGTGTTGATCATTGCCCAGCCCACTTGGGGCGTCGATGTCGGTGCGGCGGCACAGATTCGGGGCGAATTGCTGCGCTTGCGCGATGCGGGCTGCGCAGTCTTGTTGGTCAGCGAGGAACTCGATGAATTGCTCGAGTTGTCTGATCGCATTCAGGTCATGGCTGGGGGTCGACTCTCGCCACCTTTGGCACGCGATCAGGCCACGCCCGAGCTGATCGGTGAGTGGATGAGCGGTCTTTGGTCGGGGGGGACGCATGTGGCGCTTTGAACCCCGCCCTGCGCCCAGCCGGTTTTGGGTTTGGGCCTCGCCCCTGCTGGCACTGTTGCTGACGGTGTTGATTGGCGTGCTGCTCTTTCTGGCTTTGGGCAAAGACCCATGGCGGGCTTTGCAAATGTTTTTTTATGAGCCGATCCGCTCGGCCTATGCTTGGGGCGAATTGAGCATCAAGGCCACCCCATTGCTGCTGATTGCCTTGGGACTGGCGGTGTGTTTTCGTTCGAATGTCTGGAACATAGGCGCCGAGGGGCAGTTCGTGGTGGGCGCCGTCGCCGCCTCTGGGGTCGCCTTGCTGGCCGATCGCAGTAGCCCGAGTGGGTTCTTTGTGCTGGTGCTCGTTGCGGGCATGTTGGGTGGCGGGGCCTGGGCCGCCATCACCGCCTGGTTGCGCGACCGATTTCATGCCAGCGAAATTCTGGTTAGCCTGATGCTGGTGTATGTGGCCGAGATGCTGCTGGCTTATTTGGTTTATGGCCCGTGGAAAGACCCGGCGGGTTACAACTTTCCGCAGTCGCGCACCTTCGATGCGGTGGCCCAAGTTCCGCGACTGATGGACGGCTCACGCATGCACTTGGGGCTCTTGTTCGCCCTGATCGGGGTGCTGCTGTTGTGGCTGTACCTGTTCCGAACCCGCGCTGGCTACGCCCAACAGGTGGGGGGTCTGGCCCCGCTGGCGGCTCGTTATGCTGGTTTTTCTTCGCGTCGGGCCTTGTGGAGCGCGCTGGGTATCTCGGGGGTCATGGCCGGTCTGGCTGGCGCACTGGAGGTGGCGGGGCCGATTCGACAACTCACGCCGTATGTGCCGACGGGCTACGGTTTTGCGGCCATCATTGTGGCCTTTGTCGGGCGTTTGCATCCCGTGGGCCTGGTGCTATCGGCGGTCTTGATGAGCATGTTCTACATCGGGGGCGAATTGGCGCAGTCGCGTTTGGGTTTGCCCAAGTCGATCACGGGCGTGTTCCAGGGATTGCTGCTGTTTGCACTCCTGGCTTGCGACACCCTGGTGCAACGCCGCTTGCGTTGGAGGCAAGCCTGATGGAAACCCAAGCCCTGTTATTGGCAGCCACCTTGCAAGCGGGAACGGTATTGGCCTTGGCGGCCTTGGGTTTACTCATCAACGAAAAATCGGGCGTGGTCAATCTGGGCGCCGAGGGCATGATGCTGTGCGCCGCTTTGGCGGGTTTTGCGACCGTGGTTCATACCGGCAGCGACATGCTGGGTTTTCTGGCTGGCATGGGCAGTGGTGCCCTGCTGGCTGCGGTGTTTGGTGTCTTGGTGATTGGTTTGGGCACCAATGCCTACGCCACTGGATTGGCCCTGAGTTTGTTCGGTGCAGGGCTTTCCGCCTTTGCGGGGCTGTCTTATGTGAAAGAGCAGTTGCCCGATCGGGTGGCTTATGCAGTGCCTTATTTGTCGGATTTGCCTTGGCTGGGCACGGCTCTGTTCAAACACCATCCCCTGGTCTATTTGGCCATCGCCTTGGGGTTGGGCCTGATGCTCTGGCTCGATCGCAGTCGCTCGGGCCTGATCTTGCGCGCGGTGGGTGAGTCGCCCGAATCGGCCCATGCACTGGGCTATCGGGTGCGCCTGATCCGCATGGCGGCGGTGATGGCGGGTGGGGCCCTGTGTGGCCTGGCCGGCGCCTATTTGTCGGTCATCTACACCCCCCTGTGGGTACAAGGGATGGTGGCGGGTAAGGGCTGGATCGCGCTGGCCTTGACCACCTTTGCCACTTGGCGACCCGCCCGTGTGCTGTTGGGGGCTTATTTGTTTGGCGGGGTGACCATGTTGCAATTTCATTTGCAGGGCATGGGCATTGAAGTCCCAAGCCAATGGCTGACCGCCATGCCCTATTTGGCCACGGTGGTGGTCCTGGTGTTGATCTCTCGCAACCCGAGCTGGATACGGGTCCACATGCCCGCATCGTTGGGGCGGTCTTTCCATCCCAACGCATAATTGAACTTAGAAAGGTCTTGCCATGCCATTTTTCTCTCGCCGTCTCACCTTGTGGGCATTCGCGCTGCCCGTATTCGCCGCAGTCACTCTGGCGGCTTGCTCTAAAAAAGAAGAAGCGCCTGCCCCTGCGGCAGCGGCCAAAGCCGAGCCGCTGAAAA
>CAYMJT010000016.1:0-29390 GCA_964390775.1 uncultured Bordetella sp.
GGGCAAAGACAACAACCTGGGGGTTGTGGATTGGCCGCCGCTGGAAATCGGCTTGGTGATCTCTGAGGTATCGAGTTGTTACTACTTGAATGCGGATTGTTGGTTTGAGGTCCACAACACCTCGAGTGTGTCTTTGCAAATGAACCAATTCCAGCTTCGCTCTTATGCCGTGGACGTGGTGACAAAAAGCGTCAGTCTTGCCACTTTCGACCTGCCCGCCGTGCTGTTGGCGCCCGATGCTTATGCGATTGTGTCGGGCAATGCCAGTAACCGAGCCCAAATCAGCACACAAAACATGAAAGTACGACAAGGCAACCTGATCCCGATTTGGCAAGACTCGGGTTTGATCGAGTTGGTAAAAGACGGCGCGACGGTCGACTTTGTGAGCTTTGGCGATCTAGCTTTGCTTCCCTTGAGCGCACAGGCCTGGAATGGTGCCAACGTGCCGGCCTTGCCTTCGAGTCCCACCGACCATGGTCGCGCCATTGTTCGGCCTTACACCTCATATGGCGCCACCAATACCCGCAGCGCAGCCGATTGGGTCAGTGTGGATTGGGTGACGCCAGCGGGCCGAAACGATGTCGGCCCCGGGGTATTGGACGAAGATCAAGACGGCATCCCCGATTCCGCCGAAGTGCAGGGGGGGACTTATGCCGGCCTGGACCTGTACGCCATGGGGGCCCGAACAGGCACCAAAAACCTGTTTCTGGAAGTCGATCAGATGTGGAGCAACGACGCTGGAGTCGTGGTGCAAAAAGCGGCTTTGCAAAAGGTGGTCGATGCTTTCGCCTCGCACGACATCGTGGTCTCGTTTGATGCGGGCAGCGCCTTTAGCTCTAGTTTTTCAACCGCCGACTTTAATTTGGGGCAGACCGATTACCGCGTACCGCTGGAGAGGTGTACCACCACCGATCAATCGACTTGTGTCCGCAATAGCAGCACCCGGCGCAGCATTTACGACTGGAAGGATGAATTCATGGATTTGCGCCGGCGGGCGATTTTTCATTACGCGCTATTCGCGGTGTCGCAAAACGTCGATGGCAGTTGCGGCAGCAGTGGTGTGGGTGAGTTGTTGGGCAATGATTTTTTGGTCACCCTGGGCGGTTGTGGCTTGAGTTTGTCCGACAGCGATCGGCGCAATGCGACGATCAATTTTCAGGCAGCCACGGTGATGCACGAGCTGGGACACAACCTGGGCTTGCGGCACGGTGGGGATGAGGACACGAATTACAAACCGAACTATTTCAGCATCATGAATTACCTTTATTCCCTCACAGGGTTGGACCCCGACCCGCGCACCGCCAGTGCTTTTGAGCGTTGGCGGCGAGAGGCGACCAGCGACACATCATCCCCGTGCAATTTGACGGCATCACCTTGTGGCACCAGTTTTATCATTGATTATTCGAGCGGCAGCAGCACTGTGTTAAACGAGCAGACCTTGAATGAAGCCGACCATATGGGCCGTGGCACAACGGGAGGGGCCTATGCCGACTGGGATTTGAACGGTAGCCTGACCTCGGGGACGATCCAGGTGGATTTGAATCAGGATCAGCAGTATCAGTCTTTGCACGACTATGACGATTGGAGCCATTTGACTTTGCCCTTTGTGCGTCAATTTTCGGGCAATCGGAATCGAAGTTTGGTGTTGACCACGCCGAAACCGGTCATGAACCCCATCGGGCAAGACCGGCAGGAGGTGGCCATTGAGCACCCTGGCCGATTCAGGCTCAAGGCACCTTGAGTGATTTGGGAAGCAAGCTCAGCAAACATAAGCCCGCAGCGGTCACCCCAGCGGCGATGGCCAAGGTGTGGGCGATACCCAGATGCTGGCCCAAGGCGCTGAGGGCCGGCACCCCCATGAGCAAACCCAATAATCGCATGGCATTGACCAAGGCACCGGCCAGACCCCTTTGATCGGCAGGCAACCAGCGCAGGGTTTGCTCGAAATAGCCCGACTGAAAAGCACCCAAACCCAGCCCACACAGGCCCAAGGCAAATACCAAAAGCACACGCCAATCGGTCCAGGCGGCGTAAGCGGCAATGGCCAAACCCAATGCGGCCCCCGCAAGCCCCCAGCGCACCCAAGCCTTGGAGTGTTGAGGGCCCGGCGGCCAAGGGCAGCGAGCGGCGCATAAGCTGGCGGTCAAAGCACCGGCGGGAAAAACCGCCAGAATCAATCCGGCCCCGATAGAGCCCAACTCAGGCCAACCAGCCAACAAAAAGGGCACCCAGAGCATGATCGTGAAGGTGCTCAGATAAATCAGCACGGCACTGGCTTGCAAGACCAGAACATGCGGGGCCCGAAATGCCCGTCCGTCCCATGCGGCACGGCTTTGCCCCGTTGGAATGACACGGGTCTCAGAGCCCAGCACCCAGGGTAAGGCGAGCAACACCGCTGCTGCCCACAACACCCGATACATGTAAACACCCGTCCAGCCCAAAGCGTGGACCAACAGCCCCCCCAGCAAGGGCCCCAAAATCATGCCAGCGCTGATGGCCGCCGAGTATTGGGCCAGTGCACGCGGAATTTGGGCGACGTCCACCGCTCGGCTGACCAGGGCTGGTGCACAAGCCACGACCATGCCGACGGCGGCACCCTGAATAGCGCGCCAGATGACCAGAGTCGGGTAATCGGCCGACAAAGTGATGGCGGCATGGGTCAGCACACAGGCCGCCAAGCCCAAGGCAAAAATGCGGCGGTGTCCATAGAGGTCGCCCCAACGACCGAAGCACAAAGAGGCCAGCGATTGCGCCATCACAAAAGGCAAGATCACCCATTGAATTTGTGCCGGCGCGATGTCAAACGACTGGGTGATGTCAGCGAATGCCACATTCACAGACGAGTCCAGGGGTGCCAACATGGCGCCAGCGCAGATCAGCAGGATCGGCTTCATGGATTCGGGCTCGTCACCCAATGACGCTAGAACAAAGCCTCGAGCTTGATCGCATCGTGGGCAAAGGCCCGTATGCCTTCGGCCAGTTTTTCGGTGGCCATGGCATCGTCATTCAAGGCGTAACGAAAGGAGGCTTCGTCAAATCGCAGCGCTGGACTGGGCGATTGCTGAGCCAACTCGGGGCTGAGTTGTCGCGGCACCGGGGTGTCGCTTTGGCTGAGCTGGGTCAGCAGTTCGGGGCTGATGGTCAATAGATCGCAACCGGCCAAGGCCATGACCTGGCCGATGTTGCGAAAACTCGCGCCCATGACCTCGGTGCGGATGCCATGGTTTTTAAAGTGGTTGTAAATAGCGCGCACTGATTTCACGCCTGGGTCGTTGACGCCGGCGTTGGCAGCTTCGTCCCACTGGGGGCCAGCGGCCTTTTTGGTCCAGTCGTATATGCGCCCGACAAAGGGCGATATGAGGCGAACACCCGCCTGGCCACAGGCCAGCGCCTGACAGTAGGCAAACAGCAAGGTCAGGTTGGTGTGAATGCCTTCTTGCTCCAGGGTCTGGGCGGCAGCAATGCCCTCCCAGGTGGCGGCGATTTTGATCAGCACCCTGCCCTCGGTGTCTATGCCCTCGGCCCGGTAGAGCTGAATCAGACGACGCGCCCGGGCCAAGGTGGCCTCTGTATTGAAACTGAGTCGGGCATCGACCTCGGTGGAGACACGCCCCGGGATGGTATCGAGAATATTCAGGCCAAATCGCACCAGCAACCGATCCATGATCTCGTCCTGGCTCAGGCTGCGGTGCTGGGCGACGACCTGGCTCAATAGCGGCTGGTACTCGGGCTTTTGAACTGCCTTGAGTATCAATGACGGGTTGGTGGTGGCGTCTTGCGGCTTGAATTGGGCCAGTTGGGCGAATTCGCCCGTGTCGGCGACGACCGTGGTGCTTTGTTTGAGGGCGAGCAGTGCGTTCATCCCCTGATTATCAATGACGCCGGCCTGACCCTGCCACAGTGGGTTTCCCACTGCATTTCCCCGCAGCGTCATGGGCTATGTAGGGCGCGAGAAAATCCAGGGAATCTCTGCATCAATCTGGCGAAGGAGTTGTATGGTGAAAAAAGTCTTGTTGCTGGGCGGTAGTGGTTTTGTGGGTCGCCATGTTTGTGCCGCCCTGGCCCGTCTGGGCCATCCGGTGGGCGTGGCCACGCGTCACTCGCGACATGCCCAAGCGCTTCAGGTTTGGCCCACCGTGACCATACACCCACTGGACGTGATGGACGATGCGGCGCTGGGCCACTTGGTACGACAGTACGACCTGGTGGTCCACCTGATTGCGGTCTTGCAAGGCGATGAAGCCCGATTTGATGCGTTGCATGTGCAATTGCCCCGACGCGTGGCGCAGGCCTGCGCCTTGAACGGGGTGAGCGAGTTGATTCACCTCAGTGCCTTGGGCGCAGACCCTGAAGGACCGTCGATGTATCAGCGCAGCAAAGGACGGGGTGAGCAGGCTTTGCGCGAAGTGGCCCAAGCGAAGGGCTTGAAGTTGACCCTGATTCGACCGAGTGTGATTTTCGGCAGCGATGACCGTTTCATCAACCTCTTTGCCCGACTGCAAAAACTGGCGCCGGTGATACCGCTGGCTGGCGCAGACTCGCGCTTACAACCGGTTTGGGTGCAGGACGTGGCGCAAGTGGTCGCTCAGGTGGTGCGCGATCCGCACGCATCGGGTGGCACGCTGGAGTTGGGCGGCCCCGAGGTGCTGACCCTGGCCGAGTTGGTGCGCCATGCGGGGCGCTGGGCGGCATGTCCACGGCCCATCGTGCCCTTGCCCTACCCTTTGGCCTGGATGCAAGCCATGCTGATGGAATGCTTGCCGGGCGAGCCACTGATGAGCCGCGACAATTTAGCGTCGCTGCAAGTCGACAATGTGTTGACAGGGCGATACAAGGGCTTGGTCGAACTGGGTTGGGGGCGAGGGGCTGGCCTGGCAAGCGTCTTTCCAGCCTGAAATCAGCCCCTTTGCGGTAGGATGCCAGCGCATAGGAGTGACCATTGGAAATTTATCTGGTCGGCGGTGCGGTACGCGATGCCCTGTTGGGCCTGTCGGGGTCGGACCGCGACTGGGTGGTGGTGGGCGCCACTCCTGCCCAAATGTTGGCCCAAGGTTTTGTGCCTGTGGGGCGTGATTTCCCCGTTTTTTTACACCCCGAATCGCGAGAAGAGCACGCACTGGCGCGCACCGAGCGCAAAACCGGTATGGGCTACAAGGGTTTTGTGGTACACGCCTCGCCCGAGGTGACGCTGGAGCAAGACCTGGCGCGACGCGATCTGACGATCAATGCCATGGCGCAAGATGTCCATGGCCGATTGATCGACCCCTACGGCGGCCAAACCGATTTAGCACGCAAGGTGTTGCGCCATGTCACCGAGGCGTTTCGGGAGGACCCGGTGCGGATCTTGCGACTGGCGCGATTTGCGGCCCGCTTTGGCGACTTCCAGGTGGCCTCTGAAACCCTGGCCTTGTGCCAAGAGATGGTGGCATTGGGCGAAGTCGATGCGCTGGTGCCAGAGCGGGTCTGGCAAGAATTAGAGCGCGGCTTGATGACCAGCCATCCGATGCGCATGGCCCAAGTGTTGGTGGAATGTGGTGCATGGACCCGCCTGTGGCCAGAGATCAAACCACCGAACGTGGGCCGCGATCCGCCCTGGACAGCGCTGCGGTTTTGGGATCAGGCCAGCTTGGCTTGCAGGTGGGCCCTGTGGTTGAGTGGGACCTCTGCGGCGCACGTTCAGCAGATCAACGAACGCTTGCGAGTGCCCGCAGCGGTGGCCGACATTGCCTGGGCCTGGGCCGAGTATCGACCTCTTTTGATGCAACGCTCGGCCAATGCCGAGCAGGCCACGGATTTATTGCACCGACTGGATGTGCAACGTCGACCCCAAAGGGCGAGCGAATTGATTGAATTGGCCTTTCGTTCGGGGGTGACGATACAAGCCATCGAAGCGGCGCAAAACTGGCGGCAGGCCTTGCAGGCGGTCCTGGCGGTCGACGCCAAGGCGGTGACCCAAAAAGCGCTGGCCCAAGGCTTGAGCGGTCCGGCCTTGGGCCAGGCCCTGTTGGAGGCCCACACCCAGGCCATTGCCCAGTCTAGGCAAGCTCTGAGCTTGCCTAATAACGCAAGCCCCCAGCCATGAGTTTGTTGGTGGCCAACCAACGGCGCGACTGCACATCGAGCCAGGCGCGTTCGGCATTCAGCGCCGAGGTTTGCGCCACCACCACATTGAGGTAGCTGACGGTACCGGCCAGGTATTGCGCCTCGGTCAGCTCGAGGTTTCGGCGGGCAGCCTGCCAAGCCAGACCTTGGGCCTCTTCTTGCGCATGTAATTGGACGCTGGCGACAAGGTTGTCTTCGACCTCTTGGTAAGCGGTGAGCACCGCTTGCCGGTAATTGGCCAAGGCCAGATCACGCGTGGCCAGGGCTTGCGCCCGATTGGCTCGGCGCAGACCAAAGTCAAACAGGTTCATGGCCAGACTGGGACCGACGGACCAAAACTGATTACCAGCACTGATCCAGTTGCCGATTTCACGCGAGCGATAACCCGCCGCCACATTGAAATTGACAGTCGGGAAAAAGGCCGCCTCGGTGATACCGATCTGGGCATTGGCGGCTTCAAAACGTCGTTTGGCGGCCTGCAAATCGGGGCGTTGCAGGAGCAAATTGGCGGGGATATTGGGCGGTAAGTCGGGGGGACTGAGCGGCCATTGCGACAAACGCTCGGCCTGCAGCGGTTCCAGTAAAAAGTGGGCAGGCGGGCGACCCAGCAAGCTGGCGATGGCGTGTTCGAGTTGGGCGCGCTGGGTGTCGAGGTCGATGCGCTGAGCCCGGGCGGTGTGCCATTGGGTCTGGGCTTGCGCCACATCAGTGCTGGCGGCCACCCCTGCTTGCCAACGCGCCTGGGTGAGCTCCAGCGAGCGTTGATACGCCTGCTCGGCGCGCCAAAGCGCATCGCGTTGCCGCTCTGCGGTACGCAGGGCTACGTAGGTCTGCACCAGGGTCGATTGGGCAGCGCGACGACCGGCGGCCCAATCGTCACGGGTCGCCTCCAGAGTCGCCAAGGCCGACTGGGCCTGGGCGTCGAGTCGGCCCCAGAGGTCGATCTCCCAGGTCAGGGGCGCCGATACGCTGTAACTGGTGCCCTGCACCGCTGCCAACTGATTGGCGCTGCGTGTGGCTGACGCATTGAGATTGAGGCTGGGCCACAGGCTGGCCTGAGCCGCCATGAGAGCCGCCTGGGCTTGTCGGGTTTGAGCGGCCAGCACCTGCAAAGATGGACTGGCTTGCAGCAACTCGTCCTGCAACCGGTTTAAAACCGGGTCCTTGAGCACCGTCCACCAAGGCCAGGTGTCGCGCGATAAGGACGGATCCACGGTCAGCGCCTGGGCGGTTCGGTCGGACGGGGCTTGCCGAAAGCGCTCGATGCCGCCCAATTGTGCGTCTGGCAAGGGCGGAACCTGAGTACAGGCGGCCAAAGCCAGAGCGGCCAAAAACAGTCCTAAGCGATGAAGGGTCAGTGTATGCATCACGGGCTTGATGTTAACGGGCGGGCACGCCAAGTGAGGTAACGCTGTCGCCAGCGGTCCACGGTCACAAAGACCACTGGCGTGGTGTACAGGGTGAGCAGTTGACTCAGCAACAGCCCCCCGAGCACCGACAAACCCAGGGGTTGACGCAACTCGGCCCCTTCGGCCTGCCCCAAAGCCAGGGGCAATGCGCCCAACATGGCAGCCAGGGTGGTCATGAATATGGGGCGGGCACGTCGCAAGGCGGCGCGCAAGATGGCTTGCGGGGCACTGGCCCCGGCACGTTGATATTGCAAGGCCAGGTCGATCATGAGGATGGCATTTTTTTTGACAATGCCGATCAACAAAATCACTCCGATGAGCGCAATCAGGCTGAATTCAGTGCGGGTGAGCAGCAGGGCCAACAAGGCCCCAACCCCTGCCGAGGGCAGGGTTGACAGGATGGTGATGGGGTGCAACAGGCTTTCGTAGAGCATGCCCAACAAGAGATACAGCGTGATGAGGGCGGTCAGAATGAGCAAGGGCTGCGATTCGAGCGAGCGCTGAAATGCGCTGGCCGAACCAGAGAAGCTGCCACGCACATGGATCGGCATGCGCAAATCGTCCAGCGCCTGCTTGACCGCATCGGTCGCTTGCGACAAAGAGACGCCCGGGGCCAGGTTGAAGCTGAAGGTGTCGGAGGGGACGCCAGAGTCGTGACCGACCCCCAAGGCCGTGTTGCTGAGTTCGAGCCGGGCAAAGGCAGACAGTGGGACGGGGCGCCCTTGGTCGTTGATGAATTGCAGACGCTGCAAAGTTTGGTCGTCTTGCAAATATCGTGGAGCGATTTCGAGTACGACGCGGTACTGGTTCAGCGGGTTGTAGATGACACCGATTTGCCGCTGACCATAGGCATTTTGCAAGGCCGTGCTGATGTCGCGCATAGAGAGGCCGAGCCGGGCCACCGCCTCGCGGTCAATGACCAGAGCAGTTTGCAAACCCCGGTCTTCGAACTCGGTGCTGATATCCTCAATCTCTTTGAGTCGCATCAAGGCCGAACGGATGCGAGGCCCCCAGATCTTGAGGTCTTCTAGGTCGTCGGCTTTGACGGTGTATTCAAATTGCGAACTGGAAGTGCGCGCACCAAAGCGCAAGTCCTGACCGGGCACCATGAACAAGCGTGCGCCTGGTTCGCGGGCTAATTGGGTACGCAAGCGCGCCACCACCTGATCGGCGCTGGCTTCGCGTTCGCCGCGTGGTTTGAGGCTGATCGACATCCAGGCCGAGTTGCGCTGAAAACCGCCGGTGTAGCCAGTGACGTCTTGCACCGCCGGATCAGCGCGCACGATGTCGATGAAGCGGTCCAGGCGCTGCTGCATGATCTGAAACGAACTGCTCTGATCGGCGCGTATGCTGCCAAAAATTCGCCCCGTGTCTTGTTGTGGGAAAAATCCTTTGGGGATGACCTGGTAGAGGTTGATGTTGAGCGCCACCACGGCCAACAACATCATCCACAGCACCAGCGGGTGACGCAGGCTCCAACCCAGCGAGCGGGCATAAAAGCGCCGCCAGCGTGAACGCCCTTGCACTTGGCGCTTGGGGGGTGTCGTCAGCAAGGCAGCACACATCATGGGGGTGGTGGTGAGCGACACCACCATCGAGATCAGAATAGCGGCGCACAAAACCACCGCAAACTCTTGGAACAATCGGCCCAACACGCCGCCCATGAGTATGACCGGGATGAACGCGGCGATCAGCGACAGACTGATGACGACGACCGTGACGGCAATCTGGCGCGTGCCCTCCAGGGCGGCCTGCCAGGGGGTGTCGCCTTTCTCGAGTCGACGGGTGACGTTCTCGAGCACCACAATCGCATCGTCAACGACAAAGCCAGTGGCGATGGTCAAGGCCATCAGGGACAAGTTGTTCAGGCTATAGCCCAATAAATACATGACACCCAAGGCACCGGCCAAAGAAACCGGCACTGCCACACTGGGGATGAGGGCAGCGCGCAGTCGGCGCAAGAACAAACCGACGACCAAAATGACCAGCGCCACCGAGATGGCGAGCGACTTTTGAATCTCAAAAATCGACCCACGCAAATTTGGGGTCCGATCGAGCACGACCTTGAGTTCGACCGAATCGGGCAGGCTGGCGGTCAGGGCGGGCAGCAGGCTGCGCACCCGATCGACCACCTGCAAGACATTGGCCTCGGGTTGCTTTTGCAGCATGAGGGTGATGGACGGCTTGCCGTTGGTCGCACCGTAATTGCGGATGTCTTGCACCGAGTCGAGCACCTCGGCCACATCACTCAAGCGGGTGGCACGGCCATCTTGGTAACGCAGCACCAGAGGGGCAAAATCGGCTGCTTTGCGGGCTTGGCCGTTGGACTCGATTTGCCAGCTGCGCTGGCCGTCGTCGATTTGACCTTTGGGCCGATGGCCATGGTGCGCGACCACCGCCAGGCGCACATCTTCGAGAGACATGCCTTGGGCCAATAAACGGTCGGGGTCGAGCTCGATGCGCACGGCGGGCAGCGCGCCGCCACCCAAATTCACCTGACCGACGCCCTCGACCTGGGACAGTCGTTGCGCCAACAAGGTCGATGCGATGTCGTACAACTCACCCCGCCCCAAAACCTCTGAGGTCAGGGACAAGATCAGCACCGGTTGATCGGCTGGGTTGACTTTTCGGTAGCTGGGGGCCGAGGGCATGCCACTGGGCAGCAGTGGCAAGGCGGCTTGTATGGCTGCGGCGACATCGCGCGAGGCGCTGTCGATGTCGCGACTGAGTTCGAACTGCAAAGTCACGCGCGAGCCGCTTTGGGTCGAGTAGGAGGTCATCTCGGTGACGCCCGAGATGGCCCCCAAAGCCCGCTCAAGAGGCGTGGCCACCGTGGCCGCCATGGTCTCGGGACTGGCGCCCGGCATGCTGGCATTGACCGAGATGGTCGGAAACTCGACTTGGGGCAGAGGGGCGACCGGTAATTGGAAATAAGCCAGGGCCCCCGCCATGGCCACGCCCAAGGTCAACAAAGTGGTGGCCACTGGGCGGGCGATGAATACCCCAATCGCACCCACAAGGTTCATGACATGCCCTGGTGATGAGATGCCCCCTGTCGATGCCAGCGGGCAAAAGCGAGGTAGATCACTGGCGTGGTGTAGAGGGTCAGCAATTGGCTCAGCGCCAAACCCGCCACCAGCGTGAGGCCCAGTGGCTGGCGCAGTTCGCTGCCCACGCCCTGGCCCAGCATGAGCGGCAAGGCCCCCAACAATGCACACAAGGTGGTCATGAGAATGGGACGAAAGCGCATGCGGCATGCCTGCTCAATGGCCCGTCGCGGCGGCAGGCCCTGCTCGCGTTGCGCATCCAGGGCAAAGTCGATCATCATGATGGCGTTTTTCTTGACGATGCCAATCAGCAAGATGATGCCGATGACGGCCATCATGCCTAATTCATGACCCGACAACCACAGGGCCAGCAAGGCACCCAAGGCCGCCGAGGGCAATGTGGACAAAATGGTCAAGGGGTGGATGTAGCTCTCATACAGCACCCCAAGCACGATGTACATGGTGATGACCGCAGCCAGCACCAACCACAGGGTGTTGGTGAGTGAATCGCGAAAGGCGGACGCCGCACCTTCAAAGCGGGTCTCGATGCTGGCGGGCATGCCCTGCGCCCGCAACTCGGTCAAAGCCTCTTGAAACGAGCGCACCGCATCACCCAGCGCAGCCCCCGGACCCGGATTGAAGTGCAGGGTCACCGCAGGGAACTGGCCGACATGACTGATCTGCAAACGCGCCGGCAGTTCAGTCACAGTGGCCACCGAGCTCAGGCTGACCAAGGCCCCCGTCAGGCTGGGCACTTTGAGTCGCAGCAGATCGGAGGGTCCACCCCGGCGCTGGGGATCGGCTTCGAGCACCACCCGATACTGATTGCTCTGGGTGAAGATGGTCGAGACCAAACGTTGACCATAGGCGCTGTACAAGGCCTGATCAATCGCGGCCACCGACACGCCCAGCCGAGCTGCCGCTTCGCGGTCGATTTGGACATGGGCCTGCAGGCCGATGGCGTCGTGGTCGCCGCTGAGATCAGACACGCGGGGGTCGTCTTGCAGGCGCTCGACCAGTCGGGTCGCCCACTGCGACAAAGCGGACAAGTCGGGGCCGCTGAGCATCAGGCTGTAGGGGGTGCGTGCGATGCGGTCGTCCAGAGTCAGGTCTTGCACCGCCTGGGCATGCACGCGAGTGCCCGGCAAGCGCTTGCCCAGAGCCTCGAATTCGTCGAGCAAAGCAGGCAAGTCCGGCTTGCGCTCAGCCTTGGGTCGCAAAGCGATCAACATACGGGCCTGGTGCAAGGTCGGGTTTTGACCGTCCACGCCCATGAAGGAAGCGACCGATTGGACCTGCGGGTGATTTAAATACAGATCGCTCAGTTGGCGTTGGCGCTCGGCCATGGCGGCAAAGCCGGTGTCGGGCGGCGCCTCGGTGACGAGCCATACGGCAGCGGTGTCTTGCTGCGGGAAAAATCCCTTGGGCATGAGGGCATACACGCCCACTGTCAGCACCAGGGTCAAGGCAAAGACCCACAAGGTCGAACGTGGCCGATCAAGGACCCAGATCAAAGTCTGGGCATAGCGGTCGATCCCGTGCTGGATGACCCGCTGGACGCGCCCAGTCCAAGAGGGCTTAGCCTGATTGGGGGTAGAGCGAATCCAGCGCGCGCACATCATGGGGGTGAGGGTGAGAGAGACCACTGCCGAGATCAGAATCGCAACCGCCAAGGTGATGGCGAATTCGTGGAACAAACGGCCCACGACATCGGCCATGAAAAGCAGGGGAATCAGCACCGCCACCAGCGAAAAAGTGAGCGACACGATGGTAAAGCCCATTTGCCGCGCACCGTCCAAAGCGGCCTGCATGGGAGGCATGCCTTGTTCGATGTGGCGGGCAATGTTTTCGATCATGACGATGGCGTCGTCGACCACAAATCCGGTCGCAATGGTCAGCGCCATGAGGGTGAGGTTGTTGATGGAAAAGCCCAGCAGGTACATAACCCCAAAGGTACCGATCAGCGACACGGGCACCGCAACGCTGGGGATGAGGGTGGCGCTGGCGCTGCGCAGAAACAAAAAGATGACCATCACCACCAGCGCCACCGCCAAAGCCAGTTCCAACTGAACGTCGCGCACCGAAGCGCGAATGGTGGTGGTGCGGTCGTGCATGACCTGCAAGTCGACCGAGGCCGGCAAGGCATCGCGCAGTTGGGGCAAGATTTTTTGAATTCGATCGACAGTCTCGATCACGTTGGCGCCGGGTTGACGTTGCACCTGAATGACAATGGCTGGATCGCGATTGGCCCAGGCCGCCAGTCGGGTGTTCTCGGGGGCTTGGCTCACTTGGGCCACATCGCCCAAGCGCAATGGGTTGCCGTTGCGATAAGCCAGAATCAGTGCGGCATAGTCAGCGGGTTGACGCAGTTGATCGTTGGCGTCGATGGCAGAGGCCCGAGCCGGGCCGTCGATACTGCCCTTGGCCAAGTTGATGTTGGCCTGGGCGATGGCTGTGCGCACCGCTTCGAGCGAGACGCCAGCAGCGGCCAGGCGCTCGGTGTCGACCTGCACGCGAACGGCAGGCCGTTGCCCGCCAGCGATGCTGACCATGCCAACGCCATTGACCTGGGACAAGCGTTGAGCAATGCGGTTTTCGACCAGATCGTGCACCTGGGTGATGGGCAAGGTGGGCGAGCTGGCGGCCAAGGTGATGATGGGGGCGTCGGCTGGGTTGACCTTGCGGTAGGTCGGCGGCACAGGCAGGTCAGCAGGCAAAAGACTCTGGGCGGCATTGATGGCGGCCTGAACTTGTTGCTCGGCCACATCAAGACGCAAATCGAGCGCAAAGCGCAAGGTGATCATGGACGCCCCGCCACTGCTGACCGAGGTCATTTGCTCCAGTCCCGGCATTTGCCCGAACTGGCGCTCGAGCGGTGCGGTGATGGACGAGGTCGTGACTTCGGGGCTGGCGCCAGGGTAAAGGGTGGTGACCGCAATGATGGGGTGATCGACCTGGGGTAAAGAGGCCATGGGCAGCAAACGATAAGCCAGGCCGCCAGCGAGCACGATGGCCAGCATGAGCAAGCTGGTCGCTATGGGCCGTACGATGAACACTCGGGACAGGTTCATGGCAAACGCCGTGTCAGGGTCTCAGGGGGCGCTGGCATTGCGCTGCGCCCCCCGCGGCTCGGGCTGGACCTGGGCCGAGGGCAAAGCGGGCGTCAGGGTGCTGACGACGTCGACGCGGCTGCCGTCGCGCAAGCGGTCAGCGCCATCGACCACCAGGGCGTCATCGGCCTGCAATTCGCCCTGGGTTTGAGGTTCAATGGCCTGCCAATCGCCGTCGTTGCCCAGCAGTTTGACGCGTATCAGTTTGACCCGCCGATCGGGCAGCACCTTGACCACAAAGGTGCCAATGGCGCCACGTTGAATGGCCTGATTGGGCACCGACAAGCGCTGGCGCAGGACATCGAGCTGCATGCGAACCTGGGCAAACTGATTGGGAAACAATTGCCCTTCCCGATTGTCGAGCAAGGCCTTGATCTTGAGCGTGCTGGTGGCAGGGTCGATGGCGTTGTCGGTGGCGCTGAGTTGGCCTTGGGCCAGGGGTTTGAAATCGCGGTCAAAGGCTTGCACAGGCATGGGTGTGCCAGCTTTGAGCTTGCGCTGAATTTCGGGCACATGGAGGTCGGGTACAGCAAACACCACAGCCATGGGTTGGGTTTGGGTGATGGTCACCAAGCCAGCCACATCGCTGGCGCGCACCAGGCTGCCCAATTCGACCTGCTTGAGGCCCAGCCGACCCGAAATGGGCGCGGTGACCCGGGTGTGCGAGAGTTGCAAACGGGCGTTGTCCACCAAAGCCAGATCGGTGGCGACAGTGCCTTCGAGCTGTTTGACCAAGGCCTGCTGGGTTTCGACTTGCTGGCGGGCGATGGCGTCTTTGGCCAGCAGGTCCTGATAGCGCTGCAAATCGATTTGGGCGTTGCGCAAGCTGGCTTGATCGCGCGCCAGTTGTCCCTGCGCCTGTTGCAAGGCCAATTCATAAGGACGGGGGTCGATCTCGGCCAGCACCGCCCCAGCCTGCACCATTTGGCCTTCGGTGAAACGGATGGCGCGTAATTCGCCATCCACTTTGGCACGCACAACCGCTGTGTTGAGGGCGGCGAGATTGCCCAGGGCCGCCACATTGACCCGAATGTCGAGCACTTTGGCCTTGGCCACACTCACAGGCGTGCCGCGCTGCGTGGCACCCGAGCGTGGGCCAGGGGGACCAGAACTCTGGCCTTCGATGTCTTTGGGCGCAAGCCAGCGGTCACGGGCGCTGGGATACCACCAAAACAAGGTGACCACCAGGGCCACCCAGAACATGGCCCAGTAAGGCGATGCACGACGGGAAGAATTGGGCGCAGGGCTCACCATTGACCGGTCTCCATGTGGATGGCCACCTCACAATCGTCAAAGATTTCGAGTTTGGCGATACGCACCCGCACACCGATCACGCCAGGCAGTTGCATGAGTCGGTGGGCCAGTTTGCCAATCAGGGTTTCGAGCAGATTGACATGCAAGGCGGTGCATTCCTTGATGATGATGCTGCGCACTTTGCGATAGTCGAGCACATGGTGGATGTCGTCATCGCTGGGTAAAAGTGCCTGAGTGCCCAGATTCAATTCGGCGTCAACCTGGATCGGTTGGGGTGCGTTTTTCTCATGCTCCAAAATGCCCAGATTGGCCTTGAAGCGCAGGCCACTCAAACTGAGAGTCTGGTTGCCTTTGTCAGCCATGAGAGGCTTTCTTGCTGCGAAAAGCTTGCACCCCCACCGCTTCGCAGTCGGGGTAGACATCGGGTTTGCGGGTCGACACCTGGGCAGCGCGTACTCCGGGGTGTTGCAAGATGGCTTCGAGAATGTCGTCGCACAAGGTCTCTTGCAACATGATGTGGCCAGCGGCGACGCGACGATGGACCAGATCGCGCACAAAGTCGTAATCGACCACTTCGGTGATGTCATCGGCCTGCGGGGTGTGGGCTGCCAGGTCGACATAGACGTCGATGTCGAGCACCAGGCGCTGCGGGCCAGCGCGCTCGAAGTCGTGGATGCCGATGCGGGCCTGCACGGCGAGGCCGCGCAAAAACATACGGCGGCAATGGCGCAATGTGGGGTCGTGCGGGCTCATGGCAAATACTTTCTCAATTCCTCGATGGGGACATTCATGACATCGCGCGTCATGCCAACCAGGTGCTGGCCGTTGTCGACACTCAAGCTGGCACCCGTGATGCCCGTGTTTTGAGCCAGAAACAGCACCGACTGCGCCACTTGCGTCGGGTCTATGGCGTGCCGCAACAGATTGACGCGCGCGGCCACCTGAAAATTCTCGGGGCTTTGCGGGCCACTGAGGTACATCAGACCCGGCGCGACGGCGTTGACACGCAACACCGGGGCCAAGGCCTGGGCTTGCAAGGCGACGGCTTGGTGCAAGGCCAGTTTGGACAGGGTGTAGGAAAAATAGTCGGGATTGAGGTTAAAGACCTTTTGGTCCAACACATGGATCAGGCTGGCATGACCCGCTGCGGTGCCCGCGTGCAGTCGCGCCATCCAGCGCCCCATGCGCATGGGCGCCATCAGATTGACCTGCCATTGGGCCAGTGCCTGCTCGTCGTCAAAATCGCTGGCGCTGTCGGGTAAAAACAACGAAGCGTTATTCACCACGCAACGCACCTGGGTCCCCCACTCGCGCTCGATGGCCGCGCACATGGCCTGGGTTTGGGCGGCATCGCCCAAATCGGTCTGCACCACACGGGCACCCACCCCCAGCGCCTGGCACTGGTCGGCCACCTCGGCGGCGGCAGTGCGCGATTCACGACAATGCACGAGAACGGACCAGCCCGCACGCGCAAACGCGAGGCTGATTTCGCGCCCCAGACGGTGCGCCCCGCCGCTGACCCAGACCCAGTTGGACATATCGGATATTGTCATCAAAAGTGGCATTGTGCTTGATTTGGAATAATGCAGCGATGAATGCGCCCGATGCCCTTGCACGACTGATTGAACGCCAACTGGCCCAAAGCCAGGGCTGGATGGGCTTTGATCGCTTCATGGCACTGGCTTTGTATGCGCCGATGACGGGCTATTACAGCGGCAGCCGCCCCAAACTGGGCCATATGCCCGAGTCGGGCAGCGATTTTGTGACCGCCCCTGAGCTCTCGCCCTGGTTTGGACGGGCCCTGGCGCGGGCCATCGGCGAGGCCATGGCACGAACTGTTTGCACCGAGATTTGGGAGTTCGGCGCGGGCACTGGCGCACTGGCCCGCCAGCTGTTGCAAAGCCTGGGGCCAAGGATTAGCGCTTACCACATCGTCGATTTGTCGGGCAGTTTGCGCCAGCGCCAGCAAGCGGCCCTGGCCGATTGGGCGCCACGGGTGCATTGGCACGACGAGTGGCCAGAACAAATGGCCGGGGTGGTGCTGGGCAATGAATTGCTCGATGCCATGCCTGTGCAGTTGCTGGTGCGCAAAGACAGGGTATGGCACGAGCGCGGGGTGGTGGCACAAATCCAAGCAGATCACCCCTGGGCGTGGTCAGACCGCGTCACCACGCTGCGTCCCCCGATTGACATTGAGGGCGAGCACGACTACCTGACTGAAATTCATCCGCAGGCCGAGGCCTTTGTGCGCACCCTGGCGCAGCGCCTGAGTGCCGGGGCTGTGTTTTTGCTGGACTACGGTTTTCCAGAGCGCGAGTATTACCACCCGCAAAGGCATATGGGCACCCTGATGTGCCACCAGGGGCACCGCAGCGACACCAATCCGCTGGTCGATGTCGGGGATAAAGACATCACCGCGCACGTCAACTTCACCAGCGTGGCGGTCAGCGCCCAGGAGGCCGGTCTGGAGGTATTGGGCTACACCAGCCAAGCGCGTTTTTTGATCAATTGTGGTTTGGTCGAACTGTTGGAACAGGCCAGCTGGGGCGAGCGGGCCATGGCGCAAAAACTGCTGACCGAGCATGAAATGGGCGAATTATTCAAAGTCATTGCCTTGGGGGCAGGGGCGGTGTGGTCACCCATGGGCTTTACCCAAGGCGACCGCACCCATACCTTGTAGAGACCATGTTGCGCTGGCTGATCGTCGTCTTTATCGCCTTGTTGCTGATCAACAGCCTGACCCCCTGGCTGCAAAAGCTCGGTTTTGGGCGGCTGCCAGGCGACTTCCGCTTCCGACTGTTGGGTCGGGAATGGTTTATTCCCCTGACCAGCACCCTGCTACTGAGCGCCGTCTGCGCCCTGATCGCCAAAATCTTCTGAACCGCACACGCCCTCTCCCACCCCTGCCCCCTATGGGTCGGACGGTGCGACAATCGGGACATGATGTCTGTGAGCGAAACCGTCAGCGTTCCGGCCAAAATCGAGCGCGAAACCCATAAACTGGAGAAACGCCTGTGCCGCCAGGTGGGCGCAGCCATTGTCGACTTCAATATGATCGGCGAAGGCGATCGGGTCATGGTTTGTCTGTCGGGTGGCAAGGACAGTTACGGCATGCTCGATATATTGCTGAAACTGCAAGCACGCGCACCGGTGCGCTTCGAGCTGATTGCGGTCAATCTGGACCAAAAGCAACCGGGCTTTCCGGCCCATGTTTTACCCGATTATTTAAGCGCCCTGGGTTTGCCTTTTCACATCGAGACCCAGGACACCTATTCGATCGTGAAGGACAAAATTCCCGCTGGCAAAACCATGTGCAGCCTGTGCAGTCGTTTGCGCCGAGGCATTTTGTACCGCGTCGCGCGTGAGTTGGGAGCAACCAAGATCGCGCTGGGCCACCATCGGGATGACATCTTGCAGACGTTTTTTCTGAACATGTTTTTTGGCGGCAAGCTCAAAGCCATGCCGCCCAAACTGGTCAGCGACGATGGGCAGCATGTGGTGATCCGCCCCCTGGCCTATGTGGCCGAGCGCGACCTGATACGCTGGGCCGAGCACCGACAGTTCCCAATCATTCCGTGTACGCTGTGCGGCAGTCAGGAAAACTTGCAACGCAAGCAGGTTGGCGCCATGTTGCGCGAGTGGGAGAAAAAACACCCAGGCCGACTGGACAATATGTTGAACGCCCTCCAACATGCGGTGCCCTCGCACCTGATGGACGCCAGCCTGTTTGACTTTCAGCACTTGCAAGCCACCGGCACCGCCTATGCAGGCGGTGATGTGGCCTTTGATGAAGAGCCCAGGCCCGAGGCCGCTGGTGGCCTGAGCCCGCTCTGGATTTAGCCTTTGCGGTAGGCGATCACGCGCTGGGTCTGAACGCCCAGACCTTCGATGCCGACGGTCATGACATCACCCGGCTTGAGAAACACCGGGGCCGGTTTGCCGTTTTTCTTGATGCCCAGCCCGACGCCAGGGGGCGTGCCGGTGGTGATCACATCGCCTGGCAACAGGGTCATGAACTGGCTGCAATAACTGACCAACTTTTGAACGCCAAAGATCATGGTCTTGGTGCTGCCGTTTTGCATGCGATGACCATTGACATCGAGCCACATGCCCAGTTTGTGCGGGTTGGTGATTTCATCTTTGGTCACCAGCCAGGGGCCAATCGGACCAAAGGTGGGGCAACCCTTGCCCTTGTCCCAGGTACCGCCGCGCTCGAGTTGGAACTCGCGCTCAGAGACATCGTTGACCACACAATAGCCAGCCACGTGATCGAGCGCGTCTTTTTGTGACACTTGGTTGGCTTTTTTGCCGATGACGATGCCGAGTTCGACCTCCCAGTCGCCTTTTTTCGAGCCCTTGGGCAACATCACGTCATCATCAGGACCCTGAATACAGCTGTTGGCCTTGAGAAAAACCACGGGCTCTTTCGGGATGGGCATGCCGGCCTCTTTGGCATGGTCGACATAGTTCAGGCCGATGGCGATGAACTGCGGCACATGGCTGACCGGGCAGCCCATACGCTGCTGACCCTTGACCAGGGGCAGCTGGTCGGTTTTGAGCTTGGCCAACTTTTTCAAGGTCTTGTCATCGAGTGTGTCGGGACCGATGTCGGCGATCACTTTGCTGAGGTCGCGCAGATGTCCCCCGGCGTCGATCAAGCCGGGTTTTTCCTGGCCAGGTTTGCCGTAGCGTACAAGTTTCATGGTTTCTCCTTGTGAATCAGTAAGTGGCGCGCCCGCCCGAGAGGTCGAACACGGCGCCCGTGGTGAATGAGCAGTCTTCGGTGCACAACCAAACCACCATGGCGGCGATTTCGTCGGGTGTTCCAAAGCGCCCCATGGGAATTTTGCTGAGCATGAACTGAATGTGCTGCTCGGACATTTGATCAAAGATGGCTGTGCGCACGGCCGCTGGTGTCACGCAATTGACCTTGATGTCGAGGTCGGCCAGTTCTTTGCCCAACGATTTGGTCATGCCGATGACCGCCGCCTTGCTGGTGCTGTAAGCGCTGGCGTTGGGGTTGCCTTCTTTACCCGCCACCGAGGCAATGTTGACGATGCGGCCATAACCACGCTGACGCATATGCGGCACCATTTCACGACAGCCAAAAAAGACCCCATTGATATTGATGTTCATGACCTGCTGCCAATCGTCGACGCCGTAGTCCCACAGTTTGACATTGGGGCCACTGATGCCGGCGCAGTTGACCAACGCATCGACGGGGGCAATGGCCACCGACTGCGCCGTGGCCTGCACCACTGCCGTGTGCTGGGTGACATCGACCGCCACGCAAGCGACTTGGGCATGCGCATACTTGGCTTTGATTTGTTCTGCCGCCCGGCCCATGCCGCCGATGTCGCGGTCCCACAGGGTGACGCGGGCGCCCGAGGCCACCATGCGCTCGGCAATGGCATAACCGAGCCCGGTGGCTGCTCCGGTCACGACGCCATGACGGCCCTTCATATCGAGTTGATTCATGTTTGCCACCCTCCAGCTGTTGGGCCCTGCGCTGGGCCATTTTGTTGCAACGCCTGACTATGCCATATCTTGGCCTGTGGCCTGTAGAAGCTCTGCAAACTCTGGGGAAGTCGCGTTGCGCGCCCAATCGGTTGGCGCGTGAAGCGCGCAATTCAAGCGCTGCAGCAGTGCAGAGCTTGCCTGGTTATGATGAAATGACGATTCCCTCAAATCCATTGCTCGCGTCATGTCACTTCACTTTGAACCCCAAGCCCTAGAAGACCAACTGACTCAATTGTTTGAAGCCGCCGGCAGTCAGCCCGGCGAGGCCCGCGCCGTGGCCGCTAATCTGGTGCTGGCCAATTTAAGCGGGCACGATTCGCACGGCATAGGCATGGCGCCACGCTATATCGACGCCATTTGTGAGGGGGGGTTGACCCCAAATACGACGGTTCGGATGCGCACCGACCACGGCATGTTGTTGGGCCTGGACGGTCAACGCGGTTTTGGCCAGACGGTGGGTGCGCAGGCCATGGAGTTGGCTTTTGAGCGGGTCCGTCAACATGGGGCGTGTATTTTTTCTTTGTCGCATGCGCACCATCTGGGGCGCATAGGTCACTTTGCCGAGATGGCGGTGGCCCAAGAATGGATCTCTTTGCACTTTGTCAATGTGCGCTCGCGCCCGGTGGTGGCCGCCTGGCAAGGCGGCGATGGCCGATTTGGCACCAACCCCTGTTGCATCGGCATACCCATGGGCCTGGGCGCTGATCGGCGCGAGCCTTTTGTGCTGGACTTTGCGACCAGTCGCGTCGCACAAGGCAAGATGCGGGTGGCCCACAACCAGGGCAAGGCGGTCGAGCCGGGCACCCTGATCGACGAACACGGGCACCCCACCACCCGCCCCGGCGTGGTCGTGGTACCGCAGAGCAATGGGCGTTATGGGGCCCTGATGCCGTTTGGGGAGCACAAGGGGTTTGGTCTGGCCGTGGCCTGTGAATTGTTGGGCGGTGCGCTGAGCGGGGGCGGTACCTGGCACCAGGAGGCCGATGACCGCCGATCGGTTTACAACGGCATGCTGGGCATGGTGATCGACCCCAAAGCCTTGGGGATGGCCGAATCATTTAGCAAAGAAGCGTTGGCTTTTGCCGATTGGTTGGCCGCCAGCCCGGCCGCGCCCGGCACCGAGGGGGTGCAATTGGCCGGTGCGCCCGAGCGCGCCGCGCGTCAAGCACGCCGCAGCGCGGGCATTGAAGTGGATGACAACACTTGGGCCGAGATCGTGGCCGCTGGCGCCAAAGTGGGCCTCAAAATCTGAGCCGACTCAAGACATGAGGGTCAGGGCGTGGTCCAGCGCCTCAGAGGGATTTTTCTTGAAACCGGAACGGCAAAAGCGCTGCAAGCGTCCGACCGCAAAAGCGGTCAGCACCGATGCGCGCACCTGAGACTCGACGGTGGGTGTCGTGGATTGCTGCACCACCGCAGACTCGCGCAGCACTTGACGCAGGCTGAGCTCGATGCGGTCAAAGAAATGATTCATGCGCTGCTGCAAGCGCTCGTTCTCGTGCACCAGCGCGTCGCCGACCATGACGCGGGCCATGCCCGGATTGCGCTCGGCAAATTGCAGGGTCAGGCCAATGATGCGCGCCGCTTTGCTGACACCATCGCCCTCGCGCTCGACCACCTGATTGATCAGGGTAAAAACACTTTGCTCGATGAAGTCGATCAGACCCTCGAACATTTGGGCCTTGCTGGCGAAATGCCGATATAGAGCCGCTTCGCTGACCTGCAATTGCGAGGCCAGCGCGGCCGTGGTCACACGTTCGGCACCCGGTTTTTCCAGCATGGCGGCCAAAGCCTGCAAGATTTGGATGCGGCGCTCGCCCGGCTTGGGTCGTTTGCGGGTTGCCGTCGAATCGGACGGGGCTTGGGGGGACTCGGCCATCGGCTCGGACATGGGACAGTCTCCTGGCTTAGTGAGACCGAATCAGGGTGCCAAAGGCCTGATCGGTCAAGATTTCCAACAACAGGGCGTGCGGAACGCGTCCGTCGATGATGTGCACCGAGTTGACACCGCTTTTGGCGGCGTCTAGCGCACCACTGATTTTGGGCAACATGCCGCCACTGATGGTGCCATCGGCAAACAATTCGTCGATGCGCCGCGCAGACAGATCGGTGAGCAACTGACCGTTTTGGTCCAGCACGCCCGGCGTGTTGGTGAGCAAGACCAGTTTCTCGGCCTTGAGCACCGTGGCCAGTTTGGCCGCCACCACATCGGCATTGATGTTGTAACTCTCGTTCTCGGCGCCAAAGCCCAAGGGGCTGATGACGGGAATGAAAGCGTCTTTTTGCAACGCCTGAACCACACTCGGATCGATGGCAGTGATGTCGCCAACCTGACCCACGTCGTAAGACACAGCTGGGTCTTTGAGGTCGACCATTTTCAGTTTCTGCGCCCGAATCAGGCCACCGTCGCGCCCGGTCAGGCCCACAGCCTTGCCACCGGCCTGATTGATGAGCCCCACGATGTCTTGCTGTACTTCGCCAGCGAGCACCCACTCCACCACCTCCATGGTTTCGGCATCGGTGACCCGCATGCCCTGGATGAATTCGCCCTTTTTGCCCAGACGACTGAGGGCATGCTCGATTTGCGGACCGCCGCCATGAACCACCACGGGGTTCATGCCCACCAAGCGCAACAAGACCACGTCTTCGGCGAAGTCGGCTTGCAAAGCCGGGTCGGTCATGGCGTTGCCGCCGTACTTGATGACCAGGGTCTTGCCATGAAATTTGCGGATATAGGGCAGGGCCTGGGCCAGGATTTCTGCCTTGTCACGGGCGTCGATGCGGGTGGAGGTGTCGGGCATAGGGCTTTGGAAGGTCTTGGGGTGCATTTTGCATCAAAGCGCTGGCGCCACCCCCGCCCAGCGCTACAGAGTTCATCGCTTTGGTAGCCCGATGTTGAATGAATCCATTCAGATCAGGGTTTACGAGAGTTTTCCTTATATTATGATAATATTTATTTCATTTTAAAGATATTGATGTATACTAATATTTTTATTTTGGATGCAACAAGCCCGCAGGAGTTCAAAACATGAAGCAACTGAGTCAGCCTGCCGCTACAACACTGCAGGCCCTACAAGCAAGGCAGCCAAGCCTAAGCAAGCGCTGCGCAAGATACCTATCGCAGGCCGTGCAAGCCCTGATCATTGCGCTGCTGCTGGGCGTGTGGGCCGCTTGTGGGGGGGCGACAAAATTTAAATCATCAGCAACAACGCTGTGCTGAAGGTGCAAGCGAAGTGATGGCTTTGAAGCAGGTTTTCAGAGCTGTTGAGTGGGCCGTTTTGGCCTTAACCTGCATGAATATTTCAATAAAATATGCATGACTATTGGATTGAAAGAAAACCATGCCCAAAATGACTGTGGCGGATCAATTGGAAAAAATCAAAGTGGCTCGGGCCAAACTGGACCGGGAAGAAAAGAAGTTGCTATTGAGCTCGCACGAGAAAGCACTGACTCAAATCGTTCAAATTGTCCGCACAGTCGGCTTGAGCCATGAGCAGGTGCTGGTCGCTTTAGGGGGCAAAGTGCGCGGCAAGGCCGGGGGCAAGACCCGAGGCCCAGGGGGCCCCCGAGGCAAGGTCGCTCCCAAGTACCGCAATCCCGCCAATTCAGAGCAAACCTGGACGGGGCGTGGACGCATGCCCTTGTGGGTGGCTGACTTGCACGCCCAAGGCGCCTTGGACAGCGCACTTATTCAGAAGCCCTGAGCAGTTCGGCCCAGCTGCTGGCCTGGGCGTCTTTGGCGGCCAGGATGGGCTGGGTGAGCTTGAGTTCGGCCAAGGGCCAAGCGATGTTCAGGTCGGGGTCGTTCCAACGCAAGGAACGCTCTAATTCGGGGTGCCAGTACGCGGTCGTTTTGTACAAAAAATCAGCGCTCTCGGACAGCACCAGAAAGCCATGCGCCAACCCAGGAGGTATCCACATCTGAAGTTGGTTCTCGGCGCTCAGGCGCTGAGCCACCCAGCGACCTCGGGTCGGTGAGCCCTGGCGCAGATCCACCGCCACATCGAGCACTTCGCCAGCGGCAACGCGCACCAGTTTGCCCTGCGGTTGTTCGACCTGGAAGTGCAAGCCCCGCAGCACGCCGCGCACGGATCGGCTGTGGTTGTCTTGCACAAAAGTGTGCGGC
Source organism: uncultured Bordetella sp. (assembly GCA_964390775.1). Taxonomy (GTDB): domain Bacteria; phylum Pseudomonadota; class Gammaproteobacteria; order Burkholderiales; family Burkholderiaceae_C; genus Limnohabitans. Next base: position 24,569 of record CAYMJT010000016.1, read on the forward strand.
TGCCCGGTGGCGCGCTCGAAATCACGCTGATTGAAGCTTTCCATGAAAAAGCCGCGCGCGTCGCCAAACACCTGTGGTTTTAAAACCAGCACGTCGGCAATGTCGGTGGGAATGACTTGATAGGCCATGGGCTTGGGTTTAGAGCAGGTTCAATAGATATTGGCCGTAGGCGTTCTTGGCCAGTGGGCGGGCGATTTTTTCGAGTTGGGCGGCATCAATCCAACCCATGGCATAGGCGATTTCTTCAGGGCAAGACACCATCAGGCCCTGCCGTTTTTGCAAGGTGGCGATGAAGCTGGCCGCTTCTTGCAAACTGTCGTGGGTTCCGGTATCGAGCCAGGCGTAACCACGGCCCATGATTTCGACGTTCAAGGTGTTTTGATTCAAATAGAGTCGATTCAAATCGGTGATCTCCAACTCACCCCGCGCCGAGGGCTTGATCTCTTGGGCCAGATCGACCACCTGTTGGTCATAAAAATAAAGCCCGGTGACGGCGTAGTTGGATTTGGGCTGTTTGGGTTTTTCTTCGATCGACAAAGCCTTCATTTGCGCGTCGAATTCGACCACCCCATAGCGCTCGGGGTCGTGCACATGGTAGGCGAACACGGTGGCCCCGTCGCGGCGCTGGTCGGCACGGCGCAATTGCTGCACCAGATCGTGACCATAAAAAATATTGTCACCCAGCACCAGGGTGCTGGGGTGGTTGGAGAGAAAGTGGCGGCCAATCAAAAAAGCCTGGGCCAGCCCGTCGGGGCTGGGCTGGACGGCGTACTGAAAGTTCATGCCCCAGGCGCTGCCGTCGCCTAGCAATTCGGCGAAACGGGGGGTGTCCTGGGGCGTCGAGATGATCAGGACTTCGCGAATGCCCGACAGCATCAGGGTGCTCAAGGGGTAATAAATCATGGGCTTGTCGTAGACCGGCAGCAATTGCTTGGAGACGGCCTGCGTGACCGGATAGAGGCGGGTCCCAGAGCCGCCGGCGAGGATGATGCCTTTTCTGTTTGTGTTGTTCATGCTGTTCATGGGCCACCTTGTCTGCAGGGGGTGAAGTGAGATCAGGCCAAGCGGCCTTGTCGGTAATTGAGGCCAGCAGCGGGAGACCAGTCTTGGCCTCGGGCCAAATTCATGGCCTGGGCAGTATGGGCATAGGTGATGGCCAGGCCAAGCGCATCGGCGGCATCAGGCCCGGGCAGACCCGGCAAGGACAGCAGTCGGCGCACCATTTCCTGGACCTGGGCTTTGGCGGCTTTGCCGTGTCCCGCCACCGCGCGTTTGACTTGCAAGGGGGTGTACTCGTACACCGTCAAATCGGCTTGCACCAGCGCCGCCAGGCAAGCGCCCCGGGCTTGTCCCAGTTTCAAGGTGGCCTGGGGGTTGACATTGACAAACACCAGCTCCAACGCCGCCACTTCGGGTTGGTAGTGCTCGATCACTTCTTTGAGGCCATGGAATAAAACCCCGATGCGGGTTGGCAGATCGTCGCTGGGTGCGTCAGTGGTGCGTATGGTGCCGCTGGCGAGGTAATGCAGGTGTTGGCCTTGGGTTTCGATCAGTCCGAAGCCGGTGCAACGCAGGCCAGGATCAATGCCCAAGACCCGCATGGCTCACCAGGCCGGGGCCAGTTCGGCCAGGCCGCGCGGAGCTTGGCGGATGTCGTCAAAGGTGACCGTCTCGTAGCACTGCGGGCGGCTGAGCAATTCACGCAAGAGGCGATTGTTCAGGGCGTGGCCCGAGCGAAATGCGCTGTAAGCGGCGAGCAAAGGCTGGCCCAATATATACAGGTCGCCCATGGCGTCGAGGATTTTGTGTTTGACGAACTCGTCGTCATAGCGCAAACCGTCGGCGTTCAAGACTTTGTAGTCGTCCATGACGATGGCGTTGTCCAAGCCACCGCCCAGCGCCAGGCCGTTGGCGCGCATCATTTCGACGTCGCGCGTGAAACCAAAGGTGCGGGCGCGGGCGATGTCGCGCGCATAGCGACCACTGGCCATGTCAAACGTCACTTGCTGACCTGTGGCGTCAACCGCTGGGTGATGGAAATCGATCTCGAAGCTGAGCTTGAAGCCGTGATGGGGGTCGAGTCGAGCCCATTTGACCTGATCGCCCTGCCCTTCGCGAACTTCCACCGTTTGGGTGACCCGCAAAAAACGCTTGGGCGCGTTTTGCAACTGGATGCCAGCGCTTTGCAGCAAATAGACAAAAGACGAGGCCGAGCCGTCGAGGATGGGGACTTCTTCGGCGGTGATGTCGATGTACAGGTTGTCTATGCCCAAACCCGAACAGGCCGACATCAGGTGCTCGATGGTGTGGACTTTGACGCCTTGGGCGCTGATCGTCGAGGCCAGTCGGGTGTCGGTGACCGCCAAGGCGTTGACCGGGATGCTGACTGGGTGGGCCAGGTCGACACGGCGAAAGACCATGCCCGTGTCGGGCTGGGCCGGACGCAGGGTCAACTCGACGCGTTGACCGCTGTGCAGGCCCACCCCCACAGCGCGGGTCAGCGATTGGATCGTTCTTTGTTGAAGCACGACCCGATTTTAAGCTTTAGTCCGCTTGTTTGCGCAGAAAAGCCGGAATTTCCAGATCGTCCATGCCGCCGCTGGACAGGGCATCGACCTTGGCCGCCGCCTGGGTGCGGTTGTTACGCCATACGCTGGGGACTTCCATGCCGGTGTAGTTGGGCTGCATGCTGTGGCCCAACCCCACGGGGGCGGCGGTGGCGGGGGTGTTGACGTCGACCACGGGCATGGGAACGTTGTCGGTGCCCGTGCGCACGACCTTGAGGGTTTGCGTGCCCCGGTTGGCGTCAGTGCCCAGCAAGCCGGTGGCAACCACAGTGACGCGAATCTCGTCACCCAGGCTGTCGTCGTAAGCGGTCCCGTAAATGACCTGAGCGTCGCTGGAGGCGTATGCACGAATGGTGTCCATGGCCTTGCGCGACTCGGACAGCTTGAGGCCGCCCTTGGCAGCGGTGATCAGCACCAACACCCCCTTGGCTCCGGACATGTCCACACCTTCCAACAGCGGGCAGGCGACGGCTTGTTCAGCGGCGATGCGGGCACGGTCGGGGCCGCTGGCTTTAGCGGTACCCATCATGGCCTTGCCCTGCTCGCTCATGACGGTGCGCACGTCTTCAAAGTCGACATTGACCAGAGCTTCGACGTTGATAATCTCGGCAATGCCGCCGACCGAGTTGCGCAGCACATCGTTGGCAAAGGCAAAGGCCTCGTCCTGGCTGATGTCTTCGCCCAACACTTCAATGAGTTTTTCGTTCAGCACGATGATGAGCGAGTCGACATTGGCCTCGAGTTCGGCCAGACCGGCGTTGGCATGACCCATGCGCTTGCCGCCTTCCCACTCAAACGGCTTGGTGACAACGCCCACGGTCAAGATGCCCATTTCACGCGCCACCCGCGCCACCACGGGCGCCGCACCGGTGCCGGTGCCACCGCCCATACCGGCGGTGATGAAGAGCATATTGCAGCCTTGCAGCGCATCGCGGATGTGATCGACCGCCGCTTCGGCGGCCTCGCGACCCCGCTCGGGCTTGCTGCCTGCGCCCAGTCCGCTGTGCCCCAGTTGAATGACCTTGTGCGCCGAGCTGGCGCGCAGGGCTTGGGCGTCGGTGTTGGCGCAGATGAACTCCACTCCCTGAACGCCGCAGCGAATCATGTGTTCAACGGCATTACCGCCGCCGCCGCCGACCCCGATGACCTTGATCATGGTGCCAGAGTTGAATTCTTCGGTCTCAATCATTTCGATGCTCATGTTTTGCTCCAATTTTCAAAAAAATGTTTTGCTGTGATGGTGTATGTGGTGGTTTGAAAGAGGGGTTAACAACGCATCGGCGGTGCGCCTCGGCAGCAAGGCCGCCATCGGCTTTTGCGCGCTGGCAAGGACAGGTCGATGGCGAAGTTCTCAGCCAGGTTTTGCATTTTCATCAGAAGTTCCCCACAAACCAGTCTTTGATTCGGCCCATCGTGGTTTTGATAGAACCACTCTTTTGAGCCACTTTCAATCCGCGCAAACGGCCCATGTGGGCCTCTTCCAGCAAACCCAACACGGTGGCGGTGCGGGGTTGCGAAACCATGTCCGCCAATGGGCCGCTGTAGTGGGGCAAGCCACGGCGCACGGGTTTGAGAAAGATGTCTTCGCCCAACTCGACCATGCCCGGCATGACCGAGCTGCCGCCAGTGAGCACAATGCCCGAGGACAAGACCTCTTCGTAACCCGAGTCGCGTATGACTTGTTGCACGAGCGAGAAAATTTCTTCCACCCTGGGCTCGATGACACCGGCCAGGGCCTGGCGGCTGAGCATGCGCGGCCCCCGATCACCCAAGCCGGGCACTTCGACTTGCATATCGGGGTCGGCCAACATTTGCTTGGCGTAACCCGAATCGACCTTGATGTCTTCGGCGTCTTTGGTCGGCGTGCGCAAGGCCATGGCAATGTCGCTGGTGATCAGATCACCAGCGATCGGGATCACGGCGGTGTGGCGTATCGCCCCGCCGGTGAAGATGGTGACATCGGTGGTGCCCGCACCTATGTCGACCAGCACGACGCCCAGCTCTTTTTCGTCTGGGGTCAGCACCGCGTGGCTGGAGGCCATGGGGTTGAGCATGAGCTGTTCGACATCGAGACCACAGCGACGCACGCACTTGATGATGTTTTCAGCCGCGCTTTGGGCGCCGGTGACGATGTGCACTTTGGCCTCGAGGCGGATGCCACTCATGCCGATCGGTTCTTTGACGTCCTGTCCGTCGATGACGAATTCCTGGGCTTCAACCAGCAACAACCGCTGGTCGGTCGAGATGTTGATGGC
>CAYMJT010000017.1:0-28897 GCA_964390775.1 uncultured Bordetella sp.
ACCGCCTTGAAGCCGCGCTCAAAGATTTGCCCAAAGCGGTTTTCATGGTGGTGGTCGGTGTTGGCGGCGGTTAAAAAGCGGCTACACAGCATGGGCACCAGGGTCAACGAAACCAGGGCCGAGACCAGTACCGACAAGCCGACCACGACAGCAAACTCATGGAACAAAAGTCCGATGACACCAGGCATGAAAAAGATGGGAATAAAGACCGCGACCAATGACACCGAGATCGAGAAAATGGTAAAGGCCATTTCCTTCGAGCCTTTCAGCGCCGCATCCAATGGAGTCATGCCTTCTTCGATGTGACGCATGATGTTCTCCAGCATCACAATCGCGTCGTCCACGACCAGACCCACGGCCAAGGTGATGCCCATCAGCGAAATATTGTCCAGGCTATAACCCAAAGGGTAGAGCAAGGCCACAGCGCCAATCAGCGAAATGGGCAAGCTCAGGGTGGGGATGATGGTGGCCACTACATGCCGGATAAAAACCAAGATCACCAGAATCACCAGGGCCATGGTGAGGACCAGTGAGATCTTGATGTCATGGATGGCCTCACGGATGGACACCGAGCGATCGTTTAAGGTCAGGAGTTGTACCGAAGCGGGTAGTTGGGCCTTAAAGACGGGGATCAGCTCGCGGATTTTGTCGATGACTTCGACCGTGTTGGCATTGGGTTGACGCTGCACCGACAAAATGATCGATCGCTCGCCGTTGTAGCTGGCGGCGGTACGCACCGACTCGTAGCTCTCTTCGACCTCGGCCACATCGGCCACCCGAATGATGATGCCATTGCGGTTGGTGACGATCAATTGAGCGAACTCGGTGGCGCGGTAGAGTTGTTTGTTGACATTGATGGTCAGCAACTGTTTAGGGCCATCGAGTATGCCCACTGGGGTGTTGGAATTGCCTGAACTAATGGCCGTCAGCACATCGTCCATGGTCAGGTTGTGCGCGGCCAGTGCTTGCGGATTGGCCCGAACCCGAATCGCATATTTCTTTTGACCGTTGACATTGACCAGCGCCACGCCATTGATGGTCGAGATCGTGGGGGCAATCAGACTTTCGGCAAAGTCATTGAGCTCGGACAAGTTCAGCGAAGGTGAGTTCAGGGCCACGAACAACACTGGCGCATCGGCTGGGTTGACTTTGCGATAAGAGGGCGGAGTGGTCATCTCCACAGGCAACAAGCGCTGGGCGCGCAACAATGCCGCTTGTACGTCTACCGCCACTAAATCAATGTTTTTGTCCGGGTTGAATTCAAGGGTGATGCTGGTTGCACCCAAAATGCTGGTCGAACTGATGACACTGATGCCGTCAATGGTGGAAAATTGTTTTTCCAGCGGCAGGGCCACCGATGCCGCCATGGTTTCGGGGCTGGCGCCAGGGAATTGGGCGGTGACGCTGATCACTGGGGTGTTGTAGCTGGGCAGGGCGGCAATGGGCAGTTTGAGGTAGGCCAACCAACCCGCGATCACGCATGCCACACTGAGCAGCACGGTCATGACCGGCCGCTGGATGCATAACTGAGGCAGATTCATTTCTTGTCGCCTGCTGGTGTGATGATGCGCACCTTGCCGCCGGGACGCAGGTTTTGTCGGCCATCGAGCACGATGCGGTCATCTGCTGTGATGCCACTGACCACCAGGGTCTTTTTGAATGAATACACGTCCTTGACCGGGTTCGGCTTGACCGTGTTGTCTTCGCCGACCACATAGACAAAGCGGCCGTTGACCGTGGTCACCACGGCTTCGGGGGGAATGATCAGGGCATCTGTTAATACTCCGAGTTGTGCGCCAATCTGCACAAACTGCCCGGGCCATAAATCACCCTTAGGGTTGGAAAAACTGGCCTTGACCCGGATCGTGCCGCTGGCCGGGTCGATGGTGTTGTCAATGAAATACATATCCCCTTCCAGCGTCTGACCGGTGGCAGGCAGGGTGGCTTTGACCTTGGCCTTGTCGCTGGCCGAGTGGCTGGCTTTGAGGCGGGCATATTGGCTCTCGGGCAAGCTGAATTGAATCGCAATGGGGTCGACTTGGGTAATGGTCACCAGGGCTGCGCCCGAGGGCTGTACCAGACTGCCGGGAAACACATTGATCACGCCCGTGCGACCCGAGATTGGAGCCTTGATGACGTTGTAGCCCAATGCCACTTCCGCGGCCACCACCGCCGCCTCATCGGACTTCACCAAGGCCCACTGCGCGTCGCGCTGTGCCGTGGTGGTGTCGAGCGAGCCTTGGGAGATGAAGTTTTGCGCCCGCAACTCGCGCGCCCGCGACAGTTGGCGGTCTTGATCCACGGCCAAGGCGCGATCGCGCGCCAAAGTGGCGCGCAATTTTTCGATATTGGCCAGGTCGTTGCGGTCGTCCAACACAAACATGGGTTGACCTTGCTGGACCACTTGGCCTTCTTTGATCAGGACTTCGCGTACCAGGTTCGAGATCTGGCTGCGCACGTCGACCACTTTCAGGGGCACCACATTGCCATTGACTTCGACCAGCACCGGGGTGTCGGCGACTTTGGCCTGAATCACCGTGACCGCCTGCTCAGTGGGGGCACTGCGGCCTTTGCCGTCTTCGGTCGCAGAAAGTCGCCAATACAGTGCGGCCGCCAAACCAGCGATGGCGACCACCAAGACTAGCCAGCGGCCTCGATGTTGGATATTCATGGATTCCTCTCAGAACTGGCACCTTCGTCTAGAACGGAGGGCCACAAACTTGTCAATGCTACCCGTAATAAGCGATATTAAAAAGGGGAAAGACCCCACGTGTGAAGATAAGTAAATAGATCAGAAGAAGGGAAAAGTCGAATCAGGGGTCAGAAAAGGTCATCTGCACCTTCATGGCCTGGTGGCGGTCGGCCGCCAATTCAAAAGCACGGGCGAACTCGGTGTGCGGCAAACTGTGGCTAATCAGGGGTTTGACATCGACCAGACCTTGGTTCATGAGATCCACGGCCAAGGCAAATTCTTCATGAAAGCGAAACGAGCCGCGCAGATCGAACTCTTTGGCGACCCAGACATTAAGGGCAATGGGGGTATTGCCGCCGGTGCCGACCTGGACCCAAATGCCTCGGGGCCGCAAGACCTCAAAGCCCAGAGCCATGGCCTGAGCGTTGCCGCTGGCTTCAAACAAGACATCGAATTGCCCTTTGTCGCGTTTATAACTGTCCAAGCCAGTCGGGTGGGTCGCCACATTGACCGTGTGGGTAGCCCCAACCTGTTGGGCTCGTGCCAGAGTCTGATCGGTGATGTCGGTGGCCACCACTTCGCGCGCGCCAGCGCGTCGCGCCACCAGCACAATCAAAGACCCGATTGGCCCACAACCGCTGACCAACACCCGCCGTCCCAGCAGGTCACCCGCGCGGCGCGCTGCGTGCAGGGCCACCGACAGAGGTTCGGCCATGGCGGCCTCGGCGTCGCTCACACGATCGAGCACCCGGTGAGCTTGACTATGCTCAATGATCATTTCCTGCCGAAAAGCCCCTTGAATGTGAGGCCAGGGCATGGCGCTGCCATAAAAGCGCATGTTCATGCAGTGGTTGTGATGTCCAGTCTGACAATACTCACATTGACCGCAGGGCCGGCTGGGGCTGATGGCGATCCGGGTACCAGGATGCCAACCTTGCAAGCCGGAGCCAACTTCGACCACGACTCCCGATACCTCGTGACCCAAGACCATCGCCTGTTTGACCCGAACCGTGCCAAAACCGCCATGTTGGTAATAGTGCAGGTCCGAACCGCAGATGCCGCCCGCGCGCAATTGCACACGCAATTGAGCAGGGCCAGGGGTTTCGGTCGGTAAATCTTCAACCCGCAAATCACGGGCGGCATGAATGACGAGGGCTTGGGGCATGATGGACTCAGAGTGTGGCGGTGACGCCGCCGTCAACATACAGCACATGGCCGTTGACAAAATCAGAGGCTCGGCTGGATAAAAATACGGCGGCACCGACCAGGTCTTCGACTTGCCCCCAGCGCCCGCTGGGGGTGCGGTTGACGAGCCAATTGCTGAACGTGGCATCGGCCACCAGGGCTTGGGTCAAATCGGTCTTGAAGTAGCCCGGTCCCAGGCCGTTGATCTGAAGGCCGTGTTTGCCCCAGTCGATGGCCATCCCCTTGGTCAGCATTTTCATGCCCCCTTTGGAGGCGGCGTATGGGGCAATGCCTGGGCGTCCCAATTCGCTTTGAACGGAACAGATATTGACGATCTTGCCGTGTCCGCGCGGGATCATGTGGCGCGCCAGGGCCCGTGCCACGAAAAAAGCGCTGTCCAAATTGGTGCGCATGATTTGATGCCATTGTTCGGTCGGGAATTGATCCAGCGGGGCTCGGTGCGTCATGCCAGCGTTGTTGATCAGGATATCGATGGGGCCATGCTGACGCTCAAGGGTATCGATGGCGGCGTCGACCGCGTCACTCGAAGTGACATCAAAAGCCAGGTACAGCACGCGTTCTTCGCCCTTTGGATTGGGGCTGAATTCAGTGCGCAATGCCCCTCCCGCTTGCTTCAATTTGTCGTTCTGACGGCCATTGAGGATGACCCGGGCGCCAGCCGACAACAAACCCCGCGCTAAGGCCAAGCCGATGCCTGCGCTCGAACCAGTGATCAAGGCGGTGCGGCCGGTCAAATCAAACAAATGCAGGGCCGGGGGCAAGGTGGGGGTCTTGGACATGACACCATTATGCGGAAAAATCAGATAGATTGTTTCTTGGAGGTACGCACATGACCATGGCCGGACAAGCTTACGCGCAGGGGATGAAATGGGTGTCGGAGTTGCCCTGTCACGACCGACCAGCATTCAAAATGGCGCTTCATGTGCACGAGGGGCGTTGGTACCTTTATTGCGCCCATTTTTGGCACAGTGGTTGGTCTATCACCGATGTGACCGACCCGGCCCGACCGCGTTTTGTCCGCTTTATTGATGGTCCACCCAATACCTGGACCTTGCAAGTTCAAATCGCCGACGGCCTGATGATCACCTCTATGGAGCGTATCCCTGACGGTTGGGGCGGCGACCCCAAGGGTCCCTACGGAGAGGGCTTTTATGTTTGGGGACTCAGCGACCCCGAAAACCCCATACTGTTGGGACATTACAAAACCGGTGGGGCCGGCACCCACCGCAATTTTTATGACGGTGGTCGCTACGTCCACACCACGGCCCTGCCCGAAGGCTATGACGGTCACATCTATGTGGTGGTTGATATCAGCAATCCCAGCCAACCGGATGAGGTAGCACGCTGGTGGCGGCCTGGCCAGTGGTTGGCTGGCGGCGAGGCGGGGGTGCCCTTTGGCACCTTGTTGCACGGCGGCGCTTTTGTCAAGGGAGATCGGGCCTATTTGCCATATAGCGCGGGCGGCTTCGTGATTCTCGATATCTCGGACATGAAGCATCCTAAAATGATCAGTGATCTGCCTTTCTCGCCGCCGTTTCAAGCGTATATCGCCGTCCACAGCGCCATACCCTTATTGGGTCGGCCTTTGGTCATCGTCAATTCCGAGGCCATTGCCGAGCAAGGCAACGAAGACCTGGGTTATGCCGGTATTGTCGATATCTCGGATGAGAACTCGCCCCGATTGATTTCGCTATTTCCGCAACCGCAGCCACCTGCCGATTGGGGACTGGGCAATTTTTATCAACGCCCGGGACGATTTGGCCCCCACAATCAACATCAGTGGCAAAATCAGGGTATTTTGTTGCACGACGAAAATCTGGTTTTTTTGACCTACTTCAACGCAGGTTTACGCGTCTACGACATCCGCGATGAGCGCAGTCCAAAGGAAATCGCCTGCTACATCCCGCCCGATCCCAGTCAGCGACTGGGCCCTTTGCCTAAGAGTGGTCTGGTCACTCAGTCAGAAGATGTTTTGGTCGACGCGCGTGGCAACATCTTTGTCTCCGACAAAAACCGTGGAGTTGTGGTCTTGCGGCTCGACGAGTCCCTACGCCGGGTCTGAAGTGTTGAACGACTGCAACTACCAACATTCCGGCTGGCGCTGCCAGCAGGGGCGGCTGCAGCCCGAAGGGTTGCCCCATGCGCCCATGCACCTACCTTGCCCCCGCTGCGCCACCGCTGAGTTTTTGCAGCTGGCCTGGCAACGCGCTTGCCGAGTAAACGCCAGCTGCGATTGCTACAGCTGCATGCCACGCTCTGGCTTGGGCACAGCGGGCTTCAAAATGGCCGTCAACGAAGCCTTGCAGGTCAACGCGCCAGTGGCTCGACAGTGGTTGCAAAACGCCAAGCTGGATCAGTCATTGGGCTTGCAGCTGACGGCGTAGCTCGTAGGACTGAAAGTGGGGCATCTCAAAAGCCGGTTGCCGGGTGCAACGATTGACCGCCGTTTTGATGAAGCGCAAGCTTTCTTTACGCACCAGATCGCGTTCATTGTCGATGGTGATCATGTGGTAACTATCCCCCAAATAGATGAATTCTTTTTCTTTGGATGAAACTTGGCCATAAATGCGTTCAGGGTTGCGCACATGGACCGATTCGTCATCGACCGCATGCATGAACAAGATGGGGGAATGAATGCGTTCGGGCTCGGACATGACTTGGGCGATCAGTTGCCGGCCTTGCAAAATCAACTCCAGCGCCAAGGTCTCGGAACCGACTTCCGAGACATGTTGTGATTTGAGCAAACGTTTGATCATGGCGCGAGTCTCGGTGTTTTTCAGGCCATAGGGCTCCCGCTCAACATATTGATAGCGTCCCGAGAAAGGAATCCAGCGAGCCAGGCCAACCAGGGAATGCACCCAGGGGATGGCCCAACCGTCATAAGCCAAGGCGGGTGCCAACGCGACGACGCTGGTGGGTGACTCGAACTCGGCCAGCATCAGGGCCAGTGTCGCCCCCATCGATACCCCCAATACGCTGACCGTCTCATAGCGCGCTTGGCAGTCGCGGAAGTGGCGTAGCACTTGGTCGCGCCAATGGCCCCAGGTCTGTGGGCAAGACCCGTAGCCATAACCTTGAATCAGCGGGGCATACACCGAAAGACCTTCCTCGCGTGCCTCCTGCGCCAGTCGTGCCAATTCCAGTGGACTGGCCCCCAGACCGTGTAGCATCAACACCGCATGGGGACCCGCGTGGTATTGGAGGTCTTGATTCAATCTGGAAAGATCTTCAATGGACATACGTAATTCAAGCCGCTGGGTTCAGTTCAATGTTTGGGAGCAATGGCTGGGCACTTTGGGGCTCACCATGGTGGCCTTCGCCCTGCGCTCGGGTTTGCAGCCAGTTCTCGCGCCCTACGGGGTGTTTCATTTTTTTATCCTGGCGGTGTTGATCGTTCAACATTTTTTTGGTTACCGCATGGCCCTGATGTCCACCGTCCTGAGCGTGTTTTTGGGTGAGGTTTATTTTGTTGAGCCTTATGGACAGATGTCGCACTGGACCGATAAAGACCTGATCCTGAGTCTGAACTTTGTTCTGGTGGTTCTGCCGGCCATTTATTTGTTGGAAAAACTCCATCGCACACTTTATGCCAGTCAGTTGCTGCACAAAATCAATGGTTCCAGGTTGCGAGTTTCTTTGCGACGTGAAAACGACAGAATGTATTTTAGCAAAAAAATGGATCATTCTGTTTCTTTTTCTACGGCCTTGGTGAGTCGTTTTGACGATTTGCTATGGGTCAAACTCAATGACCACGCCCCGCAGTGTGGGCCTGCCTTTTTCAGGCTTTGCCCAGAGCAGGTGTCTGACCCCGATTGGCATCGAGGCTTAGGCCCCAGTGACTGGGCCGAGCTGAATCGCTCGGTCTCAGGCTCATCCATCGACGTCGGGGTCAAGCCCAAGCGGCTGACCCTGCAATTCGGTGCCGTGCGTCACGAGTTGGCTATCGAGGTGCAAATCCTGGCCCTGCAAGATGCGCAGGTCAAGTTATGGATGCTGGCCCGACAACCCGATCAGAGTGCCATCAGGGCGCCGACACAATGAGCACGGCATTGGTGCCGCCAAAAGCAAATGAATTGGACATGCAGTGCCGCAGGACCTGCTTCGGTTGGTGACCCACAGGCACCAGGTTCAAGTCGCAGCGTGGATCAGCTTCAGAGCGATTGATGGCGGCGGGCAGTCTTTGACTGTGCAGGGCTGAAGCCGCGATGAGTAATTCCAGTGCACCGCCAGCCCCCAACAAATGACCATGCATGGCCTTGGTCGACGATACAGGCACATCGAGTTCACCAAACACGGTTTTGATCGAGGCGGTCTCGGCCCAATCACCCGCCAGCGTAGCGGTTCCGTGGGCATTGATATAAGCGATGTCGCTGGGAGTGAGTTGTGCATCGCGCAAGGCCATGTTCATGGCCCTGACTTGACCGCCCGGGTCGGGTTGGGTGATATGCACCGCGTCGGTGCTGATGCCATAACCGCTGAGTTGAGCCCAAATGCGTGCGCCGCGCCGACGCGCGTGTTCAGGTGACTCGAGGATCAGTGCCGCAGCTCCTTCACCCAGGGCGAATCCCTGGCGCAGGGCGTCAAAGGGCTTGCAGGCCGTGGCGGCATCGGCCCCGACGGGAGCCAGAACACGCATGGCGTACCAACTGGCCACCACGCCAGGTGTCAGCAGTGCTTCGCTGCCACCGACGATGGCCACGTCCAGTCGACCCATGCGAATCGCCCACATGGCCTCGCCCAAGGCCACGGCCGAAGACGCGCAGGCACAAGCAAAACTGGGGTTCATGGCAGCCGCCCTGGCCCACAGGGCAATCTCGGCCACCGGGGCGTTGGGCATGGTGCTCACGACCGCCGTCGGGCGTATGCGCTTGTGATCGACATACAGGTCCCTGCAGGTTTGATCAAAAGTGGCTGCGCCTGCCATGCCCGAGCCCCAAAACACCCCCAAACGTTCGCGGTCAATGTCGGCTTGATCCAGGCCCGCCATCATGCTGGCCCCTTGAGCCACACGCAAGGCCAAGGCGGTATTGCGATCCGCTGGAACTTTCGATGGGGTGGTCACCTCGATTGGGGACGCAATTCGGCACACTGGGGTTTGTATGGGGCCGGGTCCAGGCAAATCGAACTCAAAGGGTGTGGCCCAACCCCGAGCCAATGCCAAAGAGTCGTTCAGTTGATCCAGACCCAGACCCAAAGTCGAGACCTGATCGACACCGGTGATGCAAACCGGGTTCATTGCGAACCGATGGACTTACAGGCTTTTTCAACTTCAATGGCCGCAGCCACCTGGCACAGCGTCAGTCCGGCTTGTCTGGGGTCGAATTTTTCTTCCGGGATGCGCAGACCAAAATGGTCTTCGGCGGCAAAAATAAACTCCATCAGAGTCAAAGAGTCCAAGCCCAATTCGGTGATGACAGTCTCGGGCTGAATCTGCTCCGAGGGCACATCAAAGCGCTGGGTCAGGATTTCTTTCAAGGCATTAAAGGTATGATTCATGAGTCCTATTTTATAACTAAAATGGATTAAATAAAACCATAGAATTCATTTCTGTGCAGCCAAGATTTGAGGCGAGGTTGGCACAAAAAAGCCATATTTCATGAGTGCGCTGGCCCATTCAGGGATCTTGTGGCGCCTCCCTGGTAAAAAGGCGCTCAGCCAGCCGCGACGGGTCAAGTGATCCGATGGCTGCAGAGGTGGATCAACCGGGCAATTGGGCCCAGACGCTGGCGGCACGACCATCGTGGTGAGCCAACGACAGTGTCAAGCGTTGTGCCTGCCCGCTGGGGTTGATCTGGCAGTCCATTTCCACTCGATCGTTGGCGTGGCATCGCGCCGACATAAAAAAACGGCCATCGGCATCGGTGCGAGTTTGGGCCCCATTGGACAGACGCACTGGCATGTGTGCCATGGCCAGTCCTTGCGCGTTCACCAATCGTCCGCTGATCACTTCCAAGATCACATCCCCGGCCGGGGACGCCGTCATAGACCAAGTCGGTAAAACCGAACATGCCAGGCTGGCTGTGATCACGGTGCGACGGGTCAGGGGTTGCAGCGGGTACATGTGCGTCTCCATAGAACGGCACAACCATTATGCGCCGCAATTCCCCTAGGGCTCTTAGGGATTTTCCGATTGCTCGTTATGGGCGCTCCAGTTAGCCTGAAACGTCCAAGGAGATGTCCCATGAAACTGGCTTATTTCAATGATTTCAGACTCGGTGTGCTCAAGGGCGACCGTCTGGTGGACGTGACCACCGTGGTGGCCCAAATCCCGCACACCGGTCCCGGTGACTTGATGAATGGCTTGATTGCCAACTTCGCCCAGTTTCGGGCCCGTTTACAAGATGCGACGGCACGCGCGGAGGGCTTGCCCGTGACCCAGGTCAAGATTCGTCCCCCATTGCCCAAGCCGGTCAATATCGAGTGTATGGCCGTTAATTACATGGAGGATGGCACCCGCAAAGAACCGGCGCCCATCAACGCCTTTCACAAATCACCTGGCACCATCATTGGCCACGGCGATACGATGATCTTGCCCGACATGGCAGCCAGTGTCTTTGAGGGAGAGGCTGAGCTCGCCTTGGTGATTGGCAAGCCAGCCAGCCAGGTCAGTGCCAGTCGGGCCATGGACTATGTCTTCGGTTACACCAACTTTATTGATGGCTCGGCACGGGGCGTGGTTCCCGAGACCAATAGTTTTTATCAGATGAAGTCACGCGCCACTTTTGCCCCCATCGGGCCCTTTTTGGTCACCGCCGATGAGGTCTCTGATCCGCATCAACTGTCGGTCAAATTATGGGTCAACGGTGTGCTGAAGCAAAATTTCAACACCAGCGACATGGCGCACAAAATTCCGCGTTGCATCGAATGGATGACCGCCATTCACGATCTGGAACCGGGTGATATTTTGGCCACCGGAACCAATCACCGAGGTTTATCGGCTTTCCAGAACGGTGATCGCATCGAGTTGGAGTGCCAAGGCATGGGCCGTCTGATGGTATCGGTGCGTGACGACCTCAAGCGCACCTGGGCCCGTGAAACCCGCTTGGAGCGCGAAGAAAAAGGCCTTAAAGGCCTGACGCCTCAATTGACTGGCAAATACGCCAAGGTCTGAGATGGTTTAGGGAAGCTCGGCCTAAGACTTCCCTCTTTCATCGGTTCTTCGGCCAAACGACGCCTTGTTCCCCCATGGCGATCTGACCCAGGCCCTTGTAGACAAATTTTTGCAAACGCTTGCCTTCATAAGTCTCGGTGGTATAGATGTTGCCTTTTGAGTCGGTGGCAATGCTGTGGACCCCATAAAACTGTCCGGGTTGTCGGCCACCATCGCCGAAATTGCTGATCTCTTGCAGCGTCTCACGCAAGACGATACGCACTTTCTCGTTGGTGCCATCGGCCATGAAGATGAAGCGTTGTTGCGGGTCACGTGAAAAAGCGATGTCCCAAACCGCCCCCGAGCCCAAGGTGGGGCGGGCGAAATGGGCCTCTTTGACGAAGGTGCCGTCTGGCTTAAACACCTGCAAGCGATTGGCTTGCCGGTCACAAACATACACCAGTCCATCGACGCTGCGTTCGACACAATGCACCGGGTTGCGGAATTGTTTGTCGGGTTCGGCGTTCGGGTTGTATTTGGCTTGTGGAGTGTCGTCCGGTCGGTTGCCATAGGCACCCCAAAAGCGCTTCATTTTGCCGCTGTCGGCATCGATCACAGCCACCCGCTTGTTGCGATAACCGTCGGCCACATAGGCTTCGTTCGTGTTTGGATCGACCCAAATCTTGGCGACCCGGCCAAAGTGGTCTGGGTCGTTGCTCCCTTTGTTGCCGCCCAATTGGCCCACTTGCATCAGGAACTGACCGCTGCGGGTAAATTTCAACAAGTGAGCATCTTTTTCGCCATTGCCGCCGATCCAGACATTGCCCTTGTGATCAATATGAATGCCATGATTCGACTCGGGCCACTGATAACCGGGGCCAGGCCCCCCCCAGGCTTGAACCAGGCGACCTTGGGGGTCGAATTCAAGAACGGGCGGTGCTGCGGCACAACATTCGCCCACTTTTTCGGTCAGAGCCAATTCATTGGCATGCAGCGTGGAGGCGCCACGGTGAATGATCCAGACATGGTCTTTTTCATCCACCCAAACCCCGATCGCCATACCCAACAGCCAATGGTTTGGCAATGGTTTGGGCCAGAGTGGATCCACTTCGAAGATCGGCCCCTCGACAGTACGGGCTTGTGCTTGCAACTGAATGGCATGCATCGCCCCGAATACGCCAATGCACAGAGCAGCCAACAGGCCTAAGAAGGCCGTTTTGGATTTCATTTTCATGGCCATGTCTCCTGATATGTGCATGATAATCAGCCACATTCAAGCGGTTTGCCCCCCATGAAAACCCTAGTGAAAATCTTCTTCGCTCTTCACCTGGCCTGGGGCGCAGGTTTGGGCATGTCTTGGGCCCACGATTTACCCACCGATGTCAAGGCTTTGACGCTGGCCCGGGTGGTCGACCAGAAATTGGTTCTGATGATGCATGTCCCCATGGCAGCGGTCATGCGCGAGGTCGATTGGCCCCTGCACGGCCCTTATCTGGACCTGAATCGCAGCGAAGGAGCGACGCGGCAGGCGGCCCAGTTGTGGTTGGTGGATCCATTGCAAGCCCGAATGGGGGGCCAGTCTTTGCCCCCAGCCCGTCTGACCCATGCGCGCATCAGTTGGCCGTCTGACACCAGCTTTCAATCCTGGGAGGGGGCGCATCGACACTTGACCGAGACCGCGCCGCTGAGCGACCGAGACTTGGTGCCGCAGCATCAGTATCTGGACGCTCGCATGGTCATGGAATTGCCCACTGAAGACGCCGAGTTGGAGTTGAATTTTCATCTCGATCGTTTGGGCTTGCGCGTTCAGCACGAGCTGCGCATCCGTACCGAGCAAGGCAAGGAGCGCCTGCTTTTGTTGACGGGGCCAAGCACCTGGGTGAATTTGAACCCTGGTGTCGCAACCTCATTGAACAATTTTGTGATGTTGGGCGTTGAACACATCCTCAGCGGGTTCGACCACCTGTTGTTCATCGGTGGTTTGCTTCTGGGAGCTGCCCGATTGGGTCAATTGATCTGGACCTTGACGGGTTTCACCGTGGCTCACTCGCTTACTCTGGCCATGGCGGCCTTGGGTTGGGTCCCCGAGCGCCTTTGGTTTGCACCAGCGGTCGAGTGGTTGATCGCCCTGAGCGTTTTATGGGTCAGCATCGATGTGGCCCTGTGGTCAGAGCGCGAACGACGGGCACGCTGGGCCATGGCCATGGGTTTGATCCATGGCCTGGGTTTGTCGGCAGCACTCCGAGAGGCCCTGCCCATGGCCGGTGAGCACCATGCCTTGGCCCTGGTCGGATTCAACCTGGGTGTGGAATTGGGCCAATTGGCCTTGTGTTTATGGGTCTGGCCGGTATTGAAGTGGCTGCGCACCCAGCCTCGCTTCGAGGTGATGCGCTGGATATTGTGTCTGGCCATAGCCCACATCGCATGGCACTGGGGTGAGGATCGCTGGGCGGCATTGGTCCCCTTTGTGTCGACGATAGCCTGGCTGGATTGGGTCGGAGAGTGGCTCCATTCCATATGGTTCTGGTTGCTTTGGTTGGCGGTTGTGGTCTGGGCGACATGGCGCAGGGTTACTCCACATTGACAGACTCCAGGCAGCCCTAGATGATGGACTGATCAATTGCAAGGGTCGATATCATGAGTCTTCGATTCACTCTAAATGGTCAGGGGGTGGAAACCCCGACTCCACCGAATACTCCTTTGTTGTCGGTGTTGATTCAGGATTTCTCCGTTACCGGTGCCAAATACGGTTGTGGCAAAGCCCAATGCGGCAGTTGCACGGTATTGATCAATGGCGAGCCAGTGCGCTCTTGCGTCACCCCTGCGGCCAGCGCCGCCGGTCGCCAAGTCATTACCCTGGCGGGCTTGTCCAAGCAGGGGCGACCCAGCCGCCTGCAACAAGCGTTTATCGACGAACAGGCGGCGCAATGTGGATTTTGTACCTCGGGCATGATCATGCAAGCCCAGGCGTTGCTCGATCGCAATCCAAATCCGAACGAAGCTCAGGTTCGTGCTGCCCTAGACGGGAACCTGTGCCGCTGCGGTGTTCATAACCGCATCGTTAAAGCCGTGCTGCGTGCGGCCAAGGGGGCCTGACATGAATGCACCCATCTCTCGTCGTCGCTTGCTCCAGGCCGCTGGTTTCTTGAGCTTGTCGTTTGGTATTCCTCTCGAAACGGTCATGTCGCAACAAGCGCCACGTTTACCCGGCGACCTCGACAGTACGCGTGTCTTGCACGCCTGGTTGCGCATCGAAGCCGACAACCGGGTGACCCTGCTGATCGGCAAGGTTGAGTTGGGGCAGGGCATTTTGACGGCTGTACAGCAAGTCTGCGCCGAAGAACTCGATGTCGGCTTTGATCAAGTGCAGGTGATTTCTGGCGATACCGCTTTGGTACCCAACGAAGGCGTGACGGCCGGTTCGTTTTCCATGCCCAACTGCGCCACGGCGGTGCGCCATGCCAGTGCCGAGGTCAGGGCGATTTTGCTCGGTTTGGCGGCCGAGAAATTAGGCCATCCGGTCTCGGCCCTCCAAGTCTCGGCGGGTGTGGTCAAAGGCCCTGGTGCAGTCCAAGTGCGCTATGGTGATTTGGTCATCGGCCAAGCGCTCGATCGCGAAGCCACCGGCCAAGTGCCGCTCAAACCCGCCTCGGAACACCGTCTGATGGGGCGCTCGGTGCCGCGACCTGATATTCGGGACAAGGTCATGGGACTGGCCATTTTTGTCCAAGAGATGCGCCTGCCCGGCATGGTCTACGGTCAGGTGGTGCGCCCTCCGACCTATGGGGCTCGACTGAATGCCTTGCCCAGCGCAGAGGTCGAGCGCATGCCCGGTGTGATCAAGGTGGTGCGCGATGGTAGTTTTGTGGGCGTGGTGGCCGAGCGCATTGAGCAAGCGCAGGCCGCCGCCCAAGCCCTGGCCCAAGCAGCCCGTTGGGATGTACCCAAAGCCCTGCCCAAACAGGCCGAGTTGGCCCAGTGGCTGCGCCAAGCGCCCAGCCGACTCATCGAAACCAAGCGTCAAGTCAGAGGCAGCGGCGAAGCCGTGGCCAAGACCCTGCGCGCCACCTACTTTCGTCCTTATCAGATGCATGCCTCGATTGGGACCTCGGCGGCCATCGCTACTTGGCGCGATGGCAGCTTGCTGGTGCAAACCCACAGTCAGTCGGTTTTTGAGACGCGTCAGGCCATCGCCGCCATGCTGCGACTGCCGCTGGCTCAGGTGCGACTGCAGCATGTCCAGGGTTCGGGTTGTTATGGCCACAATATGGCCGACGATGCGGCCGCAGATGCGGCCTTGTTGGCCGTGGCCGTGCCTGGACGACCGATTCAATTGCAATACACCCGCGAGCAGGAACACCGCTTCGAACCCTATGGTTCGGCCATGTTGATCGATGTGCAGGCTGGCGTGGACGAGAAGGGCAATGTACTCGATTGGGATTTCCAAATTCGCTCCATGCCGCATGGCACCCGACCGCAAGGCCACGCTGGCAATTTGCAATCGGCCCTGTACCTGGCCCAAGCTTTCGAACAACCAGTACCCACCAATGCGGGGGGGCCGAACTATGCTGCCGATCGTAATGGCATTGCCTTGTACGATTTTCCCGGTCATCAAGTGTTGACTCATTTCATCACCCAGATGCCGCTTCGGGTGTCCTCGCATCGTGGTTTGGGTGCTTATGCCAATGTGTATGCCATTGAGTCTTTCATGGACGAGCTGGCCCATGCCGCCGGGGTAGACCCTCTGGACTACCGCCTGCGGTTTTTAAAAGACCCGCGCGGGCGCGACGCCTTGAACGAGGCCGCTAAGGCCTTTGGCTGGAGTCGTTGGCAAAAAAGGCCCGGCCATGGTCGCGGCATCGCCTTTGCGCGCTACAAAAACATCGCTGGGTATTGCGCCGTGGCCCTCGAAGTGCACGTGGACTCGAACAGCGGTCATGTCCGGGTGGTGCGGGCTGTGGCCAGTGCCGACAGCGGGCATTTGGTGAATCCGGATGGCGTTTCCAATCAAATCGAAGGCGGGCTCATACAGTCGCTGAGTTGGACGCTGAAAGAGCAGGTTCATTTTGACGAGACCCAGGTCTTGTCCAACGATTGGGCCAGCTATCCGATCATGGTGTTTAGCGAGGCGCCGCCGATCGAAGTGGTCTTGATCAACCGACCAGGTTCTCCCTTTTTGGGCACGGGTGAAGCTTCGCAGGGTCCGACAGGTGCGGCACTGGCGAATGCGATCTTTGATGCCACTGGGGTGCGCTATCGGGAATTGCCCTTGACCCCAGAGCGAATCTTGGCGGGTCTGAAAAATAAGGTTTGAGTCCAGCGTACACATTGTTCAAAGGGGATCACATGTTTTATTCATTCAAGCATTGGAAATATGTCGGGATTTTGGCGGCCGCATTGAGTTGGGCCATGCCCGCTCATTCACAAAACACCACTCAAGTCCATTGGTATGGACAGGCGGCATTCAAAATCGAAACGCCCAATGGAGGCGTGATCTTGGTCGATCCTTGGCTCACCGTTCCAACCAACCCCAACAAAAATGCGGTGGCCGAATTGACGCGGGTTGATTACATACTGGTCACCCATGGACATCGAGATCACATAGGAGAAGCCGTTGAGATTGCCAAGAAAACGGGGGCAGAATTGGTCGCTCCGTACGGCTTGCAATTCAATATGAAAACAGTATTGGGCTACCCAGAAAAGCAGGCAACGGGTGTGACAGGGGGCAATATCGGCGGCACGATTGCCTTGCCCAAGGTCGGAGCCAAAGTCACTCTGGTCAATGCGGTTCATGGCTCTGACATCACCACGCCCAATATTCCGGAACCGCCCGCGGGTGGCCAATCGGCTATTCATGGGGGCAATCCGGTCGGCTACATCATTCAAATTCAAGCGGGCCCAACCATCTATCACACGGGCGATACCGATGTATATCAAGACATGAAACTGATCCCTGAATTTCATCAAATTGATCTGATGCTGGCATGCATCGGTGGCCACTTTACGATGGATCCCACCCGAGCCGCCTTGGCGGTCGAGTGGGTGAAACCCAAACAGGTCATGCCGATGCATTTCGGCACCTACCCTTTATTGGCGGGTTCGCCGACACAATTCAAAGAAGCCCTGGATCGGCGTGGGCTGGGGGCGCGCATGATCGAGATGAAGCCTGGTGAAACCCGTAGGTTCTGATCATGAAGTTGAAAAGTTATTGGGTTGGGGTCTTCATCTCTCTCTACGGCTTGTGGATCTCTGTCGTCCAAGCCCAAGACTACCCCAATCGCCCCATCACCTTGATCATGCCTTATGCCCCAGGTGGGCCAGGCGACGCCATCACGCGTTTGTTTGCAGGTGCATTGCAAAAGCAACTCAAACAGCAGGTGGTGGTGGACAACCCGGCGGGTGCCTCTGGGTCAATAGGCACAGCCAAAGTGGCGCGCAGCAAGCCCGATGGCTACACACTGTTGATGATTCACGTCAGTCACGCTACCAATTTGGCCATGTACAAGAATTTGTCGTATCACCCAGTCGATGACTTCGAGCCCATCGGTCGGGCGACTTTGGGGCCCATGTTGGTGGTGGCACGACAAGGCTTTGCTGGCAAAGATTTGAGCGAGTGGGTCAGTCTGGTCAAAGCACAAGCCCCGCGCATCAGTCTGGCGCATGCGGGCGTTGGTTCGGCCTCTCATCTTTGCGGTCTGATGCTCATGAATGCCCTGGGAGTCAAGTTCAACCTCATCCCCTACAAAGGCACTGGACCGGCCCTGAACGATCTGGCTGGAGGTCAGGTCGATTTGCTGTGCGATCAAACTTCAGGCACTGTCCCCTTGGTCAAAGCCAACCGGATTCGGGCCATTGCGGCAGCCGGTCCGCAGCGCATTCCTTCTTTACCCGATATGCCCGCCATTGCTGAGGCGGGGGTGAGCGGCATGGACATCAATATTTCCTTTGGCATGTATGCCCCTAAAGGGACGCCTAAGGCAGAAATTGATCTGCTCTCCAAAGCCTTGCAAGCTGCTGTGACCGACCCCGAAGTCAAGGGGAAGCTCGATGGAATGGGGGTGACTGCGGTGCCCCCCGAGTTGGCCAAGCCCGAGGCCCTGCGGACTCATTTGCGCAAAGAGATTGATGTGTTGGGTGGACTGTTGCTGAAAGCAGGCGTCA
This sequence comes from uncultured Bordetella sp., assembly GCA_964390775.1. Classification (GTDB taxonomy): domain Bacteria; phylum Pseudomonadota; class Gammaproteobacteria; order Burkholderiales; family Burkholderiaceae_C; genus Limnohabitans. The sequence goes on from CAYMJT010000017.1 coordinate 18,150, forward strand.
CGCCCGAGTGAATCATGTTTCAAGATTTTTTGCGCTTGGGCAGCAGCCTGCGTGGCGATCAAGACGAGCTCGATGCCTTGGTGCGTGGGCAAGGTTGTTTCACCAGCGATTTGAACCTGCCCGGTCAATGTCATGCGGCCTTCGTGCGCAGTCCTCATGCCCACGCTCGTGTGTCGTCTATGGATATTCAGCGTGCCCTGGGCATGCCAGGGGTCAGGGCAGTCTTGACGGGTGCCGACCTTGTCAGCGCTGGCTTGGGTGGCATCGCACCCGTGGTGATCTTCAATGGGCGCGATGGACAGCCCATGAAACAAGCTCCTATTCCGGTTTTGGCCTACGAGACGGTTTTGCATGTCGGAGAAGCCGTTGCCATGGTGGTGGCTGACACCTTGGAGCAAGCGCAGTGGGCGGCAGAGTCGGTCGAGGTTCAATGGGAAGCCCTGCCGGCGGTGGTAGACCCCCTTAAAGCCTTGCATCATCCAGAGCTTCAATTGCATCCGCATGCGCCTGGCAATGTGGTGCTCGATTGGGTCGACGGCGACCTGGCCAGTTCGCAAGCGGCCTTCGCTCAAGCCCACCACATTGAGGAAGTCGAATTGGATGACCCCCCCCTGACTGCCAGCGCCATGGAGCCCAAGGCCGCCATCGGCATGTGGGATCCTGCGCAGAAACGCTACACCTTGGTGGCCAGCACACAAGGGGTGATGCTGGTGCGTAAGCAGTTGGCTGAGCAAGTGTTCAAAGTCCCCCTCAACGATCTGCGCGTGATGACCCCTCAAGTCGGGGGCGGATTTGGCGCCAAGGCGCAGACTTACCCTGAATACGCAGCGATTTTGTACGCCAGTCGATTGTTGGGCGTGCCGGTGCGTTGGACGGCGACCCGTCTCGAAAGTTTTTTGGGCGACACACACAGCCGCAATTCCCGCTTGCAGGCGCGCATGGCCTTCGACCCCGAAGGCCGAATCTTGGGCCTATCGGCCCATCTGGTGGTAGGTATCGGTGCCTACACCTCGACCTACATAGCCATCGTTGGCACCAACAACACCAAAAATTGTCTGTCCAGCGTCTATCAAATTCCCAACATCCATATGGAATCGCAACTGGTCTTGACAAATTCCATGCCCCATGGACCTTATCGAGGGGCAGGTCGTCCGGAGGCCCTCTTGTTGGTTGAACGCTTGATGGACCTGGCTGCAACTTCGATGGGTATGGACCGAGTCCAACTGCGGCGTATCAATATGGTGCGACCCGAACAGATGCCCTACAAGGCTGCCAACGGCATGGTGTATGACAGCGGCGAGTTTGAACAGATCATGGATCGCGCGCTTGAACTCTCGCGCTGGAATGAATTTGAGCAGCGCCGGCAAGCCTCACGGGCCAAGGGCCTCTTGCGTGGAATAGGGATCTGTTGTTTTCTGGAGGTGGCTGGTGGTATTTTGGAAGAGCCAGCCGATTTGCGCTTTCTTGCCGACGGCACGGTTTGTCTGCATGTGGGCGCTCAAGCCATCGGGCAAGGTCATCTTTCGACCTATCCGGCACTGATTGCCCAAAGGCTGGGCATCGACGTCTCAGAGGTCCGATTGGTGGCCGGTGACAGCGACCAAACGCCTGGGATTGTGGCCACTGTGGCCTCTCGCTCTACCATGATGGTGGGCAGCGCAGCCGCCTTGGCTTGTGATGAAGCGGTTCGGCGTGGTCACGCCCTAGCGGCGCGACACCTAGAGGCGGCGGTGGAGGACGTGCAATTCGATGCGGGCCTATACACAGTCAAAGGCACCGACCGTTCGGTGCGTTTATTGGACTTGACGCGCTTAGCTCGTACAGACGTGCCCCCAATAGAGCCATTGCCGAGGCTCGACAATGTCGCCAAATTTACTTCGCCGAGCATGACCTACCCCAATGGCTGTCATGTGTGCGAGGTAGAGATTGATCCGCAAACCGGCCATACCGTGGTGCTCGCCTACACAGCTGTTGACGACGTGGGGGTGATGCTCAATCCAGCGGTCATAGAGGGGCAGATCATGGGTGGTGTGGCGCAGGGCCTGGGGCAAGTTCTGGGAGAGCGACTGCATTATGACGAAGCAGGGCAGTTGCTCACCGCTTCTTACATGGATTACCCTTTGCCCAGAGCTGACCTCATGCCCTCCATGACCATCGCTCACCATGGTGTTCCATGTCGCACCAACCCCTTGGGGGTCAAAGGGGCCGGTGAGTCCGGTGTGGCTGGCTCCTTGCCCTCAACCTTTAACGCCATCATGCATGCCTTGTCAGATGCGGGCGTGAAAGCCATGGACATGCCGTTCACCACCGAACGGGTCTGGAAATCACTACAAACCTAAAACTTGTCTGGAAACCATGGCGTGGATCCCTTTATTGCCGTCCACCAGTTGTGTGACGTGCAAATCGCAGGCCAAGCTGCAAAAGACATAGGCCTCTTCGGGGTCCCAGGCTTTGAGTTCCACCAACCAATCGACCATCAGATTCAAAGCTTGAGATGCTGCATCATCAAGGTCCACATTCATGCCCAGGGTGATGTAATGGGTCGGGGTGATGGCACGTGGGAAGCTCAATTCGTCGCGGTGCAAAACGATTCGAAACCGCCCCCTGAGGCAAGTCTCTAGTGCGGTCAGACAAACCTCACCATCGCCTTGAACCGCATGCCCGTCGCCTACTGAAACATGTCCGCCAGGGACAAAAATGGGTAGAAATAAAGAGGTGCCTGGCGTGAACTCCTTGCAATCGATATTACCTCCATACTCGCGCGGTTCAATGCTCGACACCCTGCCGTAATGGGGTGGCGGAGCTACCCCGATGATGCCGAAAAAAGGTTGCAAAGGCACATCAACGCCCCAAGGCAGGCGAGCCACCCCTGCCTGGCGATCAATGGGAATGATGCGTCGGCTGAGCTTAGAAAAACGCTCAGGTAGCGCCCCTTTGAGCGGTCGAATGATGTTCCATCCCCAATCTTCGGTCAACTCAATCGACTCGATTTGAATCTCCAGCGTATCTCCTGGCAAAGCACCCCGCACCGACACCGGGCCGGTCAGGATATGCGGCCCCAGGGTCTGCTTGACTTCATTGACGATTTTTAAATGTTCGGGACGAAACCAACGATCGTCGGTGATTTCCCCGCGCCCCCCGGAGACGGTATCGATAATCACAGTATCGCCCGAGTCAATCTCCAGGACGGACGCAATAGAGGCGTCGAAATGGCCCCAGTGCACCGTTTGAGGCGTTGGGTTGAGGGTGTGAACACGGCTCATGACATGACCTTCTGAACGGGGGGAGAGGCCGAAACACCCAAGTGGGCGTCGAGTACATCTGGGCGGGCTTGTAATTCTTCCGGAGTCCCTGCAAAGACCAGTCGGCCAGACGAAATGATCAGAACCTGATCGGCCACAGACAAGGCCATGGGCAGGTTTTGCTCGACCAACAAGACGGCCAAGCCCAGATCTCGCAATCGACTCAAGATCTGTGCCACGTGCCGCACATACAAGGGGGAAAGGCCCTCCGAGGGCTCATCCATGAGTACCAATTGAGGGTTGCGAATCAAGGCTCGGGCAATGGCCAACATTTGCTGCTCCCCGCCGCTGAGGTCGCTGCCTCCATGCGATAAGCGTTCGCGCAATTGAGGAAACTCATCCAGCACCGTCTCCAGGGTCCAGACGTGACCCGAAGTATCCGTAGCGGATCGGCGCTGACCCGCCAAATCAGAGATCGGCAACAATAAATTTTCACGCACTGACAAATTGCGGAAAATGCGGCGACCTTGCGGAACCAAGGCCATGCCCATTTGCGCAATCCGGTAGGTGGACAATCGGCTGATCTCGCGTCCCATCAGCCGAACTTCGCCTTGCCGCGCTGGAGTCAGACCAAAGATGCTGCGAACCAGCGTTGTTTTACCCATGCCATTGCGTCCTAACACCGCCAGCACCTGGCCCCGATGTAATTGCAAGTCAATGCCTTGCAAAACATAACTGTCCCCGTAATAGGTGTGGAGGTTGCGTACCGTCAGCAATGGATCAGACATGACCAAAATACACCTCACGGACGCGTTCGTCTTGCCGCACATCGGCCACGGTGCCATCAAGAATCACCGATCCCTGATGCATAACGGTAACCCGGTCTGCCATGGCCAGAGCGATATCCATGTCATGCTCAATCATGATCATTGTGATGTGTCGAGGCAGAGCGGCGATCAACTCGGCCAAGCGAACCCGCTCGGCGGGCGACAGACCCGCGCAGGGTTCGTCAAGTAACAGCAACTCCGGGTCATTGATCAAAGCCAGCACCAGTTCGAGTTGGCGTCTTTCCCCGTATGACATGAACTTCACCGCCATGTCCTCTTTGCCAACCAAGCCCACTTGTGCCAATGCGGCGATTGCACGATCCATCAAACCCGGGTTTTGCAGGGCAGGGTGCCAAATGCCCCATTTATTAGCCCCCACCCCCAACTGAGCCAGGGCGATGTTCTCAAGCACCGTTAGATCGGTAAAGACACTGGAGATTTGAAAGGTACGTCCCATGCCTAAATAAGTACGCCGGTTTTCTGGCCAAGTGGTGATGTCTTGACCCTTGAACTGGATTTGACCGGAGGTGGTACTCAAAACCCCGCTGATGCAGTGAAACAGCGAAGTCTTGCCCGCGCCATTGGGCCCGATGATGGTTCGGCGCTCACCTGCTTGGACATCAAAGCTGACCTCGTTGACCGCTAACAAGCCGCCAAAGCGTTTGCAAACTTTTTGCAAGCTCAACACGGCGCTCATGATGCCCCCCCACGAGGTCGATATTTATGCCACAAACCCATGACACCACCAGGGGCCCAAATGACCACCGCCATAAAAACCAGACCCATGACCGCCAAGTGCAACTCAAAAAAGGTACTGACCCAATTTCGCAATCCAAGAATCAGTCCGGCGCCTAAAAAGGGACCGAGCAGCGTACCTGAGCCGCCCACAATAGCCATCAACACGGTCTCGACATTGACGTGCAAAGAGGCAGAGACTGGATTGACGAACTTGTTAAAGCACACATACAGCACCCCAGCCACACTGGACATGAAGGATGAAATCACAAAGGCCAGATACAAGTGCTGCGGCGTGTTGTAGCCCAAACTCTTCATGCGGGGTTCGCCCGACTTGATGCCACGCAAGGCCAAACCAAAGGGCGAACGGATGAATCGGCTGTAGAGAAACATGACCACGGCCACCACGCCCAGAATCAAAAAATACAGTTCGGTGCCATTGTCAACAGACCAGGGACCCAGACGCGGAGCAGGGACATTCGTGATGCCACTGTCACCGCCCGTCAAGGCGCTCCATCGGTAACCCACCCCCCAAATGACATAACCCATCGCCAAAGTGACCAAAATAAAGTAGACCCCGCGAGTGCGCACAGCCAATCCAAATAAGAAGCCCAAAGCAGTGCCCATCAAGATTCCAAAGGCCATGCCCGAGACACTATCAAATCCATACCTCACCTGAGTGATGGCGCTGGCATAGGCAGCGACCGAGAAAAAGGCCGCGTGACACAAAGAAAATAAACCCGCGTTGCCCAGCAGTAAATCCGCCGAAAGGGCCAATAAACCAAAGACCAGCATTTGAGTCACCAAACTGACCCAATAGGCGTCAGCTATCGCAGGTAATGCCAGCATCACCATACATAAAATCAACCAGCCAGCAGTTCGATGACTCATTGATGTCCTTCCTCAGTGCATCTGTGCGGAGCCGAATAAGCCACGCGGTCTGAATAATAAAAGGACCGCCATGGGGCCAAACAACACGAAGTAAGACATCTCGGGGACCAGCCATCGGCCATAGGCATCGAGCAAGCCGACGATCAGCGCACCCAGCATGGCGCCCTCTAAACTGCCTAAACCGCCAACGATGACCACCACCAGGGCAAAGACCAGAATTTCCCACTCGGCGCCTGGATAGACCGTAAGAAACGCGCCGCCCAGCACACCCGAGCACCCTGCCAGAAATGAGGCCAGGGCCGAGACCATGACAAACAAACGATCCACGTGGATACCCATGGCACCCACCATTTCTTTGTCATCCACGCCTGCCCGTATCGCGGCACCCACCTGGGTGCGTCGATAAATCAGCCATAACAGCAAGGCCACCGCCAGCCCGATCGCTACCAGCAACAGGCGATAAACTGGATAGATCATGCCGCCAGGCAATTCCACCACGCCGCGCAATGCCATGGGCAAGGGGAGTTTGAGGGCGTCGCCGCCCCACACTTTGATCGAGATATCTCCGATCACGTAGGCCAAGCCTACCGTGATCAGCACTTGGGCGAGGTGATTTTCACCGGCGCGGCGAATCAAAAATCGGTCGCTGAGGTAGCCCAACAAAACGGCCGCCGAACCGCCGGCTGCCACCGCCAATACAAAACTACCGCTGGTTTTGGCTGCCACCAACCCGACATAGCCACCCAGCAGGTAATAGGCGCCATGTGCCATATTCACGATGCGCATCAAGCCAAAAGTCAAGGTGAAACCGCTGGCCAGCAAAAAAAGCAGAGCGGCAAACGTGATGCCATTGAAGGTTTGCAGGGCAAAACTGTTCATGTGCAATCCCCCTCAAGCCGGCACAGCCAAGGGGTCTGGGCGATCCAAGGGACCTAGGGTTTGTAGGGGCCTCGCTTCAAGAAATCTTCAGGTTTATCGGTCCAGAACTGTGACACATTGGTGTAGGTTTTGACGGGGATGTTCATCAATTGATCGCCCAGGATCGGATGCTTCACCTTTTGCAGGCGGGTGATGTACACGTTTTGAACGGGGTTGTCATAACTGTCAAGTTTGAGCGGGCCTCTGGGGGCCTTGACTTGAACGGTGCGCATCGCTTTGAGGAAGGCGGCCCGATCCTCTACTTTGCCGTTAATCGATTCGATGGCCGCTTTGGTCCAGAGGCTGGAGGTCCAAGCCGATTCGGCGAACCATGATGGCAGGCGTTTATAGCGACGGGCGAACTCATCCACAAAGGCCTTGTTCTCGGGGGTATCAATACCGGCCACATAGTGGACCGAATTCGAAATTAACCCTACCGCCCGATCGTCGATTTGAGGAATGGCATCTTCATGCAGCCAATAGCCACCATAGAGCTTGAATTTTTTGTCATAGCCGAAGTTGTACCAGGCTTCAAAGAAGCGGATCCGTGCGACCCCCGCCAAGGCCACCACCACCGCGTCGCTGTCCGGCGCAATGGCGGCCAAAGAAGCACCATAGTCCGCGGTGGCCAAGGGCGCCCAAATCACCTTGTTGACTTTGCCGCCCAATTCTTTGTAAGTGCGTATCATTCCGCCTGCAACTTCGTGACCCCAGGTGTAATCCGAGGCAATGAAGGTCACGTTGCGAGCCCCTAGGTCTTTATAGAGGTAGTCACCAAAAGGGTGGCTGATCTGACTGGCCGATACCGCCGTTCGAATGACTGTGGGGGTGCGATCCCATTTGGTGTTGGTGTCTGCACCAGCAGGATCGAGCACCAACGGGACTCCGGTTTCTTTACTGACCTGAGCCACTGCAGGACCCTCGTGTCCGCACAAGGGGCCCAGCAAGAAACTCACTTTTTCCTGCAGAGCCAGTCGACGTGCCTGAGTCAGCGCCTGATCCGGGTTGCAGGTGGTATCGGCAATCACCAACTCGACTTTGCGCCCACTGACCATATTGTTGTTCTTGTCCCAAAACATCTTCAACGCGTCAATCATCTCTGCACCGGGCGTTGCCAAGGGCCCGGTGATGGGGGCCAACACTCCAATGCGCACAGGTCCCGGAGTTTGGGCCTGGGCTGGATGCAATGCAGTGACCAAAATGGCCGAAGAGAGCAGGGTTTTGAGGGGCAGCAACCAAGATGAAGCTTTGCGCATGGGACATCCTTTGATCCAGGTAGAGAAAGCACCCTTGCGAGGGTGTTGCGTTAAACAATCTATCCAATCATGGCCACATTCCAAACAGGGTAATCCCGCAAATGCCATGACTTGATCAATTGACCACTTGTGTGCGAAATTCGGACTAAAGGAGAGCCATCATGACCCAAGCAGTGACCCCCTTTGTGGACCACCTACATCTAGGGCCCTTGGCTTCAAGGCTCGTCGATGTGCCCAATCTGCCATGGCGTGACACCCGTTATGAGGGTATTCAAGTCAAGCCGCTGATCAAAGACAGCAGCACCGGACTGACCACGGTGTTGATGCGCATGTCGCCTGGCGCGCGACTGCCTGATCATGAACATGTTTTGATTGAGCAGACTTGGGTGCTTGAGGGGCATCTGGTCGATCTGGAGGGGCCGGACAAGGGGATGGAGTGTCGGGCGGGGCAGTTCATCTGGCGACCGGCGGGTAGTCGCCACGCTGCCTGGTCACCCCAGGGTGGTACCTTTTTGGCGATTTTCCAAATCCCCAACAAGTTCTACGAGGCGGACGGACAAGTCAAAGACATCAGCGGACAAGATTGGGATGAGTTGTGGGCTGCGGCGCTTCCTTAGCAGAGCTTCCCTAGCAATTACCCTTGTTTGCCGCCAGTTGCCTTGACGATCCCATGGGCACTGGGTAAATTGATCAGATGACCAAGACGCTCATTGAACAAGCCACCTTGATCACCATGGATCCCAAATTGGGAGATCTTCAACAGGGAGACCTGTTGATTGAAGGTGATCGCATTTCTCGCATAGCCCCCCGAATCGAAGTCGCCGATGCCCAACGCATGGACGGTCGTGGCATGATCGTGATCCCAGGCCTGATCAACGCCCACATGCACACTTGGCAAACTGGCTTGCGTGGCGTGGCCGGCAATTGGACCGTACTGGAGTACTTCCAAAAAATGCATGCCGGGCTGGCCACCTTGTTCAAACCCGAAGACATTGCCATCGCCAATCGGGTCGGGGGCTTGAACCAACTCAATTGCGGCACGACCACCTTGGTCGATTGGTGCCACAACAACCCGACCCCGGCGCACACCGATGCGGGTATCGACGGTTTGCACTCTAGCGGTATTCGTGCCGCTTTTTTTCATGGTTCGCCCAAACCCGACCCTAAACCTGGACAAAAGCCCTTTTGGGAAGTGCCGCATCCGCGCACCGAAGTTGAGCGCTTGCTCAAAACCCGTTTCAGTTCCAAAGACCAGCTCCTTACTTTGGGGCTGGCGATTTTGGGACCCCACTACTCCACCTACGAGGTCGCCGTCGAGGACTTCAAGCTGGCACGCGAAATGGGCCTGATCGCCAGCATGCATTGCGCCGGTGCGGCGGCCCGCGTACCCGACGGTTGGGACCGCCTGGCTCAGGCGGGTTTGCTGGGTGACAACAACAACATCGTCCATGGGAACGACCTGACCGATGCGCAACTGAAATTCATGCTTGACAAAGGCGTCACTTTCTCGTTGACGCCAGAGACCGAAATGTTTCAGGGGCACGGCTTTGCCATCACCGGTCGTTTGCGGCGCTTGGGGCACCAACCCTCTTTGGGTGTTGATCTCGAGTCGTGCATTAGCGGCGATATGTTCACCGTCGCACGCATGGCCATGGCCACGCAACGCGCTTTTGACAACGCGGCCTCAAAACAGGAGCGAGGCCAACTGCCCGAGACCTCGACCATCACCGCGCGCGAGGCGCTGGGCTGGATCACCATGGAGGGAGCCCGCATGTTGCGCATGCAAGATCGCATCGGCTCGCTGACTCCGGGCAAACAAGCCGACGTGGTGATGATTCGCGCCACTGACCTGAACATGCAACCCATACATGACCCGGTGACAAGTGTCATCACCCAAACCGCGATTGGCAATGTGGACACGGTGCTGGTGGCTGGGCAAATCAAAAAGCGTCACGGTCAATTGCTCGATACCAGCGTAGGGGCGCTGCATCAGCAACTGGCTGAATCTGGGCATCGCATCATGCACGACTTACAAGCCCGTTTGCATTGATCAGCGCTGCTGGCACTCTGCCGTTTTCCCATCTAATAACAACCTCAGGAGACAACCATGAATTCAAATGACAAAGCAGTTCGCCTTGATCGGCGACAAGCCATGCTGGGTTTGGGGGCGGCCACGGCTCTGGGCGCCTCCTACCCGCTGTTCGCTCAAACCGGGCCGATCAAAGTCGGTGGGTCGCTGGCCATCACCGGTCCCTTATCGGCCACGGCCTTGGTGCACAAGCTGACTGGTGAAATTTACCTTGAAGAACTCAATAAGCGCGGCGGCTTGCTCGGACGTAAAGTGGAGTGGGTGCTGAAAGACGACCAATCCAAACCCGATGTGGCTCGCACCCTGTATGAGCAATTGGTGACCGTCGACAAAGTGGACTTGTTGATCGGCCCCTACGCCACGCCCAATATTTTGTCGGCGATGGGCGTGGCACAACGCTATAACAAACTGATCATTCATCACACCTTTGGCATGCCGCACCTGGCCAAATACGAAAAACAGTTTCCGACCTGGGCTACGGGCGTCGAGCCAGCACGCACGACTTCGGACACCTTACTCGATTTCATGGCCAGTATGCCCAACCCACCCAAGCGCATCGCCATAGTCACCAGCAAATTCGCCCCCTGTCTTTTGGTGGCCAACGGCATGCGCGAAGGGCTTAAGCGGCGCGGCTTGACTGAGTTGATGTTCCTGGAGTGGGATTTTGGCAATCGCGATTTTGGGGCCATCGCCAGTCGCTTGAAGGATGCCAAGCCCGATTTCATCTACGCAGGTGTGATCGCCATGGAGGGCATGATGTTGCTCGATGCGATGAAAAAAATCGACTACA
>CAYMJT010000018.1:0-28440 GCA_964390775.1 uncultured Bordetella sp.
TCAGCGGGGTCGCCGACATGGGCAGTCTGTCCAGCTGGACCGCCTCGCAGTTTGACCCCGCCCTGAGCTGGGACGATGTGCAATGGATCAAGAATCGTTGGGGCGGCAAATTGATCATCAAAGGCATCATGGACGCCGAGGACGCGAAATTGGCCGCCCGGTCCGGGGCCGATGCCCTGATCGTATCGAACCACGGCGGGCGTCAACTCGATGGTGCGTCCAGCAGCATTGAAGCCCTGCCGGGCATCGTCGATGCCGTGGGCAGTCAAATCGAGGTCCACATGGACGGCGGCATACGCTCGGGACAAGATGTGCTCAAAGCCCGGGCGCTGGGCGCGCGCGGGGTCTATATTGGACGCGCCATGCTGTATGGCCTGGGGGCGATGGGACAGGCCGGGGTGGCCAAAGCCATCGACATCATCCACAAAGAGCTCGACATCACCATGGCTTTCTGTGGCCATACCCAGATAGATCGGGTGAACCGCGATATTTTGCTGCCCGGCACTTACCCAAGCGCCTGATACAGCCCCAAGGCGCGGGCCTCGAGTCATGTCGACACCGACCAGACGCATCGCCCACCTGGACATGGACGCGTTTTATGCGTCGTGCGAGCTGATGCGTTATCCGCAGCTGCGCGGTTTGCCTGTGGTCATCGGTGGACGGCGACGACGCGAGGACGATTGGCTGCCGATCTTGCAGGCCCTGCAGCCCGAGGGCGACTGGGATGAAGACCATCTGGCCGACAGGCTGGATCAAATTCCGCTGCAAGCCTTTGCCCGCATCGACGGCTATGTGGGACGCGGGGTCATCACAACCGCCACCTACGAGGCCAGACAGTTTGGAGTCGGCTCAGCCATGGGCTTGATGAAAGCGGCCCAGTTGTGCCCGCAAGCGGTGTTATTGCCAGTGGACTTTGAGCGCTATCACCATTTCTCCAGGCGCTTTAAGCAAGTGATCACCGAAATCGCCCCAGTCATGGAAGACCGGGGTGTCGATGAGGTCTACATAGACTTCACCGCAGTGCCGGGCGGTCAACGCGAGGGGGGGCGGGTGCTGGCCCGTCTGATTCAAAAAAGCATTTTTCAGGAGACCGGTCTGACTTGCTCGATCGGCGTGGCCCCCAACAAATTGCTGGCCAAGATGGCCAGCGAATTCAACAAGCCCAATGGCATTTCGGTGGTCTACGAAGACCAACTGCAAAGCCTGATCTGGCCCTTGCCCTGTCGCAAGATCAACGGCATAGGACCCAAAGCCGAAGAGCGACTGAAATCGCTGGGCATCGAGCAAATCGGCCAACTGGCGGCACAAGACCGATTTGAACTGATGGCCCAGTTTGGCCGCGCCTACGGGGCCTGGCTGCACGATGCCGCATGGGGCCGCGATGATCGAGCGGTTGAAACCGAGTCCGAGCCTGTGGGCATCAGCCGAGAGACGACGTTTGAGCGCGACCTGCACGCCGTGCAAGACAAGGTCGCGTTGGGTGCGGTGTTCACCCAACTGTGTGCCCAAGTGGCCGCCGATTTGGTCCGCAAGGGCTATGTGGGCCGCACGGTAGGGATCAAGTTGCGATACGACAATTTCCAAAGCGTCACACGCGATGTTTCGGTCGACCGTTACACCGCCCAGGCCGAACGAATTCGGCAACTGGCAGGGCAGTGCTTGAAGCGGGTCGATCTGAACCGACGCATTCGGCTGTTGGGGGTGCGTGTGGGTTCCTTGATGCGGGTCACCGATTGGCAAGCTCTGCAAGCCCAGGAGCCGCAAGCGGGTTATGGCGAGAGTGAATCGCTGTTCTGAGTGCTGACGTCGATCACTGGTGCGTCAACAGGGGCTGGCCCCTGGGTCAAGCGCATTTCGTTTAACACGCTCAAACCATAGTGGGCGAACCAAAGCGAACCGAAAGCAAACACCCAGGTGTAAATCCAGATCGCCAGCGGCACCAACAGGATGAAGGCGGCAGCCAGCAAGGCACCCGACACCCAGATCAGACCAGGCGCAGCGCCCATGAAACCGACGGCAATACCCATGGCCCACAAAGACCCGCGATGGTGCTGAAAAATATATTCGCGCTCGGGTACGCTGGCGTGTTCAGCCAGCGCATCGTAGGCCATGACCCGATAGGTCAACCAACCCCAGACCAGCGGCGGTAAAACGAACATGAAGGGCGCAATCCACCACAGCGGAAAGCTCAGCAGCAGCACCAATAATGTGATCAGCGTGGACTTGAACATGAACCAGACACTGCCCGCCAGGCTGCCGCCTCGCAATCGCTGCAGGTGCGGGAAACGCCGCCGAGCCACCCCATCGAGCAAAGGGGTACTCAAAAGCCAAGACACCGACAAGAGACTGAGCACCACCAGAAACGGGGTCACCACAAAGGAGATGATCAGGGTCGCCAAGACGGTGTGCCATGCGGCAAAGCCCCATTTGGAGAGCCAGGTCAGGCCCGTCATCAACCAGGGCCAATCGATCAGTACATCGCTGACCCACTCTTGCGCCGGATCGAGGTAAAAATAGCCCAGCGTCATGACCAAGACCACCAGCAACACCAGCGGCATCAGGGTCAAGACCAAGACCCGAGGTGTCATGGCATAGGCCAAGGCACGCCAAAAGGCGTCAAAGATTTTTAGCATGGCCGAATTATCGGGGCAGTTGCGCTGGGCCGTGAACGAACCGGATTCAGAGCCACTTTTCAACGCCACGGGCGTAGATGACCACCCGCTTCATAAAGGCCTCGTGCTGGGTTTCGACTTTGTCGAGCTCGTACAAATAATTGACCATGATGCCCGCCGATTGCTGAATGCCTTTTTTAGACGGGTCGGCGCCCCAATTGATTCGATAGAGCGTGGCCCCGTTGGTGAGGTGGAATTTGCCCACTGCGTCGCCACTCGGGTGGGTGGTGTGGTACATCAAGTACATGGCGCACAGGCGCATGAGGGCCTCGCGCTCAGCGCCGATGGCATCTTTCGGATGCCAACCCGAGCGCAAGCGCTCGGCCCATTTGGCCCGATCCAGGCGCAAGGTGGCCATGGCCTGCTCGGCCTTTTTGAGGCGCGCGGGGCTGATTTGCTGCGGGTCCAGCGGTGCTCCCTGATCCAGCCAGCGGGTCAAGCCGGGGATAGGCGATAGCGTGGAGAAGGTTTTCAGGCTGGGGACTTCTTGCAGCAGGCGATCGGCCACACGTTTGATCAGGAAATTACCCAGCGAGACGCCGCGCAAACCCGGCTGGCAGTTGCTGATCGAATAGAAAATTGCTGTTTTCTGCTTTTTCTCTTCGGTCAGAGCGGCCTTTTTGTCGAGTAGGGGGGCCACATCGTCGGCCACATCGGGAACCAGCGCCACTTCGACAAAGATCAGCGGTTCACCCGGTAATTGGGGGTGGAAAAAGGCAAAGCAACGGCGATCAGGCTGCAGGCGGCGGCGCAAATCGTCCCAGCCGTCGATGGCGTGCACGGCCTCGTGCTGAATGATTTTTTCCAGCAATTGGGCGCTGGAGTCCCAGGTGATCTCGTGCAACTCAAGAAAGCCTGGGTTGAACCACGATGTAAACAGGTGGTGCAAATCGGCGTCCAGGGCCCGAAAGTCGGGGTGATCGGCGAGTTGGGTCAGCAACTCCGCGCGCAGCCGAACCAGGGCAGCGGTGGCGTTGGGCGCGCGGTTGATGCGCCGCAACAACTCTTGCCGGGGCGGCTCGACCACCCGAAACAAATGAATCAGGTTCAGTCCACTGGGGTCTTGGGCGTAGGCCTGGGCCGAGTCGCGGACCATGACCGGGTCGGGGTTGAATTCGGTCGAGAGAAACTGAAAGAACTCGCTGCGCTGGGCGGGGCTGAGCAAGTCATACCCTTCAATGATGCGCCGCGCCATGCTCTGGGCATTCGATTCGCCGCGCTCGCTAAGCAGACGCCGGCAGGTCTGCTGGACGGTTTCCAGCACACGGGACTTCATAAAACGCTGCAACATGGGGGTGACACCTGGGTACTGGCCAGACTTCAGACTGGCTCTAGAATGATTCTCAGCCATCGCAGCCCTGCGGTGCAACTTTTTTTGATGTTTTGGAGACTGCATGAAACTCTTTCGCTACACCGCCGCTGGCCGCACCGGTTTGGGCCTGATTCGACCCGGGCACGACGACCAGTTCATCGACCTGGCCCAACTCGACGCCAAACTGGGCACCGAAATGACTCCTTTTTATGACGATGCGACCCGCCAGCGCGTCGCCGGCCTCTTGGCCCAAGCGTCGGCAGATCAATTCAAGCCCCTGTCATCGGTGCGTATCGAGCTGCCCATCGCGCACCCGCCCAAAATCGTCTGCCTGGGACTGAATTACGCCGACCATGCCAAAGAAGGCGGTCATGCCCGCCCCGAGTACCCGAGCTTTTTCATGCGGGTCGATACCTCGATGGTGGAACACAATGCCCCCATCGTTCGCCCCAAAGTCTCGACCAAGCTGGACTACGAGGCCGAGTTGGCGGTGGTCATCGGCAAACCAGCGCGGCACCTGACCCCCGACAACGCCCTGAATTGTGTGTTTGGTTACAGCTGCTTCAATGACGGCAGTGTGCGCGACTACCAGCGCAAGACCAATCAGTGGACGATCGGCAAGAACTTTGACAAAACGGGCGGCTTTGGCCCCTGGATCGTGACCGCCGACGAACTGCCGCCGGGTGCCCACGGTTTGCGCATCCAGAGCATTTTGAACGGCCAAGTCATGCAAGACGCCAACACCAACGATTTTTTGTGGAACGTCAAAGAATCGCTGGTCATCATCTCGGAATGTCTGACCCTGATGCCGGGTGATGTGATCATCACCGGCACCCCGGCGGGTGTCGGCTATGCCCGCAACCCCCCGGTGTTCATGAAACCCGGCGATGTGTGCGACATCGTGATCGAGAAAGTCGGCACCCTGCGCAATACCATCGTCGACGAGTAAAAGAACTTTGAGTGCTGGGCTGGGCTCACCGATTGAGCCCAGCCTGGGCTATGCTTGAACGCATGGCCGATACGCTACTGTCCTGTGCTTCCAGTCCGACCCCTTGGCCCAAGGGGTTCATGGTGTTGCACGGCAATCGGCTGGAGGACCTGCGTCAACTGCTGATGTCGCATGTGCGTGCCCACCCCTTGCCGGGTCTGAGCCCCGAGTGCATCGTGGTGCAAAGCAACGGCATGAAGCAGTGGCTCGAGCAAGGCTTGGCCAGTCCGCAGGGTCTGGGCGTGTGTGCGGCCACCCGCATGATGTTTCCAGCCGAAATGCTGTGGGAGTCCTATCGCAGCGTGCTGGGCCCCGATCGGGTTCCCGCCCAAATGCCGCTGGACCGCGAGCATCTGGTTTGGCGCTTGATGCGTTTATTGCCCGAGCTTTTGCACACCGACGCCGCTGCATCGGCGGTGTACGGCCCATTGCGACGCTATGTGGCCGCCGGCTCTGGCGGCATTGATGACACCCGAATGTTGCAGTTGTGCCAGCAGTTGGCGCATTTGTACGATGGCTATCAGAACTACCGTGCCGATTGGCTGCGCGATTGGGGGCGGGGTCTGGACGGCGTGACCGATGCGCGCGGTCAACGCCAGCCCTGGCCCGAGGGGGCTGCCTGGCAAGGCCCGCTGTGGCGCGCCCTATTGAGTGATGTGGCCCGCCAGTTCCCTGGCACTGACGGCCTGCCCCCATCGCGTGTCGAAGTGCATCAGGCTTTCATGCAAGCCATCGGGACTGCACCCTGCACCGAGTTGCCCCGACGGATTTTGGTGTTTGGCGTCAGCGCCCTGCCCATGCAATCGATCGAAGCCCTGGCAGCCATGGGTCAGCATGTGCAAGTCATGGTGTTTGTGCTCAACCCCTGTCGCTACCACTGGGGCCATGTGGTGAGCGAACGGCACAGCGATGAGCATACCGAAGCACAGCCGCTGTTGGCGGCCTGGGGCCAGCAGGGCCGTGATTTTCTGCACTTGCTCGATATGCATGACGACAAGACTGCCTACCAACATCTGCTCGAGCGCATCGATTTTTTTGCAGAGCCCTGGTCCGACGCATCCGAGGCGACAGCGACACGCTTGCAACGCTTGCAATCGGATATCTTGAATCTGAACCCAGTCCCTGAGCCAGCTGCACCAGCCCAGAGCGACGACGTCAGCTTTGTGCTGGTGCGGGCTCACAGTGCTTTGCGCGAAGTCGAACTGTTGCACGACCGTATCTTGGGTTGGCTGGCGACCGACCCGACCCTGCGCCCGCGCGACATCATCGTGATGGTGCCTGATATGTCACCCTTTGCGCCCTTGATCCATGCCGTTTGGGGTCGCTTCGAGACAGGCGATCCGCGCCGGATTGCATACAGCGTGGCCGACCAAAGTGCCAAAGAGCATCCGATGGCCGGCATCGTCGAGGCCTTGTTGCAAGGCCCTTCGGCGCGCCTGACGCTAGACGACTGGTTGTCATGGCTGGAGGTGCCCGCCTTTGCTCGAGCCTGCGGCTTCCCCATGGAGGAATGGCCGCAGGTGCGCAATGCCTTGGCCGAGTGCGGGGTGCGCTGGGGCTTGGACGGCGTCCATCGAATCGAAGCCGGGGTGGCCCTGAGCCCTGAGTTGGCCCGGCCCAACACCTGGCTGTTTGGCTTGCAGCGTTTGTTGTTGGCGCAAGCCCAAGGCGTGATGGCCGCAGGCCCTTGGGAAGGGGTGTGGCCGGCGCAGCCCAAAGAAGCGCTGAGTGTTGCAGCCCTGAATGCGCTGTGTACCAGCCTTCGTACCCTGGAACGGGTCTTGGGTGCCGTGCGAGCGCCGCGCTCACCCGCCGAGTGGGGGCGCGACCTGAAGGCGCTGGTCGACGACGTTTTGGTAGCGGGCAACGAAGTCGAAGAACGGGCCTTGTTGGCGCTGATGGCGCCACTCAATGCCTGGTTGACCTCATGCCAAATCGCGGCCTTGAGCGAGCCCGTGTCCTTGACTGTGGTTCGCACCTGGTGGATGGCGGGCTTGGCCGAGACAGGCGTCGGCAATCGCTTTCTGAGCGGCGGGGTGCAATTTGCCACCCTGATGCCCATGCGCTCGATCCCCTTTCGGCGCGTGTGCCTGTTGGGCATGAACGACGGTCAATATCCACGCCGCCAGTACCAGACCGATTTTGACCTGATGCGTCTCAAGGATATGCGCCGCCCGGGTGATCGCTCGCGCCGTGAAGATGACTGCTTTTTGTTTTTGGAAGCCCTGCTGTGCGCACGCGAGCAGTTCTACATCAGCTGGCAAGGTTGGCAAAGCACCGATCAGTCCGAGCTCTATCCCAGTGTCTTGGTCGGACAACTGATCGACCACCTCAATGCCACCCATCAGCCCAATTTGGAAGTCCTTGATGCCCCCATGCAGGGTTATTCACGGCGTTACTTTGAAAGCCCGCACAGTGCCTGGCGCACTTTTGCCCAAGACTGGGCGCAAGCGCGGGGTTGGAACCCGGCGGCTGAACAGCCCCGCTCCCCAGAGCAGTTGTTGCCCGTGGCTGCCCCCACCGAAGTCGACCTCAAGCACATCAGCGCCATGTTGCGCCAGCCACTCGATGTGTTTTATCGGCATCGTTTGAACATGGACATCCGGGCCCCCGAGGCCCCATTGGCCGATGCCGAACCGTTTGATTTGAACACCCTCGAGATGCATCGCCTGGTCAGAGCCGCTTTGGCCCACCCCAATGACTGGGAGGTCATGGCGCGCGCCAGTGGCCTATTGCCCCTGGGCAGCATGGCACAACGACCCTTACAACGTTTGCAATCGCAGGTGCGGGCTTTGGGTGATCGATTGCAATCGGTCTTGCAAAGCGCTGCTTGGCTTGCCATGGACGAACAAGCGGTTCGATGGGAGAGTGGCGGGGCTGAAAATCAAGAACCGCCGCAAGCCCTGAAAGGCACCCTAGGCGGACCGATGTGGTACAGGCTGGGCTCGGGGGCGGTGATGCAGTTCGTATTGCGACCTGGGGCGTTGAGCAAGTCCAAGGTGATGCGGATTCATACTTTGCTGCCCGCTTGGGCGGCGCATGTGCTGGCCAATGCCAGTGGTCTGCCATGCACCACGCACTGGATCGGCTTGGGTGAACACAAGGTATTGGGTCCCATGCCCAGTGAATCAGCGCAGGCCGTGCTGGCGGACTGGCTGTCGCTGTATCGGCGCGCCTGGGCCGAACCCTTGGCGGTACCGGGTGAGAGCGCCTGCCTGTGGTTGGCCCAGACATTGGCACCTGGCAAAGAAACAGACCTCGGCAAGCGCCACAAAAAGGCCCATGCCGAAGCCCGAACCCTGTTCATGGGCTCCCAGCAAAGCCGGCGCGAAGCCGAACGCCAGACGGTGGGGATGATGCGACGTCATGCGTCCAATTACAGCGATGTGGCCGCGGCGATTGAAGAACACGCCCCCGTGTTGTACGCCGACTTGCTACGGGCTTTGCAAGGGCTCTCGGGTGAAGCGGGGGGAGGCGACGATGAGTGAACACCTACCCCTGCTGGCCCTGACCTTGCCCCTGAAGGGGCGGCAGTTGGTCGAAGCCAGCGCCGGAACTGGCAAAACCTGGACCCTGGCGGCGCTGTATGTGCGCCTGGTACTTGGGCACGGGCGTGGCGGTTTAGAGCAAGGCCTTTGGCCCCCGCAGATACTGGTCGTGACCTTTACCGATGCCGCCACGGCCGAGTTACGCGATCGGATCCGACACAGACTGTCGCAGGCCGCACAAGCCTATGCTTTAAGCGATGACCCCGAGGTCGCCGATGAATTCCTGGCTCAGCTGTTGCGCGACACCCCGGTGGCGCAATGGCCCGCTTGCGCCCAGCGTTTGACGCAAGCCGTGTCCTGGATGGACGAAGCCGCCATCCACACCATACACGGTTGGAGCATGCGCGCCCTGCGCGAACACGCTTTTGCCAGCCGCAGCCTATTTGACTTGCAGCACTTGCCAGACGCCGCGTCCTTGTGGCTGGAGTTGGCGCGCGACCATGTGCGGCAATTTGTGTATCCGTTGTCTGACACTGCATTGCAAGCCCTCGAGGCCGAGGGCCTGAGCCCTGACCCGCAAACCTGGCTCGATGCCTTGTCCGAACCTCGCAAAGCACACCAACGTCAACCTCAACCGGTGTTGGACCCCAGCACCCTGCTCGACCCTGCCCAGGCCTTGGCCCAAAAAGCCGCCTGGCTGGCGCAAGAAAACACGCTGCTCGAGGCGGTGCGTCTGCGCTTTGACCGCACATTGGTTCAAGCCATACTGAATTACAAAAAAAGCAGGGCCGGGGTGCTGGGGCATTTGCGCAGCAACCAGATTGAAGGCGTGTTGGCGCGGGTCATGGCTTGGGTCGAGGGGCATGAAACCGCCCCCAGCGCCAAAGACCTGACCCTGTTGGGCCATCGGCAAATGGTTGAACGGGGTTGGCCAGAACATACCCCACACCCTGCCCTGCAGGCCATCGACACCTGGCTGGAGTGGCAATCGGCCAAACCCGATTCGGTCAAAAGCACGGTGCTGCAACATGCCTTGCACAGCCTGCTAAAGGCCTATGCAGAGCGCAAAGCGCAAGCTGGGCTGTTTGATTTTCATGATCTGCTCGAGCGCTTGTATTGGGCCTTGCAAGACCCCGCCGAAAGCTTGGCAAAGGCACTGCGCGAGCAATACCCGGTGGCGCTGGTCGATGAGTTCCAAGATACCGACCCTTGGCAGTACGGTTCGCTGGACGCGATTTATCGACCTGACAGCGACACCACACTGGTCTTGATTGGCGATCCGAAGCAGGCCATTTACAGCTTTCGGGGGGCAGACATCGACACCTATGTCAAGGCCCGGCAACGTTGCCTTGAGCTTGACCCCCATAGTCAGCACAGCTTGCGCCAGAACCGCCGCTCCAGCCCCGAGTTGTTGACGGCACTCAATGCCTTGTTCGGCGTCAAACCCGATCTGTTTGGACCGCAAATTGGTTTCCAGTCTGCCCTTTCCACCCCTAGCCATGCCGCGCCAGTGGATACGCCGGTGCAAGTGGTGATCAGCGATGACCAGGGGGGCTTGAACGCCGAGTCACACCGCGAGTTCTTGCTGACTCACGCCTGCGAGCAAATGGTGCAATTGCTCAGCACCAAGCAGGCCCGGCCGCAAGACCTGGCGGTGCTGGTGCGCAGCCATGCCCAAGCCGACCAGGTCATGAAAGCGTTGGCCCGCAGCCGAATTCCAGCGGTGTATTTGTCTGACCGCAGCCTGGTCTATCAGTCGGACGAAGCCCGCGATTTGTGGCTGGTTTTGCGCGCTCTGGCCCAACCCCGACGCTCGAGCCTGTTGCGGGCCGCTTTGGGCACCCCCTTGTGGGGCTTGAGCGAAGACGCGCTGCTGCACATGACCCAATCGGACGAAGCATGGGATCGCTTGCTGGAGCAAGCGCTGAGATGGCATCAGCACTGGTTGAGCAACGGGGTGCTACCGATGTTGCGTCAGTGGCTGCTCGATACTGGCGCAGCCGCGCGCTTGCTACAAGCCAGCGATGGTGAGCGACGGCTGACGAATTTGCTGCATCTGGCCGAATTACTGCAACAAGCCACGCACCCGATGACGGCACAGGGCATTGCCGCCTTGCCGCACGCCACAGTGCGTCATTTGGGCCAGGCCATTGCGGGCCCACAGGCCGAGGATGGTCCAGCCCAGACCCGCTTGGAGAGCGACGATAACCGGGTGCGGGTGGTGTCTTTTCACAAAAGCAAGGGCTTGCAATACAAGCATGTCTTCATCCCCTTTTTAAGCAGTGGCAGCGCAGCCCCCGAGGACCCCAGTGATGAGGACGACACCTTGGAGCGCAGTCGCGACGTTCACGAAGACACCCGATTGCTGTATGTCGCCATGACGCGTGCCGAGCAAAGTCTGTGGCTGGGGGTCTATGCACACCGAAACGAATTCAAACAGGGTCAATCTTCGGCCTTGTGCCGCTGGTTGGGTCGCAGCGACGCCACTCAGCCGTGGCGCACGATTTGGCATGACCTGAGCGCCAAAGTGCCAGGCCTGGCGGTCCGCACACCCGACGATGCTGCGCAAAGCGTTTGGCAGGCCCCTGCCCCAGCCGAACTCACCGGTGCCCCGCTGAACCCACCGCGTCTGAAACACCCGCCTTGGTGGAGCGCCAGTTTCAGTGCCCTGACCCGGCAGTTGGGCGACCCACCTGGAGCATGGCAAGCGCGTATTGAAACCCACGACCGCGAGATCGACTCGGAGCGTTTGCAGCCCGAGCCCTCGGACCTCGGGGGCCAGGCAGACGGTGCTACTGCGCTGGTTCGTGCAGCTTGGCAAGCCTTTGGCGCTGGCGCCCGCTACGGCACGATCTTGCATGACTTGCTGCAGTGGCAAGCCGAGCACCATTGGCCCTTGGCCCAGGGGACGGTTGGCGCCGATTGGCTAGCCCTGATTGAGCGTCAAGTCGATCTCAAGCCCGAGGAACGGGCCATGGTCACCCCGTGGTTAGAGCGTGTCTTGCGCACCCCTTTGCCCATGGGTGACGCACCCGATCTGGTGTTGGGGCGATTGGAACCAGCACAGTACTGGGCCGAGATGCCGTTTCATTTCAGCGCGGGGCCGGTGTCCGTGGCCCAAATGGATGCGCTGATCAGCGCCGACTTGTTTGCGTCTGAACTGCGCCCAGCCCTGATGCCAGCCCAATTGGGTGGTATGGTCAACGGGTTTATTGATCTGGTGTTTGAGCACGCTGGGCGTTACTGGGTGCTGGACTACAAATCGAACCACCTGTCCACTTATGAAGCGCCGATGCTGCAAACGGCTTTGCTGGGCAAGCGTTACGATGTGCAATCGGTCATCTACCTGATCGCCCTGCACCGACTGCTGCAGCATCGGGTGCCCAACTATGAGCCCCAGCGTCATCTGGGCGGTGCAGCTTATGTATTTTTGCGCGGCATCGATACGCCTGGCGCTGGCGTGGTCATGCAATGCCCCTCGGTGGACCTCATCACCACGCTCGATGCTTTGTTGCTTGAAGAGGCGGGGGTATGGTCATGAGTGGCGATCGACTCAACGATGTGCTGCCCGCATCGCCGCCCTGGCGTCACCTGCCCTTGACGGCGCTGGATACGGCGCTGGCTTATGGTCTGCACAGCCTGCAAGCCAGCACCGATGTGCGTCATGTCTGGCTGGCTGCGCTGACGCACCATCAATGGTCACGCGGTCACGCTTGCCTGCAACTCGATGAGTTGAAGCACCAAGCCGATCAGTTACTGGGTTGGTCGGCTGCCGAAATCCAGGCCCTGCCTGCCCATTTATCGGATTCAGCCAGCACCCTGCCTTGGGTACAAGGGCCGCATGCCCCGCTGGTATGGCGGGGTGAACGTCTCTACCTGCGCCGAGCGTACGAAGCCGAACAACGCATCAGAGCGGCCTTGCAAGCGCGTGGCCAAGTTCTGAGTGAGGGCACTGATGCACCGCCCTTGGAGTGGCTGGATGAATTGTTTGAAGGCCTGGGCCTCGACCCGATCGCCGTGGCCCAACAACAAGACCAACGCAAGGCCTGTCTGGCAGGATTGACGCACGGCTTCACCCTGGTCTCGGGCGGGCCGGGTACCGGCAAAACCACCACGGTGGCCCGCATGTTGGCACTGATACAAAGGGTGCATGCGCAGCAATCCCCTCAGGCATCGCCGCTGCGGGTGTTGTTGGCCGCCCCCACGGGCAAAGCAGCAGCCCGATTGGCCGACTCGATGCAACAGGCGGTGACCCAACTGCCCCCAGCGTGGCGCACTGGATTGCCCATTACGGCGGCGACCTTGCACAGGTTATTGGTCGATCAGGGCACCCCCTGGGGGGTCGATGTGCTGGTGATCGACGAGGCCTCGATGGTCGATCTGGAATTGATGGCCCGGGTGTTGAGCGCTTTGCCCACCCAGGCGCGAGTGATTTTGCTGGGCGACCCCGATCAGTTGGCTTCGGTACAAGCCGGGGCGGTGCTGGCCCAATTGTGCGAAGCCGACTGGTTGAGCGCACAACGGGTGCAGTTGCGCCACAGTCATCGCTTTCAACGCGATCGGGGTATCGGCCAGTGGGCGCTTTGGGTTCAACAGAGCAGCCCCGCCGAACTCGCCCAGGCTTGGTCGGCCCTGGCCAGCGATACGCCTGCTGCCGATCAACAAGTCAGTGCCTGGCCCCCCAATTCGCCCGCAACAACGGTGGGACGCGCTCTGTTGCGGCAAGCCTTTGAACCCTGGTGGCAGCGGGTCACCCAGGCGATCGGCGATGGAGGCCAAGGGGTGAGCGACGCCGTGGCCCGCGAACTGCTAGAGGCCTACAGTCAAGTGGGGGTCTTGTGCGCTTTGCGCGAAGGCCCGTGGGGGGTAGAGGCACTCAATCAGCAAATTGCTTTGGCCTTGGGTCTGGGCACCCACTTGTGGTGTGCGGGCCGCCCCGTCATGGTGACCCGCAACAACCCGACCTGGGGACTGCTCAATGGTGACATCGGTCTGTGCTTGCCGCATGCCATGAGCGACGGGCAAGTCACGCTACGAGTCGCCTTTGCCGCGTCGCACGGGGTGCGTTGGGTCTCGCCCGCGCGGCTCGACGATGTGGAACCTGTATTTGCGATGACGATTCATAAATCGCAAGGCTCAGAGTTCGACCATGTGATACTGGTCTTGCCCGATCGCAGCGTCCCCATCTTGACGCAGGAGTTGATCTACACCGGCGTGACCCGCGCCAAAGAACGTCTGACCTGGTGGGCGCCCAAACCCGAGTGGTTGTTTGAGGCTTGCCAGCGGCGGGTGGCGCGAAGTGGGGGACTGGCCAATTAAAATTTAGGTTCATTTATATTTAGTTGAATGTATTTTTTAAGTATGAAATAAAGACTCCTCACTTTGGAGGTGGCCATGACCTTTAATGGTGGTGATGTCGTGAAACTTAAATCGGGTAGTCCTCGTATGACCGTCAAGACAGTTTTTTTAACCAATGGGCCGACTTGGACCACCGGCGATGTGCAGTGCCAGTGGTTTAGTGGCAACGACATCTTAGAAAGCACTTTTAAACCTGATTCACTCAAAAAAATCGACGACGCAACGGGTATTGCGACATTTGGTGGTCGCTTAGGATGAAAGGCTGCCAATAACAAATGGACAATGAGCGAAGTTGTCTGAGAGATCAAGTTCTTGCTGCATGGTTGCTGCTCAATGTCATGCTTCCATTGGCACCCATCGCACTCGCTTGGGCCATACAAGTTCTAAGAGGCAGTCAGCTCAGCTTTCGAAGTTCCATCAAGGATGGGCAACTCTGTTTTATCCCATCGCCATTTTGGGTGTGGCCATATTTGACTCTTACACCCCTCTCAGGAGCGCTATACGTGTGGGCAACGAAGCCGCACAATTGGCTTTGCTCGTTGCGATGTTGATTGTGATTTTTCTATCCACACTCGCTTACGCTGTGATACTGGCCGATCACTTGTCCGAACACCACGAGATATCAGATATCAAGACGCGGAACATCTCGATTTTTTTGACTGCAATCTCTATCTTGTTGACTTACCTTGCGCACAGTTGTTAAGATGAAACTGGATATTTTTGGAGGATGCCATGCTATCCCTAAAGTTAAGTATTGACCTTGTCGCTGGTGGCTCCACAGGTGTGACGGTGGGTGTCATGGCCCCTAGTTTTTTACCCCACTGGCCATTGAGTGTCACCAGTCTGGTGATCTGTTTTATTTCGGGGCTTTTCTTGGGGTATGTGTATTACAAGAAAGCCGACACCTGAAAACGCAATGCAATGCGATAAATTGATCAGGTTTGTTGTCATTCAAAAAATTAACCTATTCCAACTTTCTCTAATAGTGGCCATGGGGCTCGTGCTGCCTGTTTGGGCCGACAGTGGTCAATGTGGGTTTATCAAGAACCCAGATGCGCAGGCCAACTGCCGGGCCACCACGGGCTCGGGTTCGGGGCAGTGCGGGTTTATTCGCGATGCCGATTTGCAAGCCCATTGCCGTGCCATGACCGGTGGCGGCAGCGGACAGTGTGGTTTTATTCGTCACCCCGACCGGCAAGCGATGTGCCGCGCCCAAACGGGCGGCGGCTCGGGTCAATGTGGTTTCATCCGCGACCCCGACACGCAAGCGTATTGCCGGGCCTTGATGGGCGGTGGCGGTGGTCAGTGTGGCTTTATCCGTAACCCGGATCTGCAGGCCTTTTGTCGTGCCAGCACTGGGGGCGGCTCGGGGCAATGCGGGTTCATCCGGGACGGTGATTTGCAAGCGCTGTGCCGCGCGCAGCATTAATTGGGGTCTGACCCCAATTCATTTGACCCCTATTCATTCGGTCGCTGAGCCAAAAAGGCCCGCACCTCGTCTTGGTGGGGGGCACCCAAAATGCCATGAGGACGGGTGCATTTAAGGGCGGCGGCAGCGCTGGCAAAGCGCAAGGCCTGGCGATGGTCCTGGCCGCTGGCCCAGGCCAGGGCCAAGGCAGCGTGAAAGGTGTCCCCCGCGCCGGTGGTGTCGATGACATGGGGCATCACAAAGCCCGGCAGATGCTGGGGCGGCTGGCCTCGGCGTTGCCACAACAGCCCTTGTTCGCCCAGGGTCACCACGGCCAGTTCCACGGCGGGGTCGCTGGCCAGTGCGCGGGCCAGACCGTCGGCGTGAGGTCCCGGGTGGTAGGCCTGCAGGCCAGGGTCCGAAAAAGCCACCCATTGCGACAAGGGCACCAGTCGATGCAAGTCTTCGGGCGGCGAGACCTCGCCGTCGAGCAAACACGGTAATTTTTGGCGGCGTGCCAGAGTCATGGCTTGCTCGGCCCACAGCACGCACCTGGGGTCGGTCAGCACCACGTCTTGGTCTTGCAAGCAAGCGGCATCAAACGGCCCTGGGTGTTGCAAGGCGCTGCCTTTGTGGCTGTAAATCATGCGCTCGCCATGCTGGTCAGTGACGATGGCCGAAATCGAATTGCCCTGCCCCGCGACTGGCACCACATGAGGGGTATCGACGCCTTGCTGGCGCAAGTGTTGCAGGAACACGGGCGCGGCGTGATCGTCACCAATCGGCCCATAAAACGCCGCTTTGGCCCCTAAACGCGAGAGGGCCACAGCTGAGTTGCCGGCCATGCCACCTACCCCCTGAAAAAAATCGCTGGCGTGTTTTTTGGTGGGGTGGTCGGGAAAGTCATCGATCTGAAACATCAGATCGAGCGCCACATGGCCGACCGAGATCGAGCGCACGCTCATGTCGGCTGACCGGACTTTAGCGGGCAGCGTAGATCAGGCCTACCACCACTGCGGCGGCGGCAATCCAGACCCAGTTTGGCCAGCCCTTGGGCTCGGGCGCTTCGGCAGTGGCCGAGGCAGAGGACACGGCGGCCTGCGGTGGGTAGAGTTTTTCGGTCTCGAGATCAAAGCGCTTGAAAAACTCTTCGGACAGCGACTTGGCCACGCCGTCGATCAGGCGCTGACCCAATTGGGCGATTTTGCCGCCGACCTGGGCAGTCACGCTGTAGCCCAACTCACAGCCTTCGGCGTTGGGGGTCAGGGTGACTTTAGCGGTGCCTTTGCCAAAGCCGGCGACGCCGCCCTGGCCTTCAAAATTCAAGGTATAGCTGGCGGGCGGGTTGATGTCGGAGAGCACGATCTTGCCGCTGAATTTGGCCGAAACGGGGCCAATTTTGAGGGCGGTGCCCATGCTGAATTCGTTTTCCGCGCTGGCTTCAATGCGATCGCAGCCCGGAATGCAGGCTTTCAGGACTTCGGGGTTGTTCAATGCGTCCCAAGCCTGTTGCTGCTGGACTTTCAGTTGGCGTGTGCCTTGCATTTCCATGGTGATTTCCTTCCAAAGCCAGAGTTTAACTCTGGCCGGGGGGGGTCAGCCCCGCAGCAATTGGCGCAAGGAGGCCGCCAGTTCCTCCAGGCGGCTGAGGTTGTGCACGGCCAGCATGGCATCGGCGTGCCGATGCAAGACACTGGCGCCCCGCGCCAAGGGGGCATAGCCGTCAAAGCGCAGCAAGGGGTTGAGCCACAGCAGGCTGCGGCTATGGCGCTTGAGCCAAGACAACTCCCGCGCCAAGTCAGCCGGTTCGCCCGTGTCGAGCCCGTCGCTGATCAACAGCACCACGGTACGTCGCCCCACCAGACGACGTGCATGCTGTTGGCGCAAGGTGGCCAAAGACTGTCCCAGTCGGGTTCCGCCAGCAAAGTCCTGGATGCGACGCGCGGCCCGCGACAGCATCTCGTCAGGGTCGGCAGCGGCAAAGGTGTCGGTCAGGTCGGTCAAATCGGTGCCAAAGGCAAACACATCGCGGCGTGGGTTATGACGGGTGGCGCTGTGCAAAAAAGCCAGCAGCAATCGGGCATAGCGCTCCATCGAGCCGGAAACATCGACCAGCAGCAGCACCGGCAAAGGTTGGGTGATGCGCTGCCAACGCGGTAAGCGCAATACCTCGCCATCGGTGCGCGCGGCTTCTTGCAGGGTGCGCGGCCAATGCAGACGCGCCCCGCGCAGGCCGGCCCGGTGTCGGCGCAGGGCTAAGCTGGGTATGGGCAAAGGAATGTCGCGCGCGAGTTTTTGCACCAACTGGTATTCGGCCGCCCCCAAGGCATTGAAGTCGGCTTGTCGCAACAAGGCCAAGTCGCTGGCGGTCATGGCGGCGTCAAAGTCAATTTTTTGTTCGTCGGGGGTCTGGTCGGCCTCGGCCTGCCTGGCCGGGGCCAGGGCCTCGGCGACGCGAGGGCGCTTGCGCGCGGGCTCGGCCTCGCCTTGCGCATGGGGAAGCATTTGAGCCAGCAGTTTGTTGGCCACCTCGGGGTCGCGAAAGAAGGCCTCAAAGAGTTCACGAAAAACGGTTCGGTCTTCCTCGCGTCCGATCAAGACCGCTTCCAGGGCCGCGCTGAGGTCGGCTTTGTGATCCATGCCCACGCACAGGGCCGCTTGTTGGGCCAGCGCCATGCGCGAGCTGTCGGTGCGCACTCCAGCACGGCGCAATGCACGGCCAAAAGCGACCAGGTTGTCGGCCAGCTTGCCGCTGCGTGCATCACCCAGTGACATGGCGCTCAGTCAGTCTCGGGGGCGAGCAATTGCGGCACCAGAGGGGTGAGCGCCGCCACGTCTTCGCGCTGCTTGAACAAGATGCCGGCGGTGTCGGCAATGACTTCGGGGTCGAGCTGCAGGGTGTCGAGCGCCACCAGGGCGCGGGCCCATTCGACGCTCTCGGCAATGCCGGGGCCGCGCTGAAACGCTTGAGCAAAGGGTGCGCTGCGCAAACGGCTGACAAAATCGGCCACCTGTTGGGCCAGTTCGGCGCTGGCCTGTGGCACTTGGCGGCGCACGATGGCCAGTTCACGCTCGCGCTCGGGGTATTCCATCCAGTGGTAGAGGCAGCGGCGCTTGACCGCATCGTTCAGATCACGGGTGCGGTTGCTGGTCAGGATGGTGACGGGCGGGTGGTCTGCGCGCAAGGTGCCCAGCTCGGGGATGCTCACCTGGTATTCACCCAGATACTCAAGCAAGAAGGCTTCGAAAGGTTCGTCGGCGCGGTCCACCTCATCGATCAGCAGCACCGCGCCCGGGGCCGGACATTGCAGGGCTTGCAACAAGGGGCGTCGAATGAGGTAGCGCTCGGCATAGACCTCGCGCTCGATTTGTTCGACGCTTTGGGTGTTTTGCGCAGCGCGCATATGCAATAGTTGTGCGGTGTGGTTCCACTCGTAGAGGGCCTCACGCAGTTCGAGGCCGTCATAGCACTGCAAGCGCACCAGAGGGCGTTGCAGCACTTGCGACAGGGCTTTGGCCAGTTCGGTTTTACCCACTCCGGGCTCGCCTTCGAGCAAGAGAGGTCGCTGGAGTTTAAGCGCCAAAAAAACCGCCGTCGCAAGACGGCGGTCGGGTTCATAAGCAACAGATTGCAGGGCGCTGATCAGGGCATCGATCGAGTTCATCCGGCCAATTGTTTCACAGCGCGCTGAGTTTGCACGCCGATCAGGTGGGCGCGGTACTCGGCGCTGGCGTGCAAGTCGCTGTTGAGCCCGCTGGCGTCGATCTTGACAGCGGCCACGGCTTCGGGGGTGAAGCTGCGGTTCAAGGCCTCTTCCAGGCCTTTGTGGCGGAACACGCCGTCGCTGGAGGCACCGGTGATGGCGACACGCACCCCTTGCGCCGTACGGGCCAGGAACACGCCGACCAGGGCGAAACGGGACGCGGGTTGACGGAATTTCATGTAGACGGCTTTTTGCGGGATGGGAAACGAGATGGCGGTGATGATCTCGCCCTCCTTGAGGGCCGTGCTGTACATGCCGGTAAAGAAATCGTCGGCAGCGATTTTGCGCTGGTTGGTGCTGACGGTAGCCCCCAAGGCCAGCACGGCACTGGGGTAGCAGGCGGCAGGGTCGTTGTTGGCCACCGATCCGCCCAGGGTGCCCATGGCGCGCACCTGTTTGTCACCAATCTGCCCCGCCAATTCGGCCAGGGCCGCAATGTGTTGGCGCACCAGGGCGTTTTCGGCCACATCGGCGTGGCGGGTGGTGGCACCGATCACCAGCGATTGGCCGTCTTGGCAAACCCCGCTGAGTTCGGCCACACGGCCCAGATCGACCAGCTTTTCGGGGCTGGCCAGGCGTTGCTTCATGGAGGCGAGCAGGGTCTGACCCCCAGCCAGAGGCTGGCCGCCTGCGCTGAGTTGTTTGAGTGCGTCAGCCAGGGTGGTGGGACGCTCGTAGGCAAATGCGTACATGTGGGGATTCCTCCTGATGATGAATTCAATGACGGGCCGACTGTATGGCCTGCCAGACCCGATTCGGTGAGGCGGGCATGTCAAGGTCTTTGACCCCGACGGCGGACAAGGCGTCGAGAACGGCGTTCATGAGTGCGGGGGGCGAGCCAATGGCACCGGCTTCGCCACACCCTTTGGTGCCCAAAGGGTTGTGGGTGCAGGGGGTGCAGACGTGACCGATGTTGAAGGTCGGGAAGTCGTCGGCGCGCGGCATGGCGTAGTCCATGAAGGAACCCGTCAGCAACTGACCCGACTGCTTGTCGTACACACAGTTCTCCATGAGCGCCTGACCCAGGCCCTGAACCAGGCCACCGTGAACCTGGCCTTCGACAATCATGGGGTTGATGATGGTGCCAAAGTCATCGACCGCCGTGAAGCGGTCGATTCGCACGACGCCCGTTTGCGGATCGACTTCGACCTCGCAGATATAGGTGCCAGCGGGAAAGGTGAAGTTGGTCGGATCGTAGAACGCGGTTTCGTTCAACCCCGGCTCGAGTTTATCGAGCGGGTAGTTGTGCGGCACATAAGCCGTTAGGGCCACCTGGCCAAATGGGATTTTCTTGTCGGTACCCTTGACGCTGAACTCGCCATTGGCGAACTCGATGTCGGCATCGCTGGCCTCCATCAGGTGGGCGGCAATTTTCTTCGCCTTGGTTTCGATTTTGTCCAGGGCGCGCATGATGGCAGCACCGCCGACCGAGATCGAGCGCGAGCCGTAGGTACCCATGCCAAAGGGCACACGTCCTGTGTCGCCGTGCACCACATCGACGTTTTCCACCGGGATGCCCAGGCGCGAAGCGACGACCTGGGCAAAGGTGGTTTCATGGCCCTGGCCGTGGCTGTGCGAGCCGGTAAAGACAGTGACGCTGCCCGTGGGGTGGACGCGCACTTCACCACACTCGAACAGGCCCGCGCGCGCGCCCAAAGCGCCAGCGATGTTGGAGGGGGCAATGCCGCAGGCTTCGATATAGCTGCTGTAGCCGATGCCGCGCAACAGGCCCTGGGCCTGAGACGCGGCTTTGCGCTGGGCAAAGCCAGCGACATTGGCGCGTTGCTTGGCCTGTTCCATGCAAGCGTGATAGTCGCCCGTGTCGTATTGCAGCGCCACTGGGGTTTGGTAGGGAAACTGGGTGATGAAGTTGCGTTGCCGAATTTCATCCTGGCCCAGCCCCAACTCCCAGGCGGCGCGACTGACGATGCGTTCGAGCAAATAGGTGGCCTCGGGTCGTCCGGCGCCCCGATAGGCGTCGACCGGCGCGGTGTTGGTGAACCAGGCGTCCACTTCGACATAGACCTGCGGCGTCGTGTACTGACCCGCCAACAGAGTGGCATACAAGATGGTGGGCACTGCCGTGGCAAAGGTGGACAAATAAGCACCCAGGTTAGCGTCGGTGTGCACCCGCAAGGCGAGAAATTTGCCTTGCGAGTCCAGCGCGAGTTCAGCGTGGCTGACATGATCGCGGCCATGTGCGTCGCTCAAGAAGGCCTCATTGCGGTCGGCGGTCCACTTGATATTGCGGTTGAGCTTTTTGGCAGCCCAGGTCAGGCACACATCTTCGGCGTAAAGATAGATTTTGGAACCAAAGCCACCGCCAACATCGGGGGCGATGACGCGCACTTTGTGCTCGGGCAGGCCCATGACGAAGGCGGTCATGAGCAAGCGCTCGACGTGCGGGTTCTGGTTGGCGACATACAGCGTGTACTCGTCGCTGGCCCGGTTATATGAACCGATGGCCGCACGCGGCTCCATGGCATTGGGTACCAAGCGGTTGTTGACCAGATCGAGGCGGGTGACGTGGGCAGCCTGGGCGAAGGCTGCGTCCACCTGGGCTTTGTCGCCTATGGCCCACTTGTAGCAATGGTTGTCGGCGGCTTCGGTGTGAACTGCGGCCTTGGCCGATTTGGCGTCGGCGATGTCCACCACCGCCGGCAAGACCTGGTAGTTGACCTGTACCATTTCGGCGGCGTTTTGGGCTTGTTCCAGAGTTTCGGCCACGACCATGGCGACATGGTCGCCCACATAGCGCACCTTGCCTTGGGCCAAGATGGGGTGTGGGGGCTCTTTCATGGGCTGGCCGTCGGTGCTGGTGATCAGCCAGCCGCAGGGCAAACCATTGATTTTGTCGTGGGCCACGTCGTCACCGACAAACACGCCCAAGACCCCAGGGGCTGAACGAGCCGCTGCGGTGTCAATCGACTTGATCTGGGCATGGGCGTGGGGCGAGCGCACAAACACGGCATGCGCCTGATGGGCCAGCACCACGTCGTCGGTGTATTGGCCAGCACCGGTCAAAAAGCGATAGTCTTCTTTGCGCAGCACCGACTCCCCGATGTGGGGCAGGCTGGCGAAATCTGAGGCACCCATGGTTGGTCTCCTAGGCTTTCATGGCGGCAGCACCTTGCTGCACCGCCTTGACGATGTTTTGGTAACCGGTGCAGCGGCACAGATTGCCTTCGAGTTGCTCGCGGATTTCGGCTTCGCTGGCCTTGGGGTGGCGTTGACACAAATCGACTGCACTCATGACCATGCCAGGGGTGCAAAAACCGCATTGCAAGCCATGGCACTCTTTGAATGCGGCTTGCATGGGGTGCAGGGTGCCGTCGGGCTTGGCTAAGCCTTCAATGGTGGTTACCTCGGCACCTTCGGCTTGCGCGGCCAGCATATTGCAGGACTTGACCGAGCGGCCATTGACCATGACCGTGCAGGCGCCGCATTGGGCGGTATCGCAACCCACATGGGTGCCTGTGAGGCCTAAGTTGTAGCGCAATGCCTGCACCAGCAGGGTGTTGGGCGCGACGTCGAGTTGAACCGATTGACCGTTGACTTTGAGTGCGATGTTCATTGAATTCCCTCGAAATGATGGTTGATTATCATCCGTTGCGCGGATGTGTTTGGTGCTAGGTGTTTTCCTAGGTTTGACTGGATTTGACGGGTTTATCTGGCGTTGGGAAAGAACAATTGTTCGCCCTGAATTTTGTAACTGGCGATGCTGGCCTGGCCGGCTGGGGAAATCACCCAATCGATGAATTTTTGGGCTGCATCGAGCTTGACATGGGGGTGCCGTGCCGGATTAATGGCCAACACGCCATAGGGGTTGAACAGGCGCTTGTCGCCCTCGACCAGAATTTTCAGGTCGCCCCGGTTTTTGAAGCTGAGCCAAGTGCCACGATCGGCCAGCACATAGGCCCCGCCCGATGCGGCGATGTTCAAGGCTGGGCCCATGCCACAGCCACATTCCCGATGCCCCGCACCCTTGGCCTCGGAACCGGTCATGCGCCAAAAACGCAACTCGGCCGCGTGGGTGCCGCTTTTGTCACCGCGCGAAATGAAAGCAGCACCCTGATCTCGCACTTTTTGCAAAGCCAGCACGATGTCCTGGCCCCGGGTTTGAGCCGGATCGCTGGCGGGACCGATCAGAACAAAGTCGTTGTACATGACCGGATAGCGCTTAAGAGCAAAGCCATCGCTGACCATTTTCTCTTCCGCCGCTGGGTCGTGTACGAACAACACGTCGGCGTCGCCGCGTCGTCCCATGTCCAGCGCCTGCCCGGTGCCCAAGGCCACCACCTTGACTTCAATGCCGGTGGCGGCCTTGAAGGCAGGCAATAAATGAGAGAACAGCCCCGACTGCTCGGTCGACGTGGTTGAGGCCATGATCAGGGTCTGGGCACTGACCCCACCCCCCCCCAACAGCAGCGCCGCCAGCAAGACCAGCCAGTCTCCGTGGCGGCGCAGCATCTGGTACCAGGTCATGTGCTTTCTCCTTTGACAAACAAATGGGCTTGCGGATGGCTGTCTTGCAGCGGTCCATGAAAAAATGCTTGCACGGGCAGATCGGCCAGCACACGGCCCGCCTCCAGGTACACGACCCGGCTGGCCAGGCGCTTGACTTGGCCCAGGTTGTGGCTGGCAAAGACCAAGGTGGGGGCTGACTTTTGCGCCAACCACTGGGTCAACAATTGTTCGATGTCCTGCTTGGCGCGGGGGTCGAGGTTGGAGGTGGGCTCGTCGAGCAATAACAACTCGGGCTGCAGGGCCCAGACACGAGCCAGCGCTACCCGTTGCTGCTGGCCACCAGACAAGGTGCGGGCACTTTGTCCAGCGACCTGGGCCAAACCCACTTGCTCCAGGGCCTGCATGGCCTCGGTCATGGCCAGCCGCCACGATCGACCCGCCAACCACGGGCCCAAGGCGACATGGCGCTGGGTGCTGGTGTTGAGCATGTGTGGCCTTTGGAACAACATGGCCGTTTTGAGTTGGGGCGGGGTCAGGCGTTGCCCTTCGCTGGCCGGGTGCAACCCATGGATCAGACGAAGCAAACTGCTTTTGCCCGAGCCGTTGGCGCCGATCAGCGCAACCCGCTCACCGGTTTGGATGTGCAAGTCGATGTGGTGCAAGACCCGATGACCGTCAAAGGCCATGCTGCATTGTTGCAGTTGTACGCAAAGGCTCATGCGCTGATTACCCCGCTGCTGCCAGCAAACGAGCCTTCGCGCCGGATGCGCCAACGGCGCAAAACGGCAATGCAGGCATTGAGGCACAGCACAACCCACAACAAGACGGCCCCCAGCGCCAGCGCCAGCGGCAGGTCACCCTTGCTGGTCTCGAGGGCGATGGCGGTGGTCATGACGCG
Source organism: uncultured Bordetella sp. (assembly GCA_964390775.1). Lineage (GTDB taxonomy): Bacteria > Pseudomonadota > Gammaproteobacteria > Burkholderiales > Burkholderiaceae_C > Limnohabitans. The sequence continues at coordinate 24,356 of CAYMJT010000018.1, forward strand.
GGTAAAGCCATCGATATTGCCGCCCACCATCATGACCGCGCCGACCTCGGAGATGGCGCGCCCGAACACGGCGATACACACGGTGAGCAAGGCAAAGCGGGCATCCCAGGCCAGCAGCAGGCCCCGCCCCAACAGCCCCGCACCCAGCGATTGCAATTGTTCGCCGTGGACCCGATCGGCATCCTCGATCTGTTGCCGGACCAAGGCCATGCAGACCGGCAGCACCAACACGGTTTGAGCCACGATCATGGCCTTGACGCTGAACAACCAGCCCAGGTGGCCCAGAGGCCCAGAGCGCGACAAGAGCAAATAAACCAACAGGCCCACCACAACCGAGGGCAAGGCCAAAAAAGTATTCAGTAGGGTCAGCACGGCGTCACGGCCTCGAAAGCGCGCCACGCCCAACCAAGCCCCCAGCAGCAGGCCCAGGGCGCAAGCCAGCAAGGTGGCGCAGGCGCTGACCCACAACGAACGGCCCACGATCGCCCACAAGACGGGGTCGGCGGAGAGCAACAATTCGCCCGCAGTGGCAAGGCTTAAGCTGAGGTCGGACATAGGATCTAGACACCCATTTTATTCAGCCTTGGGGGGCACGCGGCCAAGCGCTGCCCATGCTGGCGGTCATGACCAGGGCAATCGCCAGCCATTGGCTGGGCTGGAGATGTTCGGCCAAGATCAACCAGCCCGCCAGGGCGCCCACCACGGGCTCCAAGCTCAGGCCGATACTGAAAGCATGGCGTGGCATGTGGCGCAAAGCATAAATTTCCAGGGCATAGGGCAGTGCGCTGGAAAAGATCGCCACGCCCAGACCCCATAACCAGAACTCGGCTTGCAAGAGGCCAAGGTCACTCACACCGATGCCGATGGGAACCACCAACAGCGCGGCAAATGCCATACCCATGGCCACAGCGCCAACACCATGGCGTTGAGCCACGCCTTGACCCAGAACGATGTACAGCGCCCAGCAAACGGCGGCAGCAGCAGCAAAGGCCACGCCCAGAGGGTCGATTGCTGCATCGGTGGCGATCGCGGTACCAGGCCATAGCAGCGACAGACCCAATACCGCCAACACGAGCCAAAGGGCATCGAGCCAACGGTGGGAATTCCAGATCGCCACCGCCAGCGGTCCGGTGAATTCGATGGCAATGGCCAGGCCCAAGGGGATGCGGGCAATGGATTCATAAAACAGCAGGTTCATCAGCCCCAGGATGCCGCCATAGCAAGCCAGTGGCCCCAGATCGCGCCTTTGCCAAGGGCTGCGCCAGGGGCGCAAGACCAGCCACAAAATGAGCGCAGACAAACCGATGCGCAGCGCCGAAACGCCCTCGACCCCCAGTGCGGGAAACAGCGTTTTGGCATACGACGAACCGATGCACAAAGAGATGAGAGAGCCCAGCAGGGCCAATAAGGGTAAGAAATTCAATGGCTTCGCCCGGTTTGTGGTCAGCCCAGCGTTGACTTGGGGTGCTTATCGTAATGCCTGTGCCCCAACCTGAGCGTTTGACGGCGCAAGCCCCCTAGAGCCTCTGGTTTTCCCGAGTGCCACGGCATCCACACCCAAGCACAAGCCACTTATGATGAGGGAGAACAAGAAGGAGTTGCCATGAACCTGCATCGTCGCCACTGGTTACAAACCGCCTCGGCCAGCGCACTGCTGACCAGTTTGGGGCCAACGGCTTGGGCCCAAGCCCAGGTCGAATCAATCAAGATCGTTACTGGCTTTCCGCCGGGGGGTACTTCTGACACCATCTGCCGTCGGGTGGCCGAAAAACTCGCACCCGGCTATGCCCGTGCGGCCTTTGTCGAAAACAAAACCGGCGCCGGCGGCCAAATCGCGGTACAAACCGTCAAGGCGGCCACGCCCGATGGCAATACAGTGCTGCAAACGCCGATGTCGATGTTGGGCATCTACCCGCACATTTACCGCAAACTCAATTACGACCCGTTCAATGACGTGATTCCGGTCAGCTTGGGTTGCACCTTTGATTTTGGTTTTGCGGTGGGGCCGATGGTACCGGGCGAAGTACGCACGATTCAAGACTTTGTCGCCTGGTGCCGCAGCAACCCCGACAAGGCCAACTTTGGCTCGCCAGCCGCTGGGTCGACGCCGCATTTCATTGGGGCCTTGTTGGGCAAATGGGCCAACACCGAGTTGCGCCATGTGGCGTTTCGTGGCACCCAACCCGCCATTTTGGACATGATCGGCGGCCAGATCGCTGCCGTGTCGGGGCCGATTGGCGAGTTCACCCAACACGTGGCCGCTGGCAAGTGCCGACTGTTGGCCGCATCGGGCGCCAAGCGCAGTCCGTTTGCACCTCAGGCGGCGACCTTTGTCGAGCAAGGCTTGCGCGATTTTGTGTACGACGAGTGGTTTGGGTTTTTTGTCCCGGCGCGGACCCCCAACGATGTGATCGGTCGTCTGAACACGGCCATCCGTGCCGCACTGGCCGCCCCAGACACAGTCAATGGTCTGGCGGCCATGGGGCTGGAGGCGCAATCGTCGACGCCGGCCGAGTTGGCGCAGAGACTGCGGCGCGACCACGACCGTTGGGGCCCGCTGGTCAAGCAAATTGGCTTTACTGCCGAAGGCTGAGCAGACTCAATTCATGCGCACTGAGCTGATTCAAATTCCGACCGACGGCGCACCACTGGACGGCGCCTTGCACCTGCCCGAGGGCGAAGTGCGCGGCAGCGCCATCTACTTTCATGGCAACACCATGAATTTCTACACTGGGGCCGCCCGCTTTCTGGCCCCTGCCCTGACCGCCAAGGGTCTGGCGTTTTTGGCCTTCAATCGGCGCGGCCATGATATTTTGACCACCCGTCGCAGCCGCGACGCCGAAGGGGGTGCGTTTCAGACGGTGGCCGAGTCGGTGGCCGATAACCGCTACGCAGCCCAATGGATGGCGGCACAGGGCTATGCCCACCCCGTGGTGATTGGGCACAGTTATGGAGGCATGCTCTCGACCCGACACGTCAAAGATCACCCGCACACTCCCGCACTGGTGTTGTTGTCGGCCGGTCGCGGTGGCGTGGAAAATATTTCGGGCGGGCAAGAAAAATTATTCGCCATGGATCGCACCGCCGAATTGAAAGCCCAAGCGCAGGCTTTGGTGGACGCCGGACGCGGCGCGACCTTGATGCAGTTGCCCGGTTGGTGGTGGGTGATCAGCGCACAAAGTTTTTTGGACCGACTGGTCAACGTGCCCGACACGCTGACGCTGGCGCGCGAGATCCGCTGCCCTGTGTTGGCGCTTCGGGGCGACCAAGAAGACGCATCGCGCTATCCGGCCGAGGAGTTTCAGGCCGTTTGCGGCGGGCCGTGCGAAGTGGCGATCGTCGCGGATTGCGACCATTTCTACAACCGACGCGAAGCAGAGGTGACCGAGCGGGTTGGGACTTGGCTACAAAAAACGCTGGCGCTTTAAGGAAGGCCTGTATCACTCTGGTCGGTCGCCTGAGTGATCCTTAACCGTAGACCCCACCGCAGCGGCTGAGCATGGCGTGTAGCAACACATTGCAGCCGGCGGTGATGTGTTCGGGCAGCGCGTCTTCGATTTCGTTGTGACTGATGCCGTCTTTGCACGGAATAAAAATCATGGCGGCTGGAGCCAGTTTGGCGGCATAGACCGCATCGTGACCAGCGCCAGAGACCACGGGCATGTGGCTCAGGCCGAGGTCGATAGCGGCTTGGCGAACGGCTTGCACGCACTCGGGATGAAACTGCTGAGCGGTAAAGCTGACCACGCGCTCTAAGTCGATCGCCAAGCCGCTGCCTTGCGACAGCGATCGGCAATGGTCGCTGATTTCTTGCGCCATGGCTTCGACCGACGCGTCGGTGTGGTTGCGAAAATCAATGGAGAACGACACCCGACCTGGAATGACGTTGCGGCTGTTGGGGTGGACATGGACCATGCCGACGGTGCCGCGACCGTGGGGCGCGTGTCGGTGGGCGATGGCCACCACTTCTTGCATGATGCGGGTTGCCACCTGCAAAGCATCGCGGCGCAGGCCCATGGGGGTAGGGCCCGCATGCGCCTCCATGCCATGCACGACGCAGTCAAACCAGCGCTGCCCCAACACCC
>CAYMJT010000019.1:0-28198 GCA_964390775.1 uncultured Bordetella sp.
CGCTGGGTGAAAAAGACGGTCGACGCAATATGCCCCGCTTTAAGCCAGAAAACATCGGCCAAAACACCAGTCTGATCGAGCGCATGCAATCCATGGCGCAAAGCAAGGGCGTGACGGCTGCTCAACTGGCTTTGGCCTGGGTCCATGCCCAAGGTACCGATGTGTTCCCCATACCGGGTACCAAACGCGTCAAGTACTTTGAGCAAAATGCCGCCGCTGCCGATATCAGCTTGACTGCGCAAGAGTTGCAAACCTTGAATCAAATGTTCCCGGCTGGTGTTGCATCGGGTACCCGTTACCCCGAGCCTGCCATGAAAAATCTGGGCATTTGAAGTCCATTCGGACCGAATCGCTGCAGCCCTCGCTTAAGGAGGATCTGCATCACTTTGGTGATCGACCAGAGTGATGCAGAGCTTCCTTAATCCATCAGGCTCACATGGGCCGACACCACGCGCCAGCCCTGCGGCATGCGCACCCAAGTTTGGCTTTGGCGTCCCACTCTTGGTGTACTGGTGCGCCTGAACTCGGTGTTGGCCACGGCGAAGTCGTGGCCATAGCAGGTGATCTGAGTATTGTGTAGTTGTCTGGCCAAACCTTGCGACGGTCTGCTTGAGCGAAATGCCTGAATGGCCTCGTAGCCATACAGGTTCTCGCCTGCGCCATAGCGGATGGTATGGGGGCTGTTCCAAAACAATTCGTCGAGCACCGCCACATCATTGCTGACCAGGGCCGCTTCGTAGCGCATGAATGCGGCCGTGACCTCGGCCAGCACTTCGGGCAGATTGATCGGTAAATTCATTTGTAAATTCATAGGCAATTGGATCAGTGTATGGATGGACGGCGAGATATCAGGGCTGTCGGGGCCGGCGCTGCACGCCTGTTGAAGGCTACGCCAATTTCGATTATCACTTAGGTGATAGTCAAATTCCAGCGCTTTTCAATAATGCCTCCATGCACACCGCCGCTCATGCATTTTTATCGGTTCTGGTCGCCCATGGGGTCGATCGAGTGTTTCAAGTCCCAGGCGAAAGCTATATCGGCTTGCTCGATGCCGTGGCCGATTTCCCGCAAATCGATCTGGTCACTTGCCGTCACGAGGCCGGTGCCGGTTTCATGGCCTGCGCTGATGGGCGCCTTAGTCGTCGCCCTGGTGTGTTGATGGTCAGTCGGGGCCCTGGTGCTTCGAACGCCAGCATCGCCATTCATACCGCCCAGCAAGACGCCATCCCTCTTTTGATGGTGGTGGGGCAGGTGCCGCGCAAAGACTTGCGCCGCGAAGCGTTCCAGGAAATCGACTACCGCACCATGTACGGCGAAATCGCCAAGTGGGTATTTGAAGTCACTGACCCAGGCCAGATGGCCGAGGTGGCCTATAAAGCCATGCGCATGGCCACCACTGGCACACCTGGCCCTGTGGTGGTGTCCGTTCCGGAAGATTTGCAACAGCAAGTCGTGCCGCAAGTGAGTTGGCGCGCACGGGCACACGACGCCTTGGCACCCAGCCCCGAGGGCTTGCGGCGTATCCATCAACTGCTCTTGAGCGCCCAACGTCCGCTCGTGATTGCTGGTGGCGCCCTCGACGTGCCCGGGGGTCGCGAGGCTTTGCAGAAGTTCGCGCAAGCTTGGCAGCTGCCGGTTTGTGTGGCATTTCGCCGCCACGACCTGTTCCCGAACAGCCACCCCTTGTTTGTAGGCGACTTGGGGCTGGCCAACCCAGCGCTTCAAATCGAGCAGTTGCATCAAAGCGACCTGATATTGGCGCTGGGTACCCGGCTGGATGACATCACCAGTCAGAACTTCAGCTTTCCTTGTTATCCGCAACCCGAACAGCCTTTGGTGCACTGCCACCCCGACCCTCGGGTGTTGGGTTTGCATTTCGCCACCGAAGTCGGCCTGGCCTGTCAACCCAAAAGCCTGCTGCAAGCCATCGAACCTTTGCCGACCGGACCCGTGTTATATCCCGATACCCGACGCGCATGGCTACAGCAATTGCGTCGCACCCACGAGGCGATCGCGGCCTGGCCTCAACGGGTGGCAGCCGATGGCGTGCGATTTTTCGAGGTCGTTCGCCATTTGCGTTCATTGGCCAGCGCCGACCTACGTCTCTGCCTCGATGCCGGCACATTCGCCGCCCCGGTGTATCGGCACTTCGGCTTTGATTGGCCGCAACGGCTCATGGCGCCGCTTTCTGGGGCCATGGGATATGGGGTCCCGGCGGCGATTGCCACGGCCCTGCGTGAGCCGCAGCATCCAGTGGTTTGCATGGTAGGCGACGGTGGCTTCATGATGACCGGCAACGAAATGATTTTGGCAGTCAAGCGGCAACTGCCCATTGTTTTTATATTGGCCAACAACGGTAGCTATGGCTCGATCAGAATCCACCAAGATCGCGCTTATCCAGGTCGCCACCCAGGTACCGATTTGCACAACCCCGACTTTGCGGCGTTGGCGCGTGGTTTCGGTATGACTGCCCAGACCGTTGATAACGAGGGCCAGATCGAGTCTGTACTGCGCCGCGCCCTCAGTGCCCAAGCGCCGACCTTCATCGAGGTCAAGACCAGCTTGCAAGTGACCTTGCCTTGATTTGAAGCGAGCCCCCCACTGCTCAGCAAATGAATTCGAGCTTGTGCGCGGCATGAATTGGTGCATTCCCAAGTAAAAAGCTAAACCATAGGCACTTTTCCGGTGCGTTTTCGCTGTCCAAATGGGTGCAACTTTGGGCTTTGTACCCGGCTCTATCGTGTTAACCCTTGGCACAGCTTTTGCGGAATAGGGTTCAGGCTCCACAGACCGATTGCTCAACCCTCTGTTTCAGGACTCGCTCATGTCTCAAGATAAACCCTCCATCGTTACGCCAGTGGCCAAAACCTATGACGCCTACGACGCCGATCGACCCCTGTTGATGCGTTGTGCTTGCGGCGGCGAGCACGCCCCCACCGAACACGCCCAAGCGACTCGCCAAGCGCTACAAAACGAGGAAGAACTGAGCCAAGATTTCGTCGAAGCGACCTTGATGAAGTCGCTGTTTCCGGTCGACTCGGTGCGGCGTGGCTTTTTAAAGGCCGTTGGTGCCAACACAGCCCGCGCCGCCATCGCTTCGCTGTTGCCTGTGGGTGCTTTGCAGGCCATGGCCCAAGAGCGTGGCACGCCCGAAAAGAAAGACCTCAAGATAGGCTTCATTGCCATCACCTGCGCCAGTCCCCTCATCATGGCCGACCCACTGGGCTTTTATCGACGCGAAGGCCTCAATGTGCAACTCATGAAAACTGCCGGTTGGGCCTTGATACGCGACAAAATGATCAACAAGGAACATGATGCCAGCCACTTCTTGTCACCGATGCCGATCGCCATGAGCATGGGTTTGGGCAGCAATCAGGTTGACATGAACGTTGCCAGCATCCAAAACACCAACGGACAAGCCATCACATTGCACGTCAAACACAAGGACAAGCGCGATCCCAAGTCTTGGAAGGGCTTTAAATTCGCGGTCCCCTTCGAATACTCAATGCACAACTTCTTGCTGAGATATTACCTGGCTGAAAACGGCTTAAACCCCGACACCGATGTCCAGATTCGGGTTACGCCCCCTCCCGAAATGGTGGCCAATTTGCGTGCCGGCAACATCGATGGCTTCCTCGGTCCTGACCCCTTCAACCAACGCGCCGTCTACGATGAAGTGGGCTTCATTCATATTTTGTCAAAAGAAATTTGGGACGGTCATCCGTGTTGCGCCTTTGGCATGAGCGATGCCTTCATCAAACAAAACCCAAACACCTTTGCAGCTCTATACCGTTCGGTGTTAACGGCCAGCTATATGGCCAGCCAGGCCAAAGACCGCGAACTGATCGCCAAAGTCATTGCCCCCACCCAATACCTGAACCAACCCGAGACCGTCATTGCCCAGGTGCTGACCGGCAAATTCGCCGATGGTTTGGGTGGCATCAAAAATGTGCCCGAACGTGCCAACTTTGACCCAGTGCCGTGGCAGAGCATGGCGGTCTGGATGCTGACCCAAATGAAACGCTGGGGTTACATCAAGGGCGACGTCAACTATCGCCAAATTGCCGAAAAAGTTTTCTTGCTGACCGATGCCAAAAAATACATGGTCGAGGCTGGCTTCAAACCCCCCGAGGGCGCATACCGTAAGTTCAAGGTCATGGGCAAAGAGTTCGATCCGGCCAAGCCCGACGACTACCTCAAGACCTTCCCGATCCACAAGATGGCTTAAATCATGCACAACAACACCCATCGGCATTTGAACTTGCGCGCCGCATTGGTCTCGATTTGTCTTTTTTTGACATTTATGGGCATTTGGCATGTGGCCACCTTGCCTAAGGTGACGAGCCAGTCTGTCGCAACGGCAACCATGACCCCCGAGCAAATCGAGTACGCCAAACTCATGGGTAAGAGCATTGACGCGCCTCAAAAGAGCGACGGTTTCCCCACCCCGGCGCAAATGGCACAGACCTTTGTCAGCCAATTGTCACAGCCTTTTTACGACAACGGCCCCAACGACAAGGGTATCGCCATTCAATTGGCACATTCCTTGGGCCGGGTTGCGCTGGGCTTTTTGTTGGCCTGTCTTTTGGCATTGCCCCTGGGATTCGTCATCGGCATGAGCCCTTTGCTATCGCGCGCTTTTGATCCTTTTATTCAAGTGCTAAAACCCATTAGTCCACTGGCCTGGATGCCGCTGGCGCTCTACACCATCAAAGACTCGTCCATCTCAGGGGTGTTTGTCATCTTCATCTGTTCGGTATGGCCGATGCTGCTCAACACTGCTTTTGGAGTCGCCTCTGTCAAGCGCGACTGGCTCAACGTGGCCCTGACCCTGGAGGTTTCGCCCTTGCGAAAAGCCTTTCGCGTCATTTTGCCGGCCGCTGCGCCTACTATCCTGACGGGCATGCGCATCAGCATGGGCATCGCCTGGTTGGTGATTGTGGCCGCCGAGATGCTGGTCGGGGGCACTGGCATCGGCTACTTTGTCTGGAACGAATGGAATAACTTGTCGTTGACCAACGTGATCTTTGCCGTGGTCATGATCGGTATTGTCGGTATGTTGTTGGACCTGATGTTTGCTCAATTGCAAAAGGCGGTGACCTATGTGGAGTGAAGCCAGCCAACGCGCGGCCTCGATGCCAGTGCCAACCCCCAACCCTGGAGCCAGCATGACCGGTTTTTTGAAAGTCGAGGGGCTTAGTAAAACATATACCCCCGGAAAACCCGTCTTCGATCAAGTCAACTTCCAAATGGAGCGGGGCGAGTTTGTCTGCGTCATCGGCCACTCTGGCTGCGGCAAGACCACCATTCTGAATGTATTGGCGGGCTTGGACACCCCCAGCGGCGGCCACGTCATCATGGATGGGCGTGAGATTGGCGGGCCCAGCCTTGAGCGCGGCGTGGTGTTCCAAGGACACGCGCTCATGCCTTGGCTCACGGTACGCCGCAACATTGCCTTTGCCGTGCAGTCACGCTGGCCGCAGTGGTCGGCGGCGCAGGTCAACGAACAAGTCGAAAAATTTGTTCAGCTCGTTGGCTTGTCGCACGCCATCGATAAAAAACCCTCGCAACTCTCGGGCGGCATGAAACAGCGCGTTGGAATTGCCCGAGCGTTCTCGATTCAGCCCAAAATGTTGTTGCTCGACGAGCCTTTTGGCGCCCTCGATGCGCTGACTCGCGGCTCAATCCAAGACGAGTTGATGCAGATCGTGAGAGAAACCCAGCAAACCGTGTTCATGATCACCCATGATGTTGACGAAGCCATATTGCTTTCCGATCGCATCTTGCTCATGAGTAATGGCAACGAAACAGCACAAGGCTATGTGCCTGGGGGTATCGCTGAAGTGGTCAACAACCCATTGCCGCGCAATCGCTCGCGCAGTCAACTTCACCACCTCGAAGGTTATTACCCGCTGCGCAATCACGTGGTTGATTTCTTGGTCAACCGCGCTCGCGCCGGCCACTGAAAATTTTTTTAAACCCAAGCAACGGAGTACACATGAACCGCAACGACGTGACCGAAAAGATCATCGCTACCAAAGTGTCCAAGGGCATGAAATGGGAAACCATCGCCAAGAAAGTGGGTGAGTCCAAAGAATGGACCACAGCCTTGTGTCTTGGCCAGATGACCGCAACACCGGCCCAAGCCAAAGCGCTGGGTCAATTATTTCGGCTGACTGCCGAAGAGCAGAAATGGTTGCAAGTGGTGCCCTACAAAGGCTCTTTGCCTACCCCAGTGCCCACCGATCCCTTGATTTACCGTTGGTACGAGATCGTCAGTGTCTACGGCACCACCATCAAAGAACTGATCCACGAAGAATTCGGAGACGGCATCATGAGCGCCATCGACTTCAGCATGGACATCCAGCGCGAACCCGACCCCAAGGGTGATCGCGTCAATGTGGTGCTGTCGGGTAAATTCCTGCCCTACAAAACCTACTGAAACACCGCCCTGGCCCCAATTCCTATTGGGGCCGATATTGGATGGTGCAATGGCGTAACCGATGCCAGGCCCTTGCTGGCGAGGTTTCATCAGCCCAGTGGCTTGGCCTTGGTCGCCAACGGGCAGGTCTATGTGGTCGACAATGCCAACTCTGGCATTCGCAATATCAGTGCCACTGGGCAGATCAATACCTAGGCGGGGCGCCCAAATATCGGATCTAAGCGGGTGTGTATCATGCAGGTCTATGTTAAGTCCCGAACAAATCCTCGCTTTGGCTCAGGAGCTGCACCAAGCCGAACGCACGCGCACCCAGATTGAGCATTTTTCCAAGCGCTTTCCGGGCATGACCATCGAAGATGGCTATCGCATCAACCGCGCCTGGATGCAAATCAAGTATGCCGAAGGCCGAACCGCCATTGGACACAAGATTGGTTTGACCAGTCGGGCCATGCAAATTTCAAGTCAAATCGACGAACCCGACTACGGTACCTTGCTCGATGACATGCTGTACCAGTGCACGCCTGGACAGGTCCTGTTGGTGCCGACCCAGCGCTTTATTGCTCCAAGGGTCGAGGTCGAATTGGCCTTTGTTTTGCGCCGCGAGCTACGCGGCCCCCATGTCACCCCCGAGCAAGTTCTGCAGGCGACCGAATACGTGACACCTGCCATAGAAATCATTGACGCCCGCATCGAGCAGTTTGACCGACACAGCAAGGCCATGCGCAAGGTGTTTGACACCATCAGCGACAACGCTGCCAATGCCGGCATCGTGCTGGGTGGCCAGCGTGTGGACCCCCTGACCACCGACCTGCCTTGGTGCGGGGCCGTGCTGCGTCTCAATGGCGTGGTCGAAGAAACCGGACTCGCCGCTGGGGTGCAGGGTCACCCTGCCATAGGCATTGCGTGGCTGGCCAACAAACTGGCCCCCTGGGGCGAGCATCTGGCTGCCGGCGAGATCGTTTTGGCGGGCTCATTCACCAAACCCGTTGCGGCCCGCAGCGGTGATTTATTTGTCGCCGACTATGGTCCCTTGGGGCAGTTGCAGTTTAGGTTCGATGGCTGACCGCTGTCGTGTGGGTCTGACGCATGGCCAAGTTCCACATCCGATCCAACTCGTGTTGTCCCGGTGCTGGAGGTCGTTTTGGCTTAGCCCGCCGGGGTGGGTCAGACACTGGAGCAGCATGAAGCTCCTCTAATGTGGCATAGACCTGTACCGTCCAGGGGTGAGCTCGACCCTTGTTTTCGACCAGGGTGCTGAAGAATAACTGCCCCCGCATCTCCAGCACAAAACAGGGCGCCCGTTCTGACAATAGAGCCGCAGGTGTGTAAAAACGCCAATCGCGCCCGAAGGCCTGGCCTTCGATCAGATGAACCTGAGCCTCAGCTCGATGGGGATGATCCGCTGTATTCACCGCTTTGATGTGACTATCGTTCAGCGCAGACCATATGCCTTGCACCAGCATGCGCGAAACCACAGCCCTGGGCTTGGGTAGCGATTGGTGTTGTCGCACGATATCCCGCAATCGCTGACCCGCTTGGCAAGGGTGGGGCGGCCAAGGCGGGCCCCATAAGTTGAAGAACCCCTCACCTCCCTGCGGTCCTCGATAAAAGCAGATGGGTTTTTTGCAATGGGAGCACAGGGTATATTCGCGGGCGCCTTTGGGCTTTGTCGTTGGGTGCATGGTGCTGTCCTGTCCTGGTGTTGGCATAGGTCGGTGGATGGAGATGACTCATCCGGGCCCAACAGCACGACCCGGCACCCGATATGGTATTTGGGCCTCAGGATTAATAAAGTGACACAGTTACGCTGCCGCTCCTGTGTCAAGGTTGCTGCGTTAGGCTTACTCTAGGCTGATGTTTTTTCGCGCCACCAACTTGCTGTAGGTCTTGCTTTTGAGGTCGGTTTGTTTGCGAATCTCGTCGGCTGACCAATTCAGGGCTTCGAAGGCAAAGGTCTGATAACGGGCCTTGATCTCGGGGTCGGCCAGTACTTTTTGGACATCGGCGTTGATGCGCGTCGACAAATCAGTCGGCAATCCTTTGGGGGCCACCAGCACGACAAAGGAATTCACCTCTAATCCCTTGGGGCCACCTGCCTCGGCGATGGTGGGCACTTGGGGCATTTGCGGTACCCGTTTTGCGGCGGCGATGGCCACATAGCGGATTTTCCCGGCTTTGAAAACCCCCGAGCTAGAAGGAATCGAAGCATAGGCCCATTGAATGTCGCCGCTGGCCACGCTGGTGTAGAGTTGCGAAACCTCTCGAAACGCCACATGAGTCATCTCGCTGTCGCTCAATAGCTCGAGTTCTTCACCGCCCAAATGGCCCGGGCTACCGATGCCCCAAGAACCGTAGCTGATTTTTCCGTCCGATGATTTGGCATCGGATAATAATTCTTTCAAGTTCTGCCATTTGGCGTCGGTTGCCACAGCGATGAAAAACGGTGTTCGGAACAGGGTTGTCACTGGGTCAAATTGATTCAGAGTGACAAAGTTTTTCGATTTGTAGAGATGTGGAACCGCTGCCAGATGTTCGCTGTCGAGTTGAAGCAAGTGGTAGCCATCGGCGGGTAGTTTTTGTACCGCATCCATGGCAATAAAACCACCCCCACCGGGCTTGTTGTTGATCAAATCCGGCTTTGCCGATCAAAACACCAACTCCATCTCATAGTGGAAGTTTTGGGCTTGGGGGGGGTAGGGCACGGCTGCGCCGTCTTGCACCAAGGTTTGTGGGGACTTGGTGAAGTAAAAAGGGCGTGAGCTGGCCTTGTCGACCGGCCGACCCATCTCCTGGGCATGGGCATGGTAGTTGCGGCCGACGCAGAAAATGCGTTGAATCGGCAGCCTTTCGGTGCGCCCACGAATGGGCAAAGACAAGGGGGAAGGGGGCGTCCAGAGGTAGTTCATGGTTTGATTTTGGGATTGAATTAATAAGTGTGCTTACGATAAGTATACGGATATAATGGGCCTATGTCAAACGCCACCCCAAAAACTTCGTCCCAGTCCATTGAATTGCCGCAGATGCCAGGCCACCTGATTCGGCGCTTGCAACAAATCGCCGTGGCCATCTTTTTGGAAGACACAGCCCCGTTCTCGATCACGCCAGTGCAGTACGCCACCCTCAGTGGTTTGGGCTCGCACCCTGGGGTGGATCAGCGCACTTTGGCTGCACAGGTGGGACTCGACGCTTCTACTTTGGGCGGGGTTGTCGACCGTTTGGAGTCCCGGGGTTGGCTGACCCGTCAGCCTTCTCCTACCGATCGGCGCGTCAAACTGCTGCAGATCACCGCCGCGGGTAAGGCTTTGTTGCGTGACATGGCGCCTGCCATCGAGGCCTCACAGCGACGCATCCTGGCGCCACTGTCGGCCAGCAAGCAAGCGCAGTTCATGGCCATGCTGAGCGAGTTGGTGGAAAAAAACAACGACCTCAGCCGCGCCCCGATTCCGGGCGAAGAGTGATCACAGCCGATAACTGGGGTCTATGCGATCGACCTGTCGCACGAGGGCATTGAACAGGTCTACCCCCACACCGCCTTGGTGGCGGTCAAATTGCAGTGAATCGCGTGTGCAGCGCTGGGCAATCGACTCGGGCACAGGCAGGGCAGGGCCCATGGACAGGGTGGCCAACTGAATTTCACAAGCCCTTTGCAAAGTCCACAAGACAGCAAAGGCCTCGGGCAAAGTGGCCCCCCAAGACAACAGACCGTGGTTTTTCAAGATCACGGCCGGTTTGTCGCCGATGCTGCGCAATACCCTAGGCCCTTCTTCATGGTGGACGGTGATGCCCTCGAACTCGTGGTAGGCCACCATGTCGTGCAACTGGGCCGAATAAAAATTACTCTGCGACAGCCCGCTGGCCAGGCTGGCCACTGCCACGCCAGCCGTGGTGTGTGTATGCATCACCGCATGGGCGCCAGCAATACCTTCATGCAAGGTGCTGTGTAACACATAGCCTGCCGGATTGATCGGGTGGGGCGAGTGATCCAATATGTCACCAGCCAAATTGACCTTGACCAGATTCGAAGCTGTGACCTCGCTGTAATGCAAACCAAAGGGGTTGATCAAAAACTGCTTGTCACGTCCACTGACTGACTCGGGCAGTCGCACCGTGATGTGGTTATAAATCATCTCGGTCCAGCCGAGCATGGCAAAAATGCGATAGCAAGCCGCCAGTTGCAGGCGGGCACTCCATTCGTCGGGGTGGTGTTTGGCGCTCATGTGTGGTTCCTCAAGGTCATTATCGTTGCACTGCACCTGATGGGCTAGGGGCATGGGAAAACCCGCCGTTGCAGGCGCCATTTGGGGCGTCAAAATGAGCCTTCCTTTCACGTTAGGAGCGGGGCATGTTCATTCGGCAAACGGTTTCTCGTTTTTGTTGTTTTGTCTTGTTCTGGGTCGCGACCACTGGTGTCTGGGCTCAGGCAGGCACCGCCTCATGGCCGTCCAAACCGATTCGTTTGGTGGTCGGTTTTCCGCCGGGTGGCTTGACCGACGCTTACGCGCGTCAGTATGGTGACCACCTGAGCCAGAAGCTGGGTGTCCCCGTGGTGGTCGAAAACAAACCGGGTGCTGGGGCCATGCTGGCCATCGACACGGTGGCCAAATCGCCAGCCGATGGACACACCCTATTGGTGACCACCTCGGGCACCGTCTGGCAAAACCGGGTGCTGTATCGCAAATTGCCCTACAACCTGGACAAAGACTTGACCCCAGTGGTGATGTTTCCTTCCGGCCCCTTGGTGATGGGTGTGAATGAAAAATTGCCTGTACGCAATTTGAGCGAGTTGATTGAATGGGCCAAAAAGAACCCCAGTGCCATGGGTACCTATGCGCCCGGTTCTTACCCGCACATGGTGGCCGATCAAATGAGTCGCCAGCACGGCTTCCAGATGCAAGCCGTGCATTACCGAGGTGAGGCGCCCATGTGGCTGGATGTGGTTTCGGGTCAATTACAAGTGGCCATTGGCAGTTTTCAATCCTTCAATGCCGTCAGCAGCCGTGGCGTACGCGCCATAGGCGTGACAGGCTCTTATCGATCTCCCCGACTGCCAGAGGTCCCCACCTTGACCCAACAAGGCAACACAGACCGTCTGGTTACGCTGGAGGGGGGTTTGCCTGTCATGGCGCCGGCGGGTACCCCCGAGGCGGTGTTGCAGCGCCTCAATCAGTTGGCACTCGAGTGGGCCGAGTCCGAGCGTGCCGCCAAGCTGCGCGAGACCTTTGCCATTCCAAACAAACCCGTCAATCTGGCACAAACGCGACAACATTGGGAAACCGAAGTGCCGGTCTGGATCAAGTTGGCGGTAGATTTGGGTTTGCAACTTGATTGAACACCCCCCAAGGAGACCTGCTGTGGCCTATCGTCCCAAACGCAAAGTCATCATCACCTGCGCCGTCACGGGCGCCATCCATACTCCGACCATGTCGCCGCACTTGCCCATCACCCCGCAAGAAATTGCAGATGCGGCGGTGGGCGCGGCCGAGGCGGGTGCAGCCATTGTCCATTTGCACGCGCGCGACCCGCAAACCGGTCAACCCACCCAAGACCCCAAATATTTCCGCGAATTTGCCACCAACATCCAATCCCGCTCGGACGTGGTGATCAACTTCACCACTGGCGGCGCGCCCACCATGTTGGTCGAAGAACGCTTGCAACCCACTTTGCAGCTCAAACCCGAAGTCGCTTCGCTCAATATGGGCTCGATGAACTTCGGCCTGTATCCCATGCTCAGTCGATATAAAAACTGGCAACATCCCTGGGAGGAACCCTATTTGGCGGGCTCTGATGACCGTATCTTTAAAAATACCTTTAAAGACATTCAGTACATTCTTGAGTCCTGTCGGGCCAACCGCACCCGCTTCGAGATCGAGTGTTACGATCTGGGTCACCTGTATACGGCGGCGCACTTCCTTGAGCGACAGTTGATTGAACCGCCCCTGTTTATTCAGTCGGTTTTTGGCATATTGGGCGGCATTGGCCCGCATCCCGAACATGTGATGCAAATGAAGCAAACGGCCGACCGCCTCTTTGGCGACGACTATGTCTGGTCCGTTTTGGGGGCAGGACGACACCAAATGGCCACCGCCAGCATGTCGGTGATCCTGGGCGGCAATGCCCGCGTCGGCCTGGAAGACTCGCTATGGGATGCGCCCGGTCAATTGGCGCATAACAATGCCCAACAAGTGCAACGCATACGTTCCATCATTGAGGCATTGTCGCTTGAAGTGGCTACACCCGACGAGGCGCGTGAAATCTTGCAGCTCAAAGGGGCCGCCAACGTGGGTTTCTAAAAAACCGAGTGTTCACGCAAATCGGCTTGAACCTCATTGGCAAGCAATCGCTGGTAATGCGCTTTCAAGGTGTCGCTGCCCCACTCGGGCGTGGCTAGAGCATCGTTTAGCCCGCTTTGAGGGTCGATCACCAACATGGATTCGGTGGCGTAATAAAGCCCGATGCGTGCCAATTCTGCCTTCCGGGCCAATGAGCTCGAGACCCGCCCCAACAGCGACAAACTGGTGACGATGCCGCGCAAAACCGCCACGGGCACCTGACGCAAGCGAACCGGGCGGTCCAACAACTCTGCCAACAGCTCGGCCTGCCGGCGTGGCGTAATGGCCGGCCCCGGACCGCCGATGGGCAAGATGCGCCGCACTCGATCGTCTCGGCTCAGACATGTGACCATGAAGTCGGCCAAATCGGCATCCGAAATGGGTTTGCAAGCGGTCAGTGTGCCGTCACCCAAAACCACAAAGGGTCGCCCTTGGCGCACCCGTTCAACCTGGCCGCTGAGCGATTTGAAAAAAGCCGTCGGACGCACGATGCTGTAATCCAGACCCGACTCGATCAAGGCTTGCTCAAAGGCTAGTTTGGCGTACTGGAAGGCCAAGCGGGGTTTTTGCACGCACAAGGCAGACAACAACACAAACCGCTTCACCCCAGCCGCCTCGCAAGAACGCAACACATTCAGGTGAGCCGCGTGATCGATCGCCCAGGCATCGTCGGGCAAGCCAGTGCGCGAGGCCAGGCAAGAAACCACAGCATCAAAACGCTCTGAACGCCAGCCGTCGCAGCGCAGAGATTCGGGGTTTTGCACATCGCCCAGGCGTAGAGTCAATGAAGGGTGTTCGACCGGTGGTACCGTGCGCACCCCAGGTCGCTCAAAACTGACCACCGAGTGCCCTTGTGCCAACAAGGCCCGCTTCGTGGCCAGCCCCATGGTGCCAGTGCCTCCCAATAAAAACACCCGCATGGGGGCGCTGGGAGGGGTCGTATGGGGCATGTCAGGCTCTTGCCCTCAGCGACTCGGGGCTTGATGCACGACCCGCCCGCCCACCAGCGTCAAGACCGACTCGATGTCGGCCATTTGCGCCAGTGGCACTTTGAAATAGTCTTGTGTCAGCACCGCCAGATCGGCCCATTTGCCAACCTCAAGGGTGCCACGCAGATGGTCTTCTTTAGCCAGCCAAGCGCTGCCGGAGGTGTACATCTGCAGGGCTTGCAAGCGGGTGGGAATTTCGTGACTGGCGCGCAAAACCCGCCCCGAGGCCGATTTGCCATCGAGCATCCAGCGCAAAGCAATAAAGGGGTTGTAGTCGGCCACGCGATGGGCATCGGTGCCTGCGCCGATGCGCACACCGATACGCAATGCGGTATTCAGGGGCGGCATGCGCTCAAGGGGCTTTTCGCCATGCGCCGCCAGACGGCGGTCGCCCTCAAGGTACATCGCATCTTGCATCGCCCATGCCACGCCCAGTTCCTTCATGCGCTGCAAATTGGCTTGTGTGGCGTCGTTGAGGTGTGCGATTGACCAGCGCAGGGGGGCGATGGGGATCTCACGGTTGACCTGCTCAAACACATCGAGCAAGCGATCCACGGTGTCCGACTCATGCCAGTGTTGAGTCAAGGTATAACCGTTTTGTGCCGCCCAGCGCGCTACACGCAAAAAACTTTGCTGGTCGGCAGGCTTGGGGTCTAGGTTGTTGTACATCGAGAACGTCACACGTTCGCCGATGCCATGGAACCGCAGCAAGTCATCGCCAAAGCCCATGGGCAAGAGTTGGGTCAGTTCTTTGAATTCCTCAAATTCCTTGTCCTTCTTTTGGGCAAAGTAGCTATAGCGAACCCGCACACTCAATTGGCCTTGTCGCCAGACCTGAAAAAGCGCTTGGTATTCGCCCGGGTCCATATTGAAGCCGCCTGGATCCATCACGCCCGTAATACCGACCCGATTGAGTTCGCTGAAAAACTCTCGAGTGCCAGAGATTTTTTGTTCGGGACTGGGCTTGGGCAATTTGTCAAACAGCGGCACGATGCCTCCGAGCACTGCACCCGTGGGCTTTTGATTTTGATCGAGCTGGAATTTGCCGCCGCCCGGCAAGTCGGACTCTTGTTTGATACTCAGCGCTTCATAAGCCGCAGGGGTCAACATGGCCCAACCGTACATCCACTGCACATAGACCGGGTGATTGGGTGCCGCAGCCAACAACTCGGCCTGTGTCGGGCGACGCCGTTCGGTAAATTGCTCTTCGGTCCAACCGCCAGCCACGATCAGCCACTGACCCGCAGGGGCCTTTTGGGCGGCGGTCTTGAGACGCTCCAAGGCCTCGGCCAACGAGCGTGCGCCAATCCAGTTCACCTCGGTGGCAAAGCTGAGTGCAGCCCGTATGGCGTGCATGTGCGAGTCGATCAGACCAGGTATGACCGTGCGGCCCTTGAGGTCGTGGATTTGCGTCTTGGGGCCGGCCAAAGCGGCCATGTTCGCGTTGCTGCCCAGCGCCATGATGCGGCCATCGCGAATGGCCAAGGCCTGGTGCACCGTATCGTGCTCAGCCAGGGTATGGATTTGGCCGTTTTTAAGGATCAGATCGGCCGCGCTGTGCGTGGGGGCTTTTTGCGCCCACGCACCTGCCCAGACGCCCCCCCAAACGCTCAGGGCCAACAGGACTCGGGGGATGACTTGGTGAGTCAAGGAACTAAACGCGATGGGCATGGTCAGCGCTCCTCAGTGCCGGACACCTGTGTCAGATACCACGGTGTCGCTTGGGGTTGGCATCTTTTGTACCACGAACCCTGCCAGCGCTCAAGCCAATTGGGTGCCAATTTCGCGTGCGGCATGGTGCAGCAATCGCTTCAATGCGTCGCGCTCGAAAACCGCCATGCGCGGCACCGTGGTGACCAACGACAAGGCCGCCACCACATCGCCCCGGGCTGTCGCCAAGGGCACAGCCAGCGC
Organism: uncultured Bordetella sp.; assembly: GCA_964390775.1. Classification (GTDB taxonomy): domain Bacteria; phylum Pseudomonadota; class Gammaproteobacteria; order Burkholderiales; family Burkholderiaceae_C; genus Limnohabitans. Next base: position 15,675 of record CAYMJT010000019.1, read on the forward strand.
CGCCAAATTGGGTTCCAACTCTCCCATCGACGAATAACAGCCCTCCTTCTTGATGCGATGAAAATAACGCCGCAATTCGGGCCAGGTGGCGGGCAAGCCGGCAGCAATCACCTCGGTCAAATGTCGCTCGATCAATCGCCGCAGACGCGTCGCGGGTAGGGATGCCAGTATGACCTTGGGGGCGGCGCCTTGAAACAAGGGACGCGGACGACCCCGCCCGTAACTCAGGTGTGCTGGCGCGGCACTGAACTCCCGGTGTGTATCCAGCAGTTGGTCACCATGCAATGCCGACAAGACGCAGTCCAGACCAGTGTCACTCACGAGTTGCTGCATATGGGGCAGGGCACATTGCAGCACTGGGTCGTTTTGTCGAATCAAATGATCTAGCATGACAACGCGCGGTCCCAAGGTGTAGCTGGATTCGCTGCTGCGACGCAACAAACCTGCATCGCTCATGGTCTTGAGATAACGATAGGCAGTGGGTAACGAAACTCCTAATTCAGCGCTCACATCCTCGGGGCTAAGGTGGGTGCGGTGCTCGCTGAAATGATCAAGTACGGCCAACATTCGCGCCAGGCTGGAGTCTGATTTGTCGCGCACGATTTCAATGCCCTTCGACCGATATGGCCTGCAAAGGCCAAGTTTGCAACATTTGGTTCCACGAATCCTGATCGTCGGCCACGGCCATCACATAGCGATCGGGACGCAGCAAAACCGCCCAAGCATCTTGTTCGGTCAGACAGGCCCCCAAGGCCGGATGACGATCGTCCAGCAGCACCACACCCGAAGCGGCGAGTTGATGGCGCACTCTGGTGTCACAAGCGGCCCACAATGATTGCCGCAGCAGCAAACCAAAATTCAAACCCAACGCACTGTCCATCAAGCGTCCATCGGCCAATGCGGGTTGGGGAAACACCTGTGCCACCGCAGGGTGCTGGCCGTACCAAAGTCCCGGCCCTAGCCGAGGAGTTGGGTAGTGAAAGATTTCGGGCTGACCGGCACGAAAATGGGCATCCCGTTCTTGTGCGGCTTGGGGATCAGTGGTTTGGATGATGTTGCCCAAGCGCACCGCCAATTCGATAAAGGCTTGCACGTGGGGCAAGCGTTCGCTGTCATAAGTGTCCAGACACTCGGGATCCGCTTGACCCGTCAGCACCCCCCTGAGTTTCCAGGCCAGATTGGCCGCGTCGCGGATGGCGGCGCACATACCTTGGCCTAAAAAGGGCGGTGTTTGGTGGGCCGAATCGCCCGCCAGAAACAATCGACCCTGGTGCCAACGTTGTGCAATCACCGAGTGAAAGGTGTAGATAGCCGCCCGCTCCAGTTCGGCTTGCTCGGGCTTGACCCAAGACGAGACCAGCGACCACAGCACCTCGGGTTGCACCATCTGCTGCTCATCATCGCCTGGCATGAGCATGATTTCCCAACGTCTGCGATGACCCGTGACGTTGCAATACGTCATGGGCCGCGCTGGGTCACAATGTTGCACCGTGTATTCGGGCAAGCTGGGCACATCGGTTTTGAGCTTGACATCAAAAACCAACCAGGGCTGATGCAAGCCCAAGTCCAACTGGGGCGGGTCGATGACGCGCCGCAGCATCGAGCGGGCGCCATCGCAACCCACCACATACTGGGCGAGCAAGGTCTGCGAGGTGCCGCTGGCCAGATCGCGCACCTGCAAGCGGGCGGCCTGCGCGGCGTCTACCACTTCGGTCACCTCATGGCCCAAGCGCACCTGCACATGGGGGTAGCGCTGCAATCCGGCGCGCAGTACGGCTTCAAGCTCGGGTTGATGAAAATAATGGTTGTTGGCGCAACCGTGCAGCCCGTTGGACTGTGAGCCAGCGCGAATCAACAAGGTCTCACCGGCGGCGTTGTTAAAGTGCATGCCAACCCGCCCTGGCCTCGAAATGGATTCGACCGCATCACGCAGCCCCAGGGTCTCAAAGACCCGCATCACCTCGCCGTCAAAGTGAATGGCACGGGGTAGGGGGTAAATCTCGGTGCTTTTTTCCAGCACCACCACCTTCAAACCATAGGCACCCAGCCAATTGGCCAGACAGGCTCCCGCTGGCCCCAAGCCAATGATCGCCACATCGCAGTGCTCGCTCATGCGCGGTATCCCATCAGGTGCTCCATGTCTGCGATCCATTCGGCGCGACTGCGAAACTTCGGACGACTCCGTGCCAACGCCTCGGCGGCGGCCATCACCGCCGCATCGCTTTGATCGAGGTCGATCGATTCGCGCAGCGGCTGTTCGCAGTACCAAGGTGTGTCCATAAAGACCTCCAGTCGGTTACCCTCGGGGTCGCGGAAATAGATCGAGATCGCATTGCCGTGCGTGGCACTCACCAATTCGCTGGCGTCGGGCTCAGCCATCACCCGATGTCTCACTTCGCGCAGCACCGCCAGATCATTGACGCGAAGCGAAATCTGGTTGATCACATTGAACGATAAATCGCTGGGCCGCCCAGCGGCCAGCACGATCTGGTGATGTTCGGTCGGGTCGCGGCTTAAAAAGATCAATGGCGTTGTGCCCAACAATCCTCGATCGGTGATGGAAAAGCCCAGCACCTGGGTATAAAAGCGCGCCAATCGCTCGATGTCACGACCATAAAAGCCCATGTGGCTGAAGCTCAGGGCGTTGCGACTCCGGATTAAATCAGGCATGAATGTCTCCATTTAATAATGGTGAAAAAATTCACTGAAAATATGGAATTTTCATTGTTTATTTATTCTATTATGAGAATCAATGAAAAAACCATATAATTGGGATGGAGCGCTACAACAAAAGCCCCCAGGGGCATCTCACTGGAGACAACGCATGAACCGTCGCATTCGTTTGGGGCTGCTGGCCCTGTGTTTGACTTGGGCTGGCCTGTCGGTCGCACAAGACTATCCCAATAAAACCATCCGTATCATTGCCCCGTTCCCGGCCGGTACCGGACCAGACGCCAATACGCGCGAAATTGCCGCCGAGTTGACCAAGGTTTTGGGTCAGACCGTGGTGGTTGAGAATCGACCTGGCGCTTCCAACATGATCGGTATGGAAGCCGGCGCCAAGGCCCCTGCGGACGGCTACACCCTGGTCATGGGATCGACCACCTCCTTGTCGGTGGTGCCCCATCTGTATGGCAAGGTGCCTTACAAAGTCGGTGACTTCACCCCGATCAGCATCGTCGGCTTGCTCAATACCTCTTTGACAGCGCACCCCAGCGTACCCGAGAAAACAGCGAAAGAACTGATCGAGCGCCTCAAGCGGCAACCGGGTAGCCTGGTGGCCGCCACCTCAGGCGTTGGCAGCTATTCGCATCTGGCGGGCGAGTGGTTCGCCGCCAGCGCCGGGGTCAAAATCGACTTCGTGCCTTACAACACCACCAGTCCCTACGCCGATCTGGTGTCGGGCCAGGTTCAGGTCATGTTTGACGCATTGCCAGCGGCCATAGGCAATGTCAAAGCGGGTAAGCTGAAAATTTTGGCATTGACGGGCAAGACCCGACATCCTAATTTTCCAGACATCCCCACCTTTGCCGAGGCTGGCCTGCCGGACTACAGCCCCACGGCCTGGATCGGCCTGTTCGTCCCGGCTGGCACACCGGCACCGATCGTGAACAAACTGGGCGAAGCCATGCAAAAGGCCACCTCGCAAAACCCAGAGCTGATCGCCAAGTGGCGCTCCTACGGCGGTGACCTCAAGGCCATGACTCCGATCGAATTTGGGCAATTCTTAAAGACCGACAACCAGCTTTGGGGTGCAGCCGTCAAAGGCGCTGGCATTAAGCTCGATTGACTGTCGACTCGCCCATGGAAGCCGCTTTCCTAGCCCTGGGCAGAGTCTGTAGCAAAGGGATGAACAAACCCCAAAAAAGCCCCAACGCAATGCAGGCAGGTCCGAATTGGGTGAGCTCCAGTGCTCCCATGCGGTGGGCTGCTGCATAAGACAACACCCCAGCCAAGGCTGACAGGCTCAGCGACAAGGCCAGGCGGCCCTTGAGCCAAGCCAACGAATGATGGATGGTGCAACCCAGGCAAGCCCAAAGCAGCCCCATCCACCAGGGCTGTAAGACTTCCCAAGGTGCAGGGTTGAGCTGCGCAAAACTCAGCCAACCCCAATGCATCAGCACACTATCCAATAAGATGCCAAACAACAAACAAACCGATACGCAGTGCAAATCGGTACGTCGGTGTGCTTGCCACAGACGATGGGCCAGCAAAAACACGACGGACACCACAGCGCCCGGCCACAACAAGTCGTCCGGCACGCCCAAGGCCCAGGCGAACCAGACCAGCTGAAACCCGATGGCTTGGAGCCAAATGCCTAGCATAAAGTGTCCGATACTTGAAAACGCCATTGTCACAGGGTCTGAATAAACCCATGCAGGATCGGTTGAAAGTCACTCACATGGCACAATGACTCAACAAAACCCTTTAGGGTGCAGGAGTTGTCATGTCAGGCATTCAGATTCGAAAACAAATCCTCAGCATCGAGAAAACCTTCCACGAAGGTGGGGCGGTTGCCAGTCGGCCTTTAAAGATCGGCGTCGTCGCCAATGTGATCAAAAACCCTTTTGTGGGTCGACATGCGACGGGCGAAGAATTGCAGGCCTTTGTGAAACTCGTGCGTGATATGGCCAATGACATGGTGCCACCATTGGTCGAGGCCTTGGGCGGTGTGTCGGCCATCGAGGCCTATGGCAAGGGCGCCTTGGTAGGCGTTGACGGCGAGTTGGAACACGGCGCCATGTGGCACGAGGGCGGCGGTTGGGCCATGCGGGCGGTGCTGACGCAGGCCAAATCGATCGTGCCGTCGAATAAATTTGTCGGCGCAGCAGGTAGTCGCCTGCACATTCCCTTGCACCACATTGAGGCCAGTTATGTACGCAGCCACTTCAACACCGCCGAAATCAGCCTGAGTGACGCTCCCCGTTCAAATGAAATTCTGTTTGCCCTGGCCATGTCTACTGGCCCCCGCATTCACGAGCGTTTGGGTGGCTTGCGGGTCGAGCAGATTAAAGTCGGTGACGGTCAGCGTTGACTGCCACCTGGCATTTTGTGGCGAAGCGACCACCCCAGGTGATTCAGTGAATTGATTCAGCGCCGGGTGGCGGGTTCGAGACCGGTGGCGCGCACGACGTCGGCGACAGCAGGTGAAGTGAAAAAGCCCACCAACTGGCGCGCGACGGCCAAGCGGTCTTGCGCGGAGCCGTTCACCAAGGCAGACGAAAAATAAATGGTTTGTTGAACTTCGCTGGGTAACGTACCAATGAAGTCCAGTTCTTTGAATGGAATCAATTCGCTGACTTGCTGAAAACCCAACTCGGCGTCACCACGGGCGACCACGGCCCCTACCCGCTCGCTGTAAATGCGCTTGGCTTTGTCTTTCATGCGATCGGTAATGCCCAAACGTTCAAATAGTTCCCCGGATATATAGGTGCCACTGGCGCTGGCCGAGTAGGCCACCGATTGGGCATTGAGCAGGGCTTGACGCAATGCATCAACGCTGCTGATGTCTGGTTTAGGGCTGCCTTTGCGAACCGCTGCACCAATTTGTGATAACGCCAGATCGACCCGACTGCCAGACAGCAGTTTTCCCTGTCGGTTCAGCGCCTCTAGACCTCCCTCAGACAAAATGACCAGGTCAAAGATTTCGCCGCGTGCAAAGCGGCTGGGAATCGAGTCGGGCGCATTACCAATCGACGCCCCATAAAAACTCACAATGCGATGACCTGTGGCAGCCTCAAAAAGCGGCACCAATTTTTTGTAGGCCTCGGTGTAGGCACCCGAGGTGATGACCCGAATCTCGGTGGCTTGGGCGCTCATCACCCAAACTGTCAACAAGGCTAAACAGATCAGGCGGCTTAAATAGGTCAGATTTTTGATCATGCTAATTCTCAAGCAAGTTGGTGGGCATTGGGCATGACAAACCCAGCCTGGTCCAGCGCCTGCCCAAGGGCTAAGCGTTGCGTGTCGTCCAATTCGACCAAGGGTGGGCGCACATGAATCCAGTCGATGCGTCCAGTTTTGAGGGCGATGGCTGACTTCATGGCTGGGATCATGGGAAATTTCGCAAATGCGGCACGTTGTTCGTCGAGCTTTTTTTGCTGCGCGTCGGCATCGGGGTTTTGCCAAGTTTGATACAAACGAACGATGGCGCTGGGATTGACATTACCAGTGGCGGTGATGCAACCCGCGCCGCCTCCGCGCATCGTGGCCAGAAGATAATTCTCACTGCCCGCAAAGACATCAAACCCCAGGGGTTGAAAGCGTTGCAGGGTGGCCGAGGTGTGCACCCAGTCGCCCGAACTGTCTTTGGTGCCAGCGATGATGCCGGGGAAGGCTTTGAGCAGACGCTCGATCAGGGTCAGGGTGATAGGCACTCCCGAGACTGGCGGGATGTGATAGAGGTAGATGCGCAAGCGATCATCGCTGACGGCGTCGATCACCTGAGCAAAGGCCCGAAACAAACCCTCATCGCTGACGCCTTTGTAATAAAAGGGTGGCAACATCAGTACACCTGCACACCCAGCCTTCACCGCATGGCGGGTCAACTCGATGGCATCGGGTAATGCACAAGCCCCGGTGCCGGGCATCAACCGTGCGGCAGGTATACCCGCCGCTAGCAATTGCTCAAGCAAGCTGCGTTTCTCGGCGACGCTGAGTGAATTGGCTTCCGAGTTGGTACCAAAAACGGCCAGCCCAACGTCTTGCTCGAGCAACCAGCGGCAGTGCCGTATAAAGCGGTCTGGGTCAGGACGGCCGCCTGCATCAAAAGGCGTCAAAACCGGCGACAAAATACCCCGAATGCGGGGGGCAGTGGGCGTTGAACTCATGGCAATCATGGCCTCCAACAGTCATTCTATGCCCAGAGCCGCTGAGACACTTGGACCAGCCCTGCGGGGCTGGTTCGGGTAGGAACGCTAAAGCGGGACGGCACCCGAAACGGCGCGTTTTTCCAGCGTCCACTCGTGCAAAGATCCGTCGTACAGACGCACCTTTGTGTTGCCCAACAACTCGGACATCACAAACCAAGGGCCCGAGGCCAAGTGACCGCTGTTGCAATATGTAATGGCAGCACCTTGGGGGTCGATGCCTTGCGCCGACAGCAATGCTCGGTAGGTTTGCGGTGGCAAGAATTTGAGTGCGCCCCCTGCGTTTCGCAGCATCAACTCCGATGGGTACAAACGGGCCCCTGGAATGTGGCCAGGGGAATACACATAGTTGCGAGTCACCAAGCCATGGAATTGTTGGGCGTCACGGCCATCCACCAGGGTTGCGCTTTTGCTCTCGATGTTTTTTTGCACGTCATCCGAACTGGCCATGTACTGCGTCGTGCGATCACCCTTTAAGCTGTAGTTGCCATTGGTCGAAGGTGGGCTCAGGCTGTGATCGCGGCCTTCCAGTAACCAGGCGGCATAACCGCCATTGAGCACCGCAACCTCGTCCTCGCCATACACCTTGAGTTGCCAGTACAGGCGTAGGGTGTCATTGATGTCGGACAAATCCTGACCGATGGGTACCAGCACGATCGGCTTGCCAGCCACCAGGCCCGACTGGCGCAGGTATTTTTCAAAATCGGGGGCTTCCGGAATCATGTATTGAACTTTCAGGCCGCCTATCATGCGATCAACCCGCATGTTTTTGGGGTTGGCCAGTACTGAACCTGGAATATGGCCCCCGATCTCCTCGATGGTTTTCTTGCCTTTTTTATCGACGGTGACTTCGGGAGCACTGAGAAACGATTTGGCGTCGGCGCGTACCTCGACGATTTGAACGGCTTGGGCGTTATCGGCCAACCAACGCGTCTCGACCAAAGGCCCGGGCAAAATGCCCGCCTGGCCCCACAGGGGGATTGAAAGCAGGGCCAAAGTGCGGCCCCAACGCAGTAAGGTTTGTTTCATATCGGTTCTCCTTCTTCTAGTGTCAAACTTTGAATGCGTTCTGGCAAGTCGATGTTCAAACTGCACAACACATGCAACTGTCGGTTTTGCCAGGTCTGGGTTCGGTGCGGCCCCCAAGCGTCTAGGTAGCGGTCACGCTCCAATATCAAGCCCATCAATCGTGGGGCATCCAGATAAAACAGGGCCGTCAGCCAGCGCGCGACCGGGGCCATTTTGCCCCGCGCGCTGACCTCAAAGCTGGAGATCCAGCGCTGCACGTCGCAAGCGGGGGCCCATGTTTCCCCAGTGACCCACTGGTTGGTGCAAAACCAGCGCCTGGGTCGTCCTTGGACATCGAGCGACAAGGCCGCCAGATGATGGAATCGGCCTGGGACAGTGTCGCGAAATACATGAAAGTGTCCATGTTCGTGTTCATCCCCTGGCAAGGGGTGGGCATGGTAATAAAACCGCGTCTGGTGTTCCTCGTCGACCACATCGTGGAGAGGATGGTGTCGCAGCACCTGCATCTTTTTAGCCCCGGCCAGGGCGGCCCAACTCAGATTGCGCCCCTGACGGGCGTAGTCCAAAGGGACCTGCAGGGCGGTCATGGCCGCCCACGCCAAACGCTCGGGGTCTTGGACCATGTTTCAGCGCCCGCAGTGGCTGAGGTTGCTGTTGTCCTTTTTCTTTTTCTTTTTCCCTGGACCGCAGGGGTTGGATGGGCCACAGGGGTTGTCGGCATGAATCACCGACGTTGGGTCTGCGAGGGTCAGATTGGGCGCTGGGGCGGCTTGGGCAGTGGCCACCATCCAAGCCGAGAGTGCGGCGCCCAGAGCGGCGCGGGAAGGACGTTTCATGATGTTTATGCTCCTTGTATCAATGTTGGGCTTGGGCTCCCGCCACGGCTTGTTCGGCCGTGATCGGGCCTTGGCTACGGCGCTCGAATTTCTGGCCCATCACAAAGACCCCGACCAGGGCGGCCGACAGGGCCAGCACCACCCACCAAGGGGAGACGTTTAAGACCTCGCTCACGGTGTCCCCACTCATGACCTCGGCGGCGTCCATCAGCGCCTGTATGCTCGGTCCGTATAGGTCGGCAAAGACCCAGGTGCCGGCCAGGAGTCCCAGCAGAAAGACCGCAGCGTCGATTCGGCCCGAAAACAAGCCCACCACCGAGGTCCCCGGGCAATACCCGCCCACTGCAAAACCAACCCCCACCAACAGACCCCCGATGGCTGCAGCCGCCAGCATGGCCGAGGGTACGAATACAGCGTCGGCCTCCATCCAACCCAATGACTGCAGGCCCGCCAAACCAGCGGCGGCCACCACGATGGCCGTCAACATGACTTTCAATACCGACCAGTCATTCAGTTTGAACTGGCCCGTCAATTTGCAGGGGCTACCAAAACCGGCGCTCTCCAACACCCAGCCAAACATCAGGCCGCACACCAGACCAGACCAGACACTGCTGTCATTCAAAGGCCACATGTCATACCCCCTTGAGTAGCCGCGAGGCCAGCAAACCAGCGATGAAAAACACGCCCAAAAATACAAAGGCCGCGAGACTTAAAGTGGCTGCGCCCGACAAACCCAGACCACTGGTGCAACCAGCCGCTACACGGGCACCAAAGCCCGCCAAAAGGCCCCCCAACAGGGCGGTGGCGATGCGACGCCCCGCTCCCACGCTGTGCTGGCCGTCTAATTGCACGCGAAGCCGACCAGCATAAAAAGCCGATGCCAGTGCGCCCAGCGCCACGCCCAACACCTGCCAACTGATCCAAGACGACAAGAGTTGGCCTTGTTCGACCATCGGACCCAGGTATTCGTTGGCCTGAGTGATCTGTGGCGCCAAGTGTGTGCCCAACCATGCTGTCAGACGCGTGGTGGCCCCAGTGGCTCCTAAACCGTGGCCGGTCAGCATAAAGGTCAGTAATAAAACCAAACCTAAAACGACCCCGGCGATCCAAGGAGGCCAAAAAGGTCGCACAGGGCGGGGTGCGGGGGCAGGTGAGGACAAGGTGTTCATGGCCTCAATATACTACATGGGGTATATTGGTGTCAAGCATCGGGATAGCCCCGATGCCGCAGCGGGGTTCAAGCCCCATCATCCCTCAAAGGCCGAGTGGCCGCACGGAAAGGAAAAAGGATGAAAGCCAATGTGGGTGGTATAGATCGCATCTTGCGTATCGTGGTCGGACTGTTGTTGGTCATGCTGGCGGCAACCGGCAGCGTGGGGTCCTGGGGTTACCTGGGTCTGATCGTTTTGGCCACTGGGGTATTCAGTTTCTGTGGTGCCTACACGGTGTTGGGTATCAACACCTGTCCAGTGAAAAAAGACACCCCTGAGGGGACTTAGGAACCCTTAGGGAAACATCGGCGGCGCAACCCGTCGCCGAGACGCTTTCTCATAAGCTGAAGCGATGCGCAACGAGATGTCTTCTTTGCCCGGTTCGGCCCGAAACACCAATGAAAAAGGCAATCCTGGCGCATCCAGCGGCGTGGCTTGTTCGCTGGCTGCGCTGACATAGCGCTTTTTGTCGGGGCTCAAAACAAAGCGGGCGTCGTAGGCCACTTGCACATAGCCCGCCGGCACCAATATTTCGGTCAAGCCGGCGTTCGGGCCATACAGCATTTCTTGGCGTAGGCGATCGATCAGGCCAGGTTCTTCCGCTCCCCCGATCAGCGCCGGCGGTACTGGCGTGTGTAGGCGCACCAGAGCGTCGAGTTGGTTTTCATAAATGACCATCATGTCCACCCGGCGCAGCAATTCGCGCAGCATGATGCGTTCGTCCACTCCTTGGCGCCCCCCCAGCGGGTTGCGCGGGTCGCGTACCTCTTCCCAATTCAAAAAGGCAGAGCGCTGATCGTCGCCCCAAAATTTGGAGCGTTCGTTCAAGGTGCGCCAGTCGCGCAAGGTTTCAGTTTGACCCAATGCTGCCCAATCGAGGGCGCGACGGCTGAGGTATTGGCTGATGTGATAACGAAAGCTGTTGGCCAGAATTTGCTGCTGAACCGTGGATACATCCAAATTCGAGGGCGGTGCAATCAACCCATCGGTCAGGGCCACCAGATAGTCCATCGGGGTCATCTGGCCACTACCATGAAAGACGCCAGGCGCAAATTCTGTGCGCTCGATCTGGGCTGCAAAATCGGGGAACACCGGTTGCCCTTCGGCGTTCAGGCGGAACAACAGTTCGGGCATGAACACCGGGACCAAGCGAGCCAGTGCGGTGCGGAAATCGACCTTCATGGCTTCGCAACGCGCATCGGGCGTCCACAGCGGGTCACGGGACTCGACCAACGTGGCCCCTAAATGCTCGGCCAGCACGGCTTGCACCTCGCGCGCAGCGGCCTGGGTGATGGGTTCGGCGGCTTTACTGCCGGCACTCAACATGGACTCACGCACCACCCCCAAACGGATGCCGCGCAGGGCACCCGCTTCGCCTCCCGGGCTGAGATGCTCGCTGTAGCGCTCCAAAACACTGGAGCGGGGCACTGTGGTGTAGGGGTCGCGCGGGTCGTAATAGCCTTGTTCGGGGTCTTTTAAAGCATCCAGCACCGTGGCGCAGTCGTCCAGCGTACGGCACAAAATGCCGGTGCGATCACAATAAATGTCGGCCCCGATGGCCCCGCCATCAAAACCCAACACCGCCTTGTGCGGCAGGATCAAGGCCACTGCATTGTGGTTGGCGGGGCCCCGGGTGGACATGCGGGTTTCTTCGCCCAGGCTGGCCATGACCAAGTTGGCGCTGACCGACACCCCAGAGCCCGAACTTGAACCCAGCGATGCTGAGCGCGCGGTATCGTAGGGGTTGACTGGATTGCCGCCCCAGGTGCTGCGCTGAAACCCCAACGTGGTGTGCAAAACCCGTTCGGGGCGATGCCGCCCACCAGGGTCTCCGGCTCGTCCGTTGTATTCGGTCATCAGGGCTTTGGCATAGATGATCGCGCCTTTTTTTCGCAGTTGCTCGACCAGGATGTGATCGCGCGCTGGGAAGTCGATGTCGTAGTGCGCGTCGCCGCCACCAGTCGAGCGCATGTCTTTGGTGTCGAAAGCGTCTTTGAACGAAAAGACCACCCCGTACAAGGGGAGTTGATCCAAGTCGGGATTGGCCCCCCACTGCGCATCGAGAGCAGCGGCTTGCTCCAGTGCGTCTGGCCAATGCCGAAAGCCCTCGCAGGCAGGCGGGGCACCTGGGGGCAAGGGGCCAAGGCTCGGGTGGCGGTCATACTCGCCTCGACAGGTGACCGAGCGCTCACCCCTCATGTTGAGCGTGGCCAAGGCATTGAGCTGTCCCGAGCGGGGGATACCGCGTACCCAGCCAAATTGCTGCTGAACCTCAGGGTCAGAAGCGCTGGCCTCCATGCGTCCCCATTCAATCTCGGGGCCCTGGTACTGATCCAGGTCGGGCAGCAAGGTGTCGGCACGCACGGTCTCCCTCGGGAATACCAGCGGCGACTCAGCCCGCACAGTCCCTGGCAGTTCGCCCTTCAGGGGCGCGCCATCGCGGGTCAGAAGGCGAGTCGAGACTCCGTTATAGCGACGCGCGCGCTCGATATATTCTTGGACCACCTGCACGCAAGTGGTTTGACCGCTTTGAATCGCCGCATGCAATTGAGCAATGCTCGACTCCACCAGCACAAAGG
>CAYMJT010000020.1:0-28144 GCA_964390775.1 uncultured Bordetella sp.
AAAGGCCAAGTGGAGATTGCCAAAAAGCAATACGACAACAACGCAGCCTTGGTGGATCAGGGCTTTATTTCCAAGACTGCGCTGGACACCTCCTTGTTCAGTCTGCAGTCGGCGCAAGCGAATTTGAGGGCGGCGCAAGCCGGTGCCGATGTGGCGCGCAAATCGCTGGAAGATTCGGTCTTGCGCTCACCCATCACCGGCTGGATTGCCGCACGCGGAGCGCAAAATGGCGAGCGCCTGGGCATTGATGCCAAAGTCGCCGAGGTGGTGGATTTGTCGCAACTCGAACTAGAGGCCAATCTCAGCCCGGCCGATGCAGCCAAAGTCCGGGTGGGCCAGTCGGCTCGCCTGCAGGTCGAAGGCATGGGCAGCCCCGTCACGGCCAAAGTGACACGCATCAACCCCAGCGTACAGGCGGGCAGCCGCAATGTATTGGCTTATTTGCAAGTTCCTTCGCAGGCCGGTATGCGCCAAGGTCTGTTTGCGCAAGGTCAGATCGGGGCGACGCAAACCCACTCACCCGCTCTGCCGCTGACCGTTGTGCGCACCGATCAGTCGTCTCCTTATGTGCAATGGGTCAACAACGGTCATGTGAATTACGCCCAAGTCAAGTTGGGTTTACGTGGTCCGCGCGTCGAGCAAACCGATGGCGAAATTTGGGTACAGGTCGAAGGCTTGCCTGTGGGGGCCAGCGTGCTGGCCGGTCATCTGGGCCGATTGCGCGAGGGACTGAGCGTACGCACCACCAGTCCCAAGGGGAATTGAGCGCATGTGGTTTACCCGCGTCAGTTTGCAAAATCCGGTCTTCGCCACCATGCTCATGTTGGCTCTGGTGGTGCTGGGCCTGTTCTCGTACCAGCAGCTCAAGATCGACCAGTTCCCCAACATCGACTTGCCGGTGGTGGTGGTGACCACCGAATACCCCGGGGCGTCGCCCGAGATCGTCGAGTCTGAAGTCAGCAAAAAAATCGAAGAAGGGGTCAACAGCATCGCTGGCATCAGCGCCCTGACTTCGCGCAGCTACGAAAGCCAGTCGGTGGTTGTGATCGAGTTTGGGTTGCACATCGATGGCCGCAAAGCCGCTGACGATGTGCGCGAAAAAGTGGCCGCTATCCGGCCGCTCTTGCGTGATGAAGTGAAAGAGCCACGCGTATTGCGCTTTGACCCCAGCAGCCGGGCCATTTGGTCGCTGGCGGTGCTGCCCGATACCGCCTCGGCAGGACCCTCGGGGGTCCCCAACACCGTGTCCATGACCCAATGGGCCGACCAAGTGCTGAAAAAGCGTCTGGAGAATGTGCGCGGCGTGGGGGTGGTGAATTTGGTCGGTGGGACCAAGCGCGAAATCCAGATCCAGCTCAATGCGCAGGCCATGAACGCGTTGGGGATCACCTCGGATCAAGTGGCATTGGCGGTGCGGACCGAAAACCAAGATTTTCCCTTGGGCAGTGTGCGCTCCAGCGATCGCGAGCGAGTGTTGCAAATCGAGGGGCGCATGAAACGGCCCGAAGATTTCAACGACATCATTGTGGCGCGCAGAGGCAATCACTCGATCCGACTGGGGCAGGTGGCTCGTGTCGTCGATGGGCCGCAGGAATTGGAGAATATGGCGCTCTTTAACGGTCAGCGCACTTTGCTGTTGACGGTGCAAAAGGCGCAGGATGAAAACACCATTGATGTCATCGACGGCCTGAATAAAACGGTGCGGGACATCGAGCAGTTGGTACCGGCTGGTTTGCGTCTGGAGCCCATTTTTGATGGCTCGCGCATGATCCGGGTGTCGGTCAACAATGTGCGCCGCACCCTGATCGAGGGCGCCGCTTTGACGGTGTTGATCGTCTTTTTATTTTTGAATTCCTGGCGCTCGACGGTGATCACTGGTCTCACCCTTCCGATTGCCATCATCGGCTCTTTTTTGTTCATGCATGCACTGGGGTTCACCATCAATATGGTGACCCTGATGGCTTTATCGCTTTGCGTGGGTCTGCTGATTGACGATGCCATTGTGGTGCGTGAGAACATCGTTCGGCACGTGCAGATGGGCAAAAATGCGTTTTCTGCGGCGATGGAGGGCACGCAGGAAATCGGGCTGGCGGTATTGGCGACCACCTTGTCGATCGTGGCCGTGTTTTTGCCCATCGGGTTCATGCAGGGCATCATCGGCAAGTTTTTTCACGAGTTTGGCCTGACCATCGTGGTCGCAGTCTTGATTTCGATGTTCGTCAGCTTCACCTTAGACCCCATGCTCTCCAGCGTCTGGCATGACCCCAGCATCCATCGCCGCGATGGCAGCGGTCAGGGCGGGAGCTGGTATGAGCGTACCCTGGGTCGCCTGACACTGAAGTTCGAACGCTGGACCGAGCGGCTTGCGCAGGCGTATCAGGGCATATTGGACTGGGCCTTGCAACATCGCAAAAAAACCCTGCTGGCCGCTTTGGGCGTTTTTGTGCTCAGCATCTGGATGATGCGGTTTTTGGGCACCGAGTTTGTGCCCAAGGCCGATTTCTCTGAGACTTCGGTGAATTTCTACACCCCTGTGGGTTCTTCCATCGAGTTGACCGAAGCCAAAGCGCGCCAGGTCGACGAGATTTTGCGGCAGTGGCCCGAGGTGCGCTACACGCTAACGACCATCAACACCGGAACCGCGCAGGGAAAAATCTACGCCAGTGTCTATGTGCGCTTGGTCGATCGCCATTTGCGCCAAAAAGTGCTGGACGACATCGTGTCCGAATTCAGGCAAAGACTCTCACAGGTACCCGGCATCACAGTCACCCATGCAGGCCAGCTCGATGTGGTGGGCGGCAACAAGCAAATCGAGTTTTCGCTCACTGGCCCCGATCTCAAAGAGCTCGAGCGTCTGAGTTTGCGCTTAATGGAGAAATTGCGCAGCATCCCGGGCTTGGTCGATCTGGACTCGAGCGTGAAGCCCGATAAGCCGACGCTGGAGGTGGCGGTGGATCGGACCGCCGCCGCCGAGTGGGGTTTGAGCGTGGGGGCTTTGGGCTCGCAACTGCGCCGCTGGGTGGCGGGTGAAGTCATCGGCAATTGGCGCGCCCCCGATGACCAGACCTACGATGTGATCGTGCGACTGCCGCCCAGTGGCCGCAATACCGAAAGCGACATTGCCGCGTTGCCCATGGCCCTGCCCGCAGCGGGCAGCGATGGCGGCAACCGGGTGATCCGGCTCGACCAGGTGGCCCAGGTGCTACCGGGCACTGGTCCCAATCAAATCAACCGCCGTGACCTGTTGCGCGAAGTCAGCATGAACGGCAACGCCTATGGGCGCGCTGCGGGCGAGATCTCCGGTGACATACGTAAAGCCATGGCCGAGATGGACTTGCCGCCCGGTTATGCCTTTCAGTTCAGTGGTTCGACCAAGAATATGGCCGAGTCCTTTGGCTATGCCTTGTCGGCCCTGGCGATGGCGGTGATCTTCATCTACATGATTCTGGCCAGTCAATTTAAGAGCTTTGTCCAGCCGCTGGCGCTGATGACCTCTTTGCCTCTGACCTTGATTGGTGTCGTGGCTGCTTTGTTGATGTTTCGCTCGACCTTGTCGATGTTCTCCATCATCGGGGTGGTCATGCTGATGGGTTTGGTGACCAAAAACGCCATTTTGTTGGTTGATTTTGCGATCCGTGCCCGCATGGGCTTGGTGAGCGATGGCCCCGAGCCCCGACCTTTGCCCCGCGAAGAAGCACTCCTCATGGCGGCCCGGGTGCGTTTGCGACCGATTTTGATGACCACTTTGGCCATGGTGTTCGGCATGGTGCCCCTGGCTTTTGCCCTGACCGAGGGCTCTGAGCAACGAGCCCCCATGGGCCAAGCCGTCATCGGCGGGGTCATCACCTCATCATTGTTGACTTTGGTCGTCGTCCCAGTGGCCTATTGCTATATGGACGATCTGGCCCAGTGGTTCAAGCGCCGCTTGGGCCGTCAGCCGCAACAAAACCATAAGGCTTAAAATGTCCTGGTTTCATTTCAACCTGTAGCCATCATGAATTTCGAACAAGCACGCTTCAATATGGTCGAGCAGCAGATACGCACATGGAATGTGCTCGACACCGCAATGTTGCAAGCCCTGTCTTCTTTGCCCCGGGAACAGTTTGTCCCGACCGCCTACCAGAGCCTGGCCTATACCGACACCGAAATTCCGCTGGGACACGGACAGACGATGTTACCGCCACGGGTTGATGCCCGTTTGGTGCACGATCTGAAATTGACAGGCCCTGAAGTGGTGCTGGAGATTGGTTCTGGCTACGGGTATATGACGGCGCTCTTGGCCAAACGCTGTCAGCGCGTGATCGGTTTAGAGCTCATTCCCGAATTGGCAGCGCAGGCGCAGCGCCATCTGTCCCTTGCTGGCTTGGACCATGCCGAAGTGCGGGTGGGCGATGGTGCCCATTTGGCGATACCTGAGGGGCCGTTTGACGCCATCGTTTTGGGTGGCTCGGTGGCCGAGGTACCCAGCTCGCTGCTCAATCAGCTCAAAGTGGGCGGCAAGTTATTGGCCATCGTTGGCGAAGAGCCCGTCATGCAAGCCTGTCTCTACACCCGCACCAGCGGCGACCAGTGGGCCAGTCGGGTCTTGTGGGACACCATCGCCCCCCCATTGATCGGATTTGCCCAACCCAGCCGATTCAAGTTTTAAACAATGATCGATCAAGTTTCACCCGCCCAATGGTCCGCATGGAAAGACGCTGGCGGCGCCACGCCCGCCTTGCTGCTGGATGTGCGAGAAGATTGGGAAATTCAGACCGCCAGCGTCCAAGCCCAGGGATTTGAACTGCGCCACATCCCCATGGGTCAATTGGTCGCCCGCCTGTCCGAACTCGATCCCAATCGCCCCATTGCCTGCCTGTGCCACCACGGCAGTCGCAGCATGCAAGTGGCCGTTTTTTTGGCCCAAAAGGGCTTTCACAAAGTGGCCAACATCACCGGTGGCATCCACGCCTGGTCGGACCAGGTGGACCCCACGGTACCCCGATATTGATCAACCTGAGTGCCCGATTCATGAAACACTTGCGCTTGCTCCCTGCGATTCTTGTCCTACTCCTGACCGCCATGCAAAGTCAGGCGCAAAGTTTGGTCGAGCTGTACAACGCGGCCAAAAAATACGACGCCACTTACCTGTCCGCCGTGGCCCAGTACGAGGCCAATCGGGCCCGTGCCGATCAGGCCCTGGCGGGTGTTTTGCCGCGCGCCGCCCTGACGGCAAGCACGCAACGCACGGGTGTGGATGTCGAACCCTTTGGCACTGGCGCCAACACTTCGGCGGCCACTTCGCCCTACACCCGGTATTTTTCGACTCACGCCACCACCTTGAGCGCTTCGCAACCGCTCTACAACCCCGCCAACCGTTTGTTCTATGAGCAAAGCCGCAAACAATTGGCCCAAGCGGTGCAAGCCCTGGTCAGCGCCGAACAAGACCTGCTGATCAAGACCAGTCAGGCCTATTTTGATGTCTTGGGCAGCCAAGACAGTTTGAGTTTTGTGAAAGCCCAAAAAGCAGCCGTCAGTGAACAATTGGCGGCCGCCAAACGCAACTTCGAAGTCGGCACCGCAACCATCACCGACACCCGTGAAGCGGAGGCCCGGTTTGATCTGATCCGGGCGCAAGAAATCGCCGCCGAAAATGATTTGCGCGTCAAACGCTTGGCCTTGGACCAACTGGTGGGCATGACCCAGGCGCAACCCTTGCCGCTCAAACCCCAGGCGACTTTGGCCGCGCCTAGCCCGAACGACCCCGAGGCCTGGGTGGCCAGCGCCTTGCGGCTACACCCCAGTTTGCTGACTGCCGAACTCAATGCCGAAGTCGCCAAGTTGGAAATCGAACGCGCCCGCGCGGGTCATTTGCCCACCTTGGACCTGCAGGCCAGCCTGGGCCAGACGCGCAACTCGGGCGGTACCGCCTTGAGTGGCCTGAGCAGTCAGGCCAACAGTCAAGCACTGGGCTTGAGCCTGAACTGGCCGCTGTTTGCCGGCTTCTCGGTGCAAAACAGGGTCGCTGAAACCGTGGCCCTGGAAGACAAAGCCCGTCTCGACCTGGAAGCGGCCCGTCGCAATGTCAGTCAGGCCGTCAGAACCGCATATCTGGGTTTGGTCTCGGGTATCGGTCAGGTCAAAGCCTTGCAAGCCGCCGAAGACTCAAGCCAACTGGCCCTGGACGCCAACAAACTGGGCTATAGCGTGGGGGTGCGTATCAATATTGATGTGCTGAACTCGCAAAGTCAGTTGTACCAAACCAAGCGTGATTTGGCCCAAGCGCGCTACAACGTCTTGCTGGGCACCTTGAAATTGCGTCAAGCCAACGGCACTTTGCAAGCGCAAGATCTGCAATCGGTCAATGATCTTTTAAATTAACTAAGCTCAGTTTTTGCAGCACCGCTGAAGCCATGCGTTCGGCCACACCTCGGTGACCCTCTAACAGCGCCAGTCCGCGCGCCGATAGGCCCTCGGTCGCTTCGGGCTGCTCACACCACTGCACCGCCAAGCGGACAGCCTGGTCCATGTCGGTCACCCGAGTGGCCGCCTGAGCCTGCACGGCATCGTCGCTGACTTGCTCAAAGTTGTGGGTGTGCGGGCCCAAGATCACCGGGCAGGCACAGGCCAGCGCTTCGATCAGGTTTTGCCCGCCATAGCGTCCAAAGCTGCCGCCCATCAGGGCCAAGCGTGCCAGCGCGTAATAGACCGTCATCTCGCCCAAACTGTCGCCCAACAACATCAGACGGGGGGTTTGACAGGCTTGTGCCCAAGCGCTCGGGTCACGGGGCCAATCACTGCGGCGAAGCACTTGCCAGCCTTCGGCCTGCAAGCATTGAGCCACTTCATCAAAGCGCTGCGGATGGCGTGGCACGACCAGAGGCAAATAGGCGCCTGGATGCTGGGCCAAGGCGCGCACCCAGGCGAGTTCCTCGCCCGCGCGCGAACTGGCCAGCAACAGCACTGGCGTATCCAGGGCGGCGCGCCAAGCCCGCCCCAATTCGACTTGGGCTGGGTCGGCCTGGGCGTCATATTTCAGGTTGCCTAGGGTGGCCAGTCGCTGCACCCCCAATTCTGACAGTCGTTGGGCGTCGTCATCGGTCTGGGCCCATGCTTCGGCCAGTGCGGCATAAGCCGGTTGGGACCAGAACCAAAGCCGCATGGATTTGCGCAGGGTTTGCGCACTGAGTCGGGCATTGGCCAGCACCAATTCGACGCCTTGCGCCCGACAAGCCAACACCAGCTGAGGCCAAACCTCGGTTTCGATCAACAGTCCCAGGCGGGGCTGAAAATGACGCAAAAAACCATCGACCGCCGCCCGAGTGTCCCAAGGCAACCAAGCTTGAACATCCCCCTCACGCAACAAAGACTGGCCTTGCGCCCAACCGGTGGCCGTGCCATGGGTGAGCAAGACCCGCAGCGTGGGGGCCTGGCGGCGCAGGGCGGCCAACAAGACGCCGGCCGCTCGTGCCTCGCCCAAAGACACCGCATGGATCCAAAGATCGAACCGGGGTGACGGGCCTGCGTAGTGGCCAAAACGCTGTTCGACCCACTGTCCATACAAAGGCTCGGTTTGGGCGCGGCGTCGCAATTTGCGCCGCAACCAGGGTTGTAAGGCCCGCATCAAAAGCTCGTAGCACCACCACCTCATGAACTTTGTCCTTGCACGCCTAGCCAGGCGCGCCAAACGGTGTCGACATCGGGCCAAGGCTGGGCGAACACGCCGATTTGATGGGCTGCGTGCTGCGGGCCCGTGCGCCATGCGGTGTCAAAGTTGTAGATTTGTACATGCGGCAAGCCCAGAGCCACCGCCATGTGACTCAGCCCACTGTCCACACCGATCACCCCACCGAGTCGCGACATCGCCCGACTGAGATCTTCCAGTGATGCTTTGGGCCAAACCACGCTTCCCGGCAAGGCCGCGCTCAGGGTCTGGGCGCGCGCCTGCTCGATGTCATTGCCATGTGGAAAAACGGGGGTCCAGGCCTGGGCCAGCAATCGGTGCCCCAATTCGATCCAGTGGGCTTCGGGCCAGAGCTTGTCATCGCGCGAAGTGCCGTGCACACACAGGACTTGTCGGGCGCTGGCGGCATCGCTGGGCATGCGAGTCAGACCCGCTTGAAACTGCGCGGGCACAGCGTATCCCAGGGCCTGGGCGCAGACCGCGCGAGCACGGTCGAGCGCATGGATGCGCTGGGGCACCGAAATACATCGGTCTGCCACCCAGCGGGTCGGGGCCTCGAACGAAGAACCCTCGGTGCGGTGCGCCATGGCGACGCGCACCCCGAGTGGCGAAGGCCGGGCCAAAAAGCTCACCCAGGCCGACTTGGTCAAGCCTTGCAAATCAATGATCATGTCGTAGGTCTGAGCCTGCAGTTGCTGCTTGAAGCGACGCCATCCGGCGCGGGTCTCGGCGCTAAAGGGATTGCTTCGCCAGCGGCGCAAATCCATCTCGATCACACCCTGCACCGCTGGGCACAAGCGCAGCAATGGCGCAAAGGCGGGTTCGACCACCCAATCAATGACCGCATCCGGTCTTTGCAACGCCATGTCCATGGCCGCAGGCAAGGTGTGGACCACATCGCCCAGTGAGGACAGCTTGATCAGCAAGACCCTCAATGGGCCGCCTCTTTCACGCTCGCATCGGGTTTGACCGTGCGCAGCATAGCCATCATATCGGCTTGGATGCGATGCAAGGCCGCCTGGCTGTGTCCTTCAAAACGCAGAACCAGCACCGGTGTGGTGTTGGAAGCCCGAATCAGCCCGAAGCCGTCGTCCCAGTCGATGCGCAGGCCGTCAATGTCAGACAGCTGGGGGCTGTGCTGCGGGGCGGGCAGACCTTGCTGGCGCACCGTTTGCAACAAGCGCTGAGTCACCTGGGCGGGTTCGCCCTCGGCACAGGGCACGTTGATCTCGGGCGTGGATTCGCTGCGCGGCAAATCATGAAGAATTTGACTCGGATCAGCATGGCGGCTGAGGATTTCCAGCATCCGTGCACCGGCATAAGTGCCGTCGTCAAAACCGTACCAGCGCTCTTTGAAGAAAATATGCCCGCTCATTTCACCGCCCAAAGGCGCATCGGTCTCGCGCATGCGCGCCTTGATCAAGGAGTGCCCGGTTTTGAACATCTCGGGCTCGCCGCCCGCTGCGCGGATGGCGGGGGCGAGTTGCTGCGAGCATTTGACATCGAACAAAATACGCCCACCCGGACAACGGCTCAGCACATCGCGCGCGAACAAGACCAGTTGGCGATCGGGAAAGATGTTGACCCCATCGGCGGTGACGATGCCCAATCGGTCGCCATCGCCGTCAAAAGCCAAGCCCAACTCGGCACCGTTTTTGCGCAAGGCGGCTTGCAAATCGCGCAGATTCTCGGGCTTGCTGGGGTCAGGGTGGTGATTGGGGAAGTGGCCATCGACTTCGCTAAAGAGTTCGATGACCTCACAGCCCAAGGCGCGAAACAAGTCTGGCGCCGAGGCCCCAGCCACACCGTTACCGCAGTCGACAACGATGCGCATGGGGCGCGTCAAATGAATGTCTTTGACGATGCGATTTCTGTAGTCGCCTTGCACGTCGCAGCGTTGGACCCGTCCGCCGGCTTGGGGTTGCCAGGCCTGCGCCTCGATGAGGCGGCGCAGGCCCTGAATTTCTTCGCCGTGGATGGCCCGGGTGGCCAGTACCATTTTGAAGCCGTTGTGGTCTTTGGGGTTGTGGCTGCCTGTGACCTGTATGCCGCTGCGGCACAGGGTGTGGGCGGCAAAATACAGTTGCGGGGTGGTCACCATGCCCACATCGAGCACCTCAATGCCGACGTCGACCAGGCCTTCAATCAGGGCCGATTGCAACTCTGGGCCGCTGAGTCGGCCATCGCGCCCCACGGCGACCACATGCTCGCCTTGGGCTCTGGCATGGGTGCCAAAGGCCCGCCCCAAGGCACGTGCGGTGACGGCATCCAGGCTGGTGGGCACCACCCCTCGGATGTCATACGCCTTGAACAAACTGGCCGATACTTTCATGGACTCCATTGTAGAGCTTGCACCCGATACGCCAGGGTCCATCAGCATACAATGGTTTGACACACAGGAGCCTGAACATGTCGATGGACCACACCGTTGTCACCACACCCCTGGGGTCGGTCATCATTGCCGGTGATCAGACTGCCTTGGCCGGCATCTGGTTCGAAGGTCAGACGCATGGCCCCGACACACGCCACTGGCGGCGTGACGATCAACACCCCTTGTTGAGGCGTGCCGGTGAGCAAGTCAGGGCTTATTTGCGCGGTGAAATTTTTGCCCTCGACTTGCCCATGCAGGCAGGTCTGGGCACACCGTTTCAGCGGCAGGTTTGGCAACAGGTCAGCCGCATAGGCCGAGGTCAATTGCGCAGTTATGCCGACATCGCCACGTCCTTGGGCCGGCCCAGCGCAGCACGGGCGGTGGGGGCAGCAGTCGGGCGTAACCCCTGGCTGTTGCTGGTTCCCTGCCACCGTGTCGTGGGATGTGGCGGGCAACTGAGGGGCTATGCCGCTGGCATTGAGCGCAAGCAGGCTTTGCTGCGCATGGAAGGCGCATTGCATTGAGCGCAGCCGTCGGTCAGCGCCACTGGCTGTTTACATTTATCTCGCTGGCCGCCATTTGGGGTTCATCGTTTTGGCTCTTGCATGCGGCGTCAACCGAGTTGGGTCCTTGGACCACAGCCTGGTTGCGCGTGAGTTTGGCGGGTTTGATTTTGTTGCCCCTGGTGGCCTGGCGGCGGCAGGCTGGATTGTTGCGACAACACGCCCGAGCTTTGATGGTGGTGGGCCTGCTCAACTCGGGTTTGCCTTTCGCTTTGTACGGCTATGCCTTGGCCCAACTCAGCACTGGGCTGGCAGCAATTTTGAACAGCATGGCCCCTTTGTTTGGCGCCCTGGTGGCTTGGCTGTGGTTCAAAGAACCCCTGAGCCGTTGGCGCACTTTGGGTTTGCTGCTGGGTTTTACCGGCGCGGCCTTGCTGGCTGCCAACGCCCCCGGGGGGCTTAGCTTGCGCGAGGGTGGGTCGGGCTGGGCGGTATTGGCTTGCTTGGGAGCGACATTGTCATACGGCATCAGCGGCAATTTGACGCAACGACAACTCCGGTCTTTGCCACCGATGGTGATTGCCGCAGGCACGCAATTGGGTGCAGGCGTGATTTTGGCCGTGCCGGGTGTCCTTCTATGGCCCAGCACGGCGATCAGTGCCTCGGCTTGGATGGCACTCGGGGCGGTGAGCCTGTTTTGCACTTCGTTGGCTTATATTCTGTTTTTTGGTCTGATCCATCGACTCGGCTCCAGCGCTGCCATGACGGTCACTTATGTCACCCCCGTTTTTGCCACCACCTTGGGGGTGGTGGCACTGGGCGAAACATTCAATGGGTCGATGTTTCTTTGCGCCCTGGTCATTTTGCTAGGTACCGCATTGGCCACCGGTCTGATCAGGCCACGTCCATAGGGAAGTCCACAAAAGATGTCACACACCCCTCCCATCCTGACCGTCCTCAGTCGTCGACACGCACTGGCTTTGGGCTTGGGGGTCGCCAGCAGCGCATGGACGGGATGCACCCATGCGCCCGAGTACCGTCCGCAGCGCGGTCAAATGGGCAAAGACGTGATGTGGTTGCCCACCAGTGAACGCTTGACCGAAAAAATGTTGCAACTCGCCGAAGTAGGCCCCCAGGACCTGCTCTTTGACCTCGGAGCCGGCGATGGGGTGATTCCGATTTATGCCGCCCGCACTCGGGGCTTGCGGGCAGTGGGTATCGAATACAACCCCAAACTGGCCGAACACGCCCGACGCAATGTGCAAGGTGCTGGTCTGCAAGATCGGGTTCGCATCGTCACTGGCGACATCTTTGTGGAAGATTTCAGTGCCGCCACCGTAGTGACCCTTTATTTGCTGCCCGAACTGAATCAGCAACTCAGACCGACCTTGCTACAGATGAAGCCGGGCACACGGGTGGTGTCCAACACCTTTGACATGGGCGATTGGGAGCCGGATGCCAGCCATGAAGAAGGACGGGAATCGGCTTTAATGTGGGTCATACCGGCCTCGGTGGCAGGGACGTGGGCGCTGCAATATCCCGAGCGACGCTGGAACATGTCTTTGGAGTTGAGACAACGCTACCAAAAGGTGGGCGGACAGTTGTGGATCGACGGCGTGGCGCAATCCATACTGGGCGCACAATTGCGCGGAGCCGAGCTACGCTTTGTGTTCATCGGACCCGACGAGGGCACATACAGCGTGCAAGCGCGCATCAACGGCACGACTTTGACAGCCTCGGTGGTGAGCTATGGCCTCAGTCATGACCTGCACGGGCAGCGGGTCAAAGGGTGAGCAAACTCGACAGGCCGATGGCGTCGATTTTGTGAAGGTCGTCTTCGCCCACCGATGGCAATAGGTGGGACTGAGACCACCAGGCCAGGGCCACCGCAGCCAACATCCAGACCCAAGGACGCCAAGCGGTGGCAGGGCGACGCCCGAGGGCACCCCCGAGACCGGCCAAGTTGAACACGGGCGCGCGCTGTTTCTGGCTTGTAGCGGGCATGACTCGGCGCAGCGCCCGGTCGGCAAAGTGGGCTGATAGGGGGGGCGTCGGATCGTCCCGTATGAGTTGCTTCAGATGCTCGTCATGCAGGTTCATGATCGACCTCCAATTGCTTTTTGAGATTGGCTTTGGCGCGGTGCAAAATCTGATCGGCGGCGTTGCGCTCGAGCCCCAAAACCTCGGCGATCTCGGCCACGCTGCTGTCCTGATAGGCCCACAGGCTAATGGCCAGCCTCTGTCGTGGGGGCAAAGCTGCTATCGCCAATTGCATTTGCCGGCTCTGTTGGGTTTGCTGCATGGTCTGATCTGGCGCTGGATCGTCGCTGGCCAGTTGGCTGTCGTCGATCAACTCGGACTCAAATCGGACCGGGTCCAAGGCGCGACTGCGATCCAGACACATGCGCGAGACCATGGTGTGGAAATAGGTGCTGAGTCGGGCGTCGCCCTGATATTGACGAATGCGAAACAATTTTTCCAGCGCCTCTTGCACCACATCTTCGGCCAAAGCGGCATCGCCCAGCATGCGCCAGGCAAGTTTGTGCGCCGGCGGTGACAGGCGCATGACCAACAATCGGGCAGCCAGCGCGTCGCCCTTGTGGGCCCGCGCCAGCAACTCGAAGTCGTCAGTGGCCGTGTGATTCGTGTTCGGGGCCATCGGCGCTGTGCTGATGTGAGTGACGCATGCGGTGCATGTCATCGCGCCACTTCTGACGTTCTTGCGGGCTCATGTTTTCAAACATTCGACGACGCTCTTGGCGCATTTCATCGCGCTCTTCGGGTGACATGCGACCGATCAGCGATTTGCGCATATCGCGCATTTCGTTTTTCTGCGCATCGCTCATGGCCGACCAGTCGGCGTGCATTCGGTCGTGCACCTCGCGGCGTTCTTGCGGGCTGAGTTCATGCATTTTTTGTCGAGCCTTGTCGCGGAACTGACGCCGTTCCTGCGGACTGGCTTGCTCTAGGGCCTGATGCAGAGCGCGCGCCTGCTCAAAACGCTGTTGCGGGCTGAGTTTAGCCACCTCGCGTGGGTCGGGAGGCTCGGGCAAAGCCGCCCAGGCCAAGGTACCCCAAGCCAGGGCAATCAAGATCAGAATGCGGTTCAGAGGGCGTTTCATGCAGGTTCCTTTGGGTGTTGACATTCTTTAGACGGCCCTGGCACGGGTTTTCTTACGAAATATGGGAACCTGCCGCGTCATTCCGCTTCGATCAACTGATCAAATAGCCACCCAGCGACGCAGATCAGCTGGTGACACCAATGTTCCAGGGCACAAACTCGTGATCGCCCAAACCCAGTAATTCGCTCTTGGTCCGCTCTCCGGACGCGACGCGACGGATGAGATCAAAAATGCCCTGCGCCACTTCGGGCATGGTCGATGTGCCATCGAGTAAAACGCCGCAGTTGTAGTCCATGTCCTCGGTCAAGCGCTGATACATGGGGGTGTTGGTGGCCAATTTGATGGACGGCACGGGTTTGGCGCCGAACATCGAGCCGCGCCCCGTGGTGAAGCAAATCATATTGGCGCCTCCAGCAATCTGGCCGGTGGCAGAGACTGGATCAAAACCAGGGGTGTCCATGAAAACGAAACCGTTTTGCCGCACCGCTTCGGCGTAGCGATAGACCTCCATCAAGCCAGTGGTGCCCCCCTTCATAGAGGAGCCCAGCGATTTTTCAAAAATATTGGCCAGTCCACCCATGTTGTTACCCGGACTGACGGCGCCATTGATTTGCACATCACGCCCGGGTGAGTACTCCTCTTTCCACCATTTGATGCGCTCGATTAATTTTTCACCGACCTGGCGCGAACAGGCACGGCGAGTCAACGTGTGTTCGACACCGTAAATTTCGGGCGTTTCAGACAAAATGGCCGTGCCGCCGTGGCGCACCAAAATGTCCATCGCAGCCCCCAATCCTGGGTTGGCGGTGATGGATGAAAACCCGTCGGAGCCGCCGCATTGCAAGCCTATCTTCAGGTGACTGACCGAAACGGTGCTGCGTCGAGCCTGATTGGCCTCGGGCAACATGGCCTCGACCGCCGCCACGGCCGCTTCGACGGTTTTACGGGTCCCGCCCTCTTCTTGCATGACAAAGGTATACAGCTTGGGGCCCGCTTGCAGGCCTTCTTGCTCGAGCAGACCTTGCATCTGATTTCGCTCGCAACCCAGACCGATGATGAGCACAGCGGCGAAATTGGGGTTGCGCGCGTAGCCGCCGATGGTACGGCGCAACAGGTTCATGGGCTCGCCGCTCATCTCCATGCCGCAGCCCAGTCCGTGGCTGAGGCCAACGACCCCATCGATGTGGGGGTAAGCGTCAAGTTTGCCGTGCTTGAACGCCTCGGCCACTTTGTGCACCACCGTGGCCGAGCAATTGACCGTTGACAAGACCCCAATGAAGTTGCGAGTGCCGACACTGCCATTGGGTCTGACATAACCTTCAAAAGTGGCTTGCTCGTTAGGTGGCAAGACTGGGGTCGGCACATAGTCTTGGGTATAGGCGTAGTCGCGGCTGTACTCCTTGAAAGACACATTGTGCGAATGCACGTAAGTCCCGGGAGCAATGTCGGCGGCAGCGAAACCTATGACGACGTTGTATTTCAAGATAGCTTCACCCGCCTTGATCAGCCGGGCAGCGATTTTGTGTCCCGAAGGAACCTGGCTGCGACTGGTGATGCCCTCGGATGGGATGGCGGTGCCTATGCCCACTTCGGTCCGGGCCACCACCACATTGTCATTGGGGTGCAGCCGAATCACGGGGCCGACCATGGTCTTGGCGTGCAGGTCTATCATGCTCATGCGGATGCTCCGGTTTATTTCATCGACAAAATCTGGAATGCGGCCTTGAGTCGGGCGTCGTAGTTTTGACGCTCTTGGGCGATTTGTTCGGGGGTCCAAGTCACAAAGCCGGCGCCAGCTTTCATGCCCGTGCGGCCCTGGGCCATCAGATCGGTGATGCATTGCGCCAAATGATCGGTGTTGGACAGCGATGGGTAAATTTCGCGCGAGGCCTGGGCCATGCTGTCCCAGCCAGAGATTTCTTTTTGCAGCACGGGGCCCGCAGCCGCGTACCTGAAACCAAAGCTGTAACGTACCGCCGTGTCCACGTCCTCGGGACTGGCAATGCCGCGATCAATCAGATCAAGGGCTTCGCGCATCAGGGCATGTTGTATGCGGTTGGCCAAAAAACCAGGGATATCGCGCCGCACCAGGACCGGTTTTTTGCCCGCTGCACGATAAAAATCACAGACCTGTTGACCCAAGGCCGGGTCGGAGTCTTCACCCAAAGCCACTTCGACCAAAGGCACCAAATGGGCGGGCATGAAATAGTGGGCATTGAACATGCGCGAGCGCGTGGTCAAGCCCTCGGCCAGTTTGGTGACTGGAAAACCCGAGCTGTTCGAGCCGATCGGTATGTGTGCCGGTATGCGGCGATCGAGGTCGGAGAAGAGCTGGCGTTTGAGGTCAAAGTTTTCGGTGATGGTCTCGATGACCCAAGCCACACCCGCCCAGTCGCTCCATGTATCGATCAGGCCAGCTTGGGCGGGGGTATGGGTGCGTGGCGGCTGACTCAGCACCGCCGCC
The DNA here is from genome assembly GCA_964390775.1 of uncultured Bordetella sp. GTDB lineage: Bacteria > Pseudomonadota > Gammaproteobacteria > Burkholderiales > Burkholderiaceae_C > Limnohabitans. The sequence continues at coordinate 16,124 of CAYMJT010000020.1, forward strand.
AGTTTGCGGGCCGACTCAATCGAGGCCTGGGCTTTGTCAAGGCTGCGCCCTAGCACGATGACCGGCACTCCGGCGTCGATGAATCCAGCGGCGATGCCAGCGGCCATGGTGCCGGTGCCCAGCACCACCACTTTTCCTGTCAGGGTTTGCGCATTCATGGGTATTGATCAAATGAAAAATGATATTTTAGGCGCTGCCACCCCGCCCTAACCTAGCGTCTGCCCCTAATCCCTGAGCGCCCGATGCGTGTATTAGAATGAATCGATTGTGGGGGGGTAGCTCAGCTGGGAGAGCGTCGCGTTCGCAATGCGAAGGTCGGGAGTTCGATCCTCCTCCTCTCCACCACCGGGTGTGTCAGGGCGGCTTGTCCCATGGGGGCTGGGTGCGGTTCAGGATCGGCATGATGAAACCACGTTTTTTAGGCGTCCAAATGGCGTGTCTGGCCCTGTGTGCGTGGGCGGGTTCGAGTCAGGCTCAAAAGACCCCCGACTGGAAAGCCGTCACGGCGACTGAGCGCGGACAGTTTTATATCGACCCGGCTTCGATTCGGCGCGAGCAAGGCATCGTGCGACTCAAGACCCTGCTCGACTATGCCCAACCCCAGATGACGCACAATGGCAAAGCGTTTCGTTCGGCCCTCTCGCAAATGGAGATTGATTGCAAGGCCGACTTGGGTCGTATTGTCGAAATGAACTATTACACCGGCGCCAAAATGGGCGGACAAAAGGTCGAGACCCAGGGCATGGTACAAGACTGGCAGGACATCGCACCCGAATCACCGGTGCGCCGCATGGCCGCTCAAGTGTGTCGTTGATTTTTTAAAGGGCATCCCATGGACTTGAATCTAAAAGACCATCATGTGCTGATCACCGGTGGCAGCAAAGGCATCGGCTTGGCCTGCGCACATGCTTTTTTGGCCGAGGGCGCGCGGGTCACGCTGGTGGCTCGCAATGAACAGACCCTGCAAGAAGCGCATGCACACTTGACCCAGGCTCACGCAGATTCACAGGTTCAGGTGATCTCGGCTGACCTGACTCAGGCCGAAGCGGCCCTGCAAGCCCTCGATCGGGCCGAAGCGGGCCTGGGTCCAGTACAGGTGTTGGTCAACTCGGCGGGCGCTGCCAAACGCACGCCATTGAATGAATTAAGCGCTCAGGCTTGGCACGACGCCATGCAAGCCAAATTTTTCAGCTATGTGCATATGCTCACCCCCACCCTGCAACGCATGGCGCAACGCCGCAGCGGCGCGGTGGTCAATGTGATTGGACAAGGCGGCAAAGTGCCCAGCGCGATCCATTTGCCTGGGGGTGCCGCCAATGCGGCCCTGATGTTGGTGACCGCCGGTATGGCCTCGGCCTATGCGGATCAGGGGATACGGGTGAATGCGGTCAACCCAGGCCTGACGGCCACCGAGCGTTTGTTTGAAGGTTTTCGGGCCGAATCACGCGTCAACGGACTGAGCATGGACGACTTGTTGGCCAAGGCCCAAGCCCGTCAACCCATGAAGCGTCTGCCTGAACCCCGCGAAATCGCCGACGCTGTGGTCTATTTGGCCAGCGCTCGCGCCAGTTATGTGACAGGTGTCAACCTGACCATGGATGGGGCTTTGACCCCCATCGTGGTTTGAGGACTACTTGGGCGAAGCCGCCAGAGAAACCCTGCATCACTGTGGCGAAGTCGGGTTGCGGGCCCCATCGACCCTCTCGCGAGGCGCGCTGCGCAGGTCGTCGCCGTCGTGCCATCAGGCGATGATGCGCGGCCCCGAGCGAGCAGCAGGTTTGCCGTGCTTTTTGGCGGGTGGGGTATGGGCCGAATGGCCCCGTGACGGGGCTTTGCCCCGGAACTCGCCACGGCCCTGACCACGGGCATCGCCGCGCGCCTCGGTACGGAAGTCACCGCCTCGACCCTGACCACGGGCATCGCCAAAGCCACGTTTGCGCTTGTCCCCGAACGGCTTATTCGATTTTTCGGGTTTGTTGCGCGGCTCCAAACCCGGGATGACCTCGGAGCGGATGGGTTGTTGGGTGTAGGCCTCGATGTCGAGGATTTTTCGACGCTCGCGCCACTCGGCAAAGGTCACTGCCAAACCATCCCGGCCCGCACGACCAGTGCGTCCAATGCGGTGCACATAGTCTTCGCTTTTCATGGGCAAACCGAAATTGAACACATGGCTGATGGTCGGCACGTCGATACCCCGGGCCGCCACATCGGTGGCCACCAGAATCTGAACCCTTCCTTCGCGCAAGGCCATCAGACGGCGGTTACGCAAACCCTGGCTCAAGGCGCCATGCAAAGCCACCGCAGAAAAACCCTCTTGCTGCAAGTCTTGCGCCAAGGCGTCACATTGAATTTGAGTGCTGGCAAACACAATGGCCTGGTCGATGCTGGTGTCACGTAACCAGTGGTCAAGCAGTTGACGTTTGTGGTGTGGGTTATCGGCCCAAAACATGACTTGTTTGATGCTGGCATGTTTTTCTTGCGGCGTGTCGATTTGGACGCGGCGCGGTTGACGCATGATGCGCGCCGCCAACTGCTGAATGCGCGGCGCAAAGGTGGCGCTGAACATCAGGGTTTGATGGCGTTGCTCGGTGAGGCGATGGATTTCGGCCAAGTCGTCGGAAAAGCCCAGATCGAGCATGCGATCGGCCTCATCGACCACCAGGAATTGAACCTGATCGAGTTGCAAATGGTTAGAGCGCTGCAAGTCCAATAGACGCCCCGGCGTGGCCACCACCAGGTCCGCGTTTTGCAAGCGGGCGATTTGCACCGCATAGGGCAAGCCACCCACCACGCAAGCGATGCGCAGTCCCTTGCAATGTTTGACCAGATCAATGGCGTCGTGGGCCACCTGTTGAGCCAGTTCACGAGTTGGGCACAAGACCAGCGCACCGGGCACCGCAGCCTTGAAATGACGCGGATTGGTGGGGTCTTTGCGGCGGGGTTTCTTGGGCAATGGTTCGCCTGCAGCCTCGGCAGCAGCCACTTTTTCGGCCCACTGACGTTCTTGTTCGGCGTGTCGAGCCTTTTGCTGGGCCAGCAGGGTATGCAAGACTGGCAACAAAAAGGCCGCCGTCTTGCCACTGCCGGTTTGGCTCGAAACCATCAAGTCGTTTTGGGTTTGCGCTTCGGGGTCATGCAGCGCCAGCGGAATGGCTTGCGCCTGGACCGCTGTAGGGGCCGTGAAGCCAAGATCGGCAACGGCGTTTAAAAGTTCAGGGGCAAGCCCCAGCAATGCAAAAGGTTGGTCTGCGTTCATGGCGATGTTGCGCCCCAGGCAATGAGGGGCGACTTAGTCACAGGGTGATTCAACACATCAACCTGCAAACAAAGTTCGGCATGGCGGGTCCAAGGTGGACCACAACGCAACGCGTCGCAAGGACGCTTCAAGGTGTGAGGTAGATGCACAATCCAGAAGGGGAAACCGACTGGGGTATACGTATTATGGCACAGTTTGCAAAAAATGAGTGCGATAGTGGATTAATTCGTCGATGGATTCGTGCACATCGGCCAGCGCGGTATGGGCTTGGCGTTTTTTAAATGCGTTGTAGACCTCGGGTTTCCAGCGCCGCGCCAATTCTTTGAGGGTGCTGACATCGAGGTTGCGGTAATGCAACCAAGACTCCAGTTTGGGCATGTACTTGACCAAAAAGCGCCGGTCTTGCCCGATGGTGTTGCCGCACAGCGGTGAGGCCCCTTTGGAGACATAGGTCTTGATGAAATCGATCAAGATTTGCTCGGCTTGGGCTTCGGTCAGGGTCGAAGCCTTGACTTTATCGATCAGGCCGCTTTTGCCATGTGTGCCCTTGTTCCAGGCGTCCATGCCGTTGAGCAATGAGTCGCTTTGATGGATGACCAGCACCGGGCCTTCGATGCGGGGCTCGAGCTGGGGGCCAGTGACCACCACGGCGATCTCCAGCAGCCGTTCTTTCTCGGGATCGAGTCCTGACATTTCACAATCAATCCAGACCAGATTCAGGTCGGACTTGGCCAAGGTGGGTGCCGGGTCTTGGGCTGTGGAGCTTGCGGTCATGACTCAGATTGTCGCCGATGGGCCAAGCCCACGCCAAGGGAATGGGTGCAGAGGCGGTCGGCCCACGGATGCCCTAAACTTGCCACCATGAACCTGATTGACGATCCGACCTGGACCTTGACGCTGGCCTTGATCCTTTTGCTGGTGGCCCACACATTGGCTCGTTGGCTTTTGGCCAGCCGCCAAATTCGCCACATCGCCCGCCATGCCGATGCGGTGCCCGCTGATTTCGCCAGCAGCATCGGCTTGCCCGAGCATCGCAAGGCAGCCCACTACTCGCTGGCCAAGTTGCGCCTGAGTGTGGCGGATGTGGCCCTCGATGCGGTGGTTTTGTTGGGCTGGACGCTGCTGGGGGGTCTGGAGGCCTTGAACCAGGTACTGCTTCTGTGGTTGGGGCCGGGTATGTCCCAAGAGATTGCCCTGGTGCTGGCTTTTGTGCTGATTGGGGGGCTGATTCATTTGCCGCTGAGTTGGCTGGAAACCTTTGGCATTGAAGAACGCTTTGGCTTTAATCGCAGCACCCCGTCCCTATGGCTGAGCGATTTGATCAAAGGGGTGATGCTGGGGCTATTGCTGGGTGTGCCCATTCTTTGGGTGGTATTGACCTTGATGGCGGCAGGCGGTACCTGGTGGTGGGTGTGGGCCTGGTTGGCGCTGGTGGCCTATCAGTTGTTGGTGATGTGGATCGCCCCTAACGTCATCATGCCCTTATTCAATCGCTTCACCCCGCTAGAGGACGAATCTCTGAAAGAACGGGTCAGTGCGCTGATGGCGCGCAGCGGGTTCACTGCCAAAGGCTTTTTTGTCATGGATGGCAGTCGCCGCTCGGCGCATTCCAATGCTTTTTTCACCGGTTTTGGGGCCAGCAAGCGCGTGGTGTTTTTCGACACCTTGTTGCAGCAACTCGATGTGGGTGAAATGGAAGCGGTCCTGGCCCATGAGTTGGGGCACTTCAAGCATCGGCATGTGTTGAAAATGATGGTCCGCAGTTTTGCGACCACTTTGCTGGGTTTGGCGGTGCTGGGTTGGCTGAGCCAGCAAAGCTGGTTTTATGCTGGCCTGGGCGTGAGCCCCATGCTGACCCAAGGGAGCAACCATGCCTTGGCGCTGGTGTTGTTCATGCTGGTATTGCCCCTGCCGCTTTTTTTCCTCAGCCCCTTGGGCAGCGCCTTGTCCAGGCGCCAAGAGTTTGAAGCCGATGCCTATGCAGCCCAGCAAGCCCGAGCCAGCGACTTGAAAACGGCTTTGCTCAAGCTGTATCGGGACAATGCATCCACCTTGACGCCCGACCCCTGGTATGTGGCTTTTTATTACTCGCATCCACCGGCTGGGCAAAGGCTGGCTCGATTGGCTCCGGCATGACTGAGTCGGGTCTGGTGGTGGCCAGCCACGGGCGTCACCTGATGGTCGAGAGCGGTGCGGGCCAGCGTGTGCTTTGCCACCCAAGGGGGAAAAAGAATCAGGCTTTGGTGGGCGACCGAGTCCAGTGGTCGCACAGCGGGACTGACGGAAGCATCGAATCGATTGAGCCCAGGCGCAACGTGCTGTATCGCCAGGACGAATTGCGAACCAAGTCCTTTGCGGCCAATCTCGATGGGGTGCTGCTGATGTTGGGGGCCGAGCCCGAATTCTCGGAAACGCAGTTGGCACGCAGCTTAATTGCCTGCGAATTGGCGGGCATCGAGGCCTGGATCGTTTTGAATAAATCGGATTTGCAAGCTTCTTTTGAGCGCGCCTGGTCGCGCTTGCAGGCCTATCGGGACATGGGACTGACTGTGCTGCCTTTGTGCCTGAAAAACCAGCCCAGTGGCCTGTCGGCCATCGCCCAGCGACTGGCCGGTCGATTGACCTTGGTGCTGGGTCCCTCGGGCGTGGGCAAAAGTTCGTTGATCAACCATTTTGTGCCTGGGGCACAGGCCCAAACCGCCGAGATTTCGCAAGCCCTCAACTCGGGACGGCATACCACCACACACAGTAGCCTGTACTGGGTGGATCGAGGCCAGGCAACGGCACTGATCGATTCCCCCGGCTTTCAATCGTTTGGCTTGCATCACATCGAGGCGGCCTCTTTGGCCCATCATATGCCCGACCTGAGGTCATTTGCCGCCGAATGCCGGTTCCACAATTGCACCCATTTGCACGAACCCGATTGCGGCGTGAAGACTGCGCTGACCGAAGGGCGCTTGGATGCTCAGCGGTATCGGATCTATGGGCAATTGATGGCCGAGTTGCAGGCCGCTCCCAAGTGGTAACTCGGCAAGCGCTTAGCCCAGCAAACGCGCCAGGGTAAGCAAGAACAGCAACACCAGCCACATGACGACGCTGCGCCACACCAGACCGACCATGCTGCGCAAATGACCCAGGTGCGGCTCCAGGCCTGGGGTGCTGGGCTGGGCCATGGGGGTGTCGAGCTCGGTAGAAAAACGGGGTTTGAGGGCTTCACCGCCGAGTCGCACATTGATGGCTCCCGAGGTAGCCGCCAACACCACGCCGTCATTGTCGTCAGGGAAGGATTGGGCATGATTGCGCCAGCAATCAATGGCTTCCTCGAAATTACCGACAATGGCAAAAGTGACTGCTGTCATCCGGGCCGGCAACCAATCGATGCGTTTCCAGGCCCACAATGCCCATTCGCTCAAATGACCATCGGGTGATGAATTCGTGTCCTGGGGTTGACCCACGCCAGCCCACCATCGCGGCAACTCCATCCCCAGTCGGTAAATGACAGCCCCGATGGGACCCAAGCCCAGTGCCGCCAAAACAGAGAACCAGACCACGACGCCGAACACATGGCGGTGGGCTGAAATGGCCGAACATTCAATCACATGACGCACCAGTTCTTGCCTGGGCAAGGTGCTGGCATCCACTTGCAGCCAACTGGCCAACAGGGAGCGGGCCTGAGCCTCTTCGCCGGCTTCGAGGGCATCGCGGATTTGGGTGAAATGGTGGCTGAACTGACGAAAGCCCAAAGTGACATAAAGCACAGCCACCGACCAGGCCATGGCCAAAGGCCAGCCCAACCAAGCCAACAAGATCCAATGCACGGCCAGCACGGCCAACACCGGCAACCCCATGATCAAGCCCCAAATCAGGCCAGACTGATTGGCGCGGCCAGTCTCGAAAATGGAACGGGCCCAAAGGCTCCAGTGGCGCATGAGATCGTGCACCCAGTTGCGCTCGGACAGGGGACGTACCTGCTCAAGCATGAGGGCGAAGAGTAAGGCCATGAAACTCATGGCCAGATCATAACGGCAGGATTCCCCGGTTTTCTATGCGCTGAGAAATCGGTACAGATTGCGCAACATCCCCGCCGTGGCGCCCCAGATGAAACGCTCTTGACCTTGGTCCTGGTAGGGCATCGAGAACCACTCGCGCCGCACACCCTGGGACTCAAAGGCATGTCGCCGGTGGTGCGCCGGGTTCATCAGAAATTCAAGGGGGACTTCAAATACCTCGTCCACCTCGTGCGGGTTGGCCACGATGACGTGCGCGGGGTCGATCAGGGCCACCACCGGGGTCACGATGAAGGCGGTACCGGTGACGTATTCGTTCAGGGTCCCCAGCACTTCGACATGTTTCGGATCGAGTCCAACCTCTTCCTGGGCTTCGCGCAAAGCGGTGTGTGCAATGCCGTCGTCTTCATCATCGACCTTGCCGCCCGGGAAGGCCACCTGCCCCGAGTGGGTGGACAGGTGCGCAGTTCGCCGGGTCAGCAACACGGTGGGCGTTGTGCGTGTCACGATGCCCACAAGCACCGCAGCCAATGCGGGTTGCCGGGCACTGAAGCGTCGCTCTCGAACGACCTCGGGCTGCCATTCGGGCGGGCGGGCAAAGCGCCGCCGCAATGCATCGGGGTGCATGCGCAGGCTGTCGACCGCTGGCATATGACCATCGTGCCGCAGGACCGGCACCAGGCGCGGGTCAAAATGGGGCAGTTTGGACAGCGGGGTCAGGGCTTGCGTCATGGCCGGGGCTAGTGGGCATAAAAAAGCCGCCTCTGAATCACAGGGCGGCTTTGTGCTGAGCGGCGCAAGGCCGGATCACTGGGCGGCAGGGGCCGTCTTGTGAACCAGCTTTTCCTTGATGCGGGCCGACTTGCCGCTACGCTCACGCAGGTAGTACAACTTGGCGCGACGCACATCGCCGCGGCGCTTGACCTCGATGCTGGCGATCAAGGGGCTGTAGGTCTGGAAGGTCCGCTCGACGCCTTCGCCAGAAGAAATCTTGCGCACGGTGAAACCGCTGTTCAGGCCACGGTTGCGCTTGGCGATGACGACACCTTCGTAAGCCTGCACGCGCTTGCGGTTGCCTTCAACCACGTTGACGTTCACGATGACAGTGTCACCAGGGGCGAACTCAGGGATGTTTTTGCCCAAGCGGGCCATTTCCTCTTTTTCGAGGGTCTGAATGAGGTTCATAAGAACTCCTGCACACTCTTGGTTCTTGCACGCTGCACTAGGGGCGGTATGGACCAATCAAGGCCTGTATGTCGAAGGCCTGATGTTTTGCGGGGTCGACCGCGGCGTGTAGAGGAACCAAACCCGAGATTGTAGCACTTATTCGCCAGTGCCCTTGAGAGGTTGCTGCAAGTGGGCTTCGGGCAGCAAATCGGGGCGCCAGCGGCGAGTCAAGGCCAGGCTTTGTTCGCGCCGCCACTGCTCAATGCGGGCATGGTGGCCGCTGAGCAAGGCCTCGGGCACGGCCTGGCCTTGCCAGACCTCGGGACGAGTGTAGTGGGGGCTATCGAGTTGCCCTTGCAAAACGGGGCTGAAACTGTCCTGAAGATGGCTTTGCGGGTCGCTCAAGACACCGGGTTGCAGTCGAGCCACGGCATCGATCAAAGCCAGGGCCGGTATTTCCCCGCCAGAGAGTACAAAATCGCCCAGGCTGATTTGTTGATCGACATGCAGGTCAATGAATCGCTGATCAATGCCCTCGTATCGTCCGCACAGCAAGATCGCCCCAGGCCCCTGGCTGTGGCTTTGCACCAGGGTTTGGTCGAGTCGCTGGCCGATCGGTGAAAACAGGATCAGGGGGGCTTGCGCGCGTGCTTGTCCCCGATCGGCACGAATGGCTTGCAAACAACGGAACAAGGGTTCGGCCAACATGACCATGCCTGGGCCACCGCCAAAGGGTCGGTCGTCGACACGTCGATAGGCTCCGTCGGCGAAATCGCGTGGATTCCAGCATTGCACTTTGATCTGTTCGCCCTCAAAAGCCCGGCGCGTGACTCCACATTGCAAAAATGGCAACACCAACTCGGGGAACAAAGTGATCAGATCAAAACGCATGGCGATCAGGTGCGGCTTCAATAATCGGGCTGCCAGTCGACCCTGATTTGCCGGCCATTCAGATCGACCTCGTCGACATAGACCGAGACAAAGGGAATCATGCGCTCGATGGTTTGCTCGTCTTGCACTTGTTGCAAAACCAGCACGGTTTGCGGGCCAGTTGAAAGCAGATCCTGCACCACCCCCAATTCAAGCCCTTCGCGATTGATCACCGTCAGTCCGATCAGATCGACCCAGTAGTATTCATCGGCTTGGGTACTCGGGAAACTGGAGCGAGGCACGTAAATGCGACAACCCTTGAGCGCTTCGGCGGCATCACGATCAGCCAGATCTTGCAGGCTGGCCACCACACTGTCACCGTGCTCGCGAGATTGGGCCACCCGCACCCGCATGGCGCCTTCAAATGCTTTGCCCCCTCGCTCGGAGGCCAATAAAAACCAACTGCGGCATGAAAAAAGCGCCTCGGGGGAGGCGCTATGGGGCAGGATTTTGATCCAGCCCTTGATGCCCCAGGCATCCAAAACCCGCCCTACTTCGACCGCATCGGCCGGTAATTCGGCGGGCTCCAGGGCTGCGAACATGGCACCAGGTCTGGCGCAGACCCTGCGGGTCAGGCGGCTTTTTTGGCCGACTGCTTGAGCAGGCGATCGACGGTGGGTGAGCTTTGCGCCCCCACACCCTTCCAGTAGGTCAAGCGGTCTTGGGCAATGCGTATGTTTTCTTCGCCTTCGGCGGCAATGGGGTTGTAAAAGCCTATGCGCTCAATGAAGCGACCATCGCGACGATCGCGTTTGTCGGCGACGACGATGTTGAAAAACGGGCGGGCTTTGGCGCCGCCACGGGAGAGTCGAATGACGACCATGGGGTTATCCTTGGGGTGGTAAAAATTCTTCCGACGTTTGAGACACGCGCATGACCACCCGGTCAGCGACACGCCGAAAACCCACCATTGTAGCCCAAACATGATCATTCGCCCCACCCAAGCCCAAGACATCGAGTCTATTTGCTCGATTTACGGTCACCACGTTGTGCATGGAACCGGCACCTTTGAAACCGAAGCACCCACTGTTGCAGAAATGCAACGCCGCTGGCTATCCATTGTCGAGCTGGGGATGCCGCACCTGGTAGTGACCTCGGCGCAAGTCGTGCTGGGCTTTGCCTATGCACAACCCTTTCGACCACGCCAAGCGTATCGACACACGCTGGAAGACTCGATTTATCTGGCCCCCGAGGCCAGTGGGCGCGGCTTGGGGCGATCCTTGATGGCCGAATTGATCCGCCGCGCCGAGCAATTGGACGCCAGGCAAATGGTGGCCGTGATCGGGGATTCGGCCAACCAGGCCTCGATCGGACTGCACGCCGCGCTGGGATTTCACCACACCGGTCAACTGAGTTCCAGCGGCTGGAAGCACGGTCGCTGGCTTGACGTGGTGCTGATGCAACGCCCCTTGGGCACTGGGGATGCCGAACCACCGCGCGCATGAGCAGTCCGGTGTTTCTTTATGATGCCGGCATGAAAAACAAAACCCTGGCCACATGGTTGGCCTTTGTCGGCGGCCCTTTGGGGCTGCATCGCTTTTATCTGTTTGGTTTATCCGATACCCTGGGCTGGCTCTTGCCCATCCCGACTGCGTTGGGATTTTGGGGGTTTGAGCGGGTAGCCGAGCTGGGTGTGGACGATGTCTTGAGTTGGTGGTTGATCCCGATTTTTGGCTTTTGTTTTGCGGCCTGTGCGCTCAACGCCATCGTTTATGGTTTGATGTCGGCCGAGCGCTGGAACGCACGTTTCAATCCGCAAGCCCCAGAGTCGTCAGCCGCCGGACGCAGCAACTGGCTGACCGTAGGCGCCATCGCATTGGCCTTACTGGTCGGGACCACGGTGCTGATGTCGAGCATCGTCTACAGCATCCAGCGCTATTTCGAAGTACAGATCGAAGAGGCGCGAAAAATTTCGCAATAGCCCGACAGCGGGCGAATTCACTCGTAGAAAGTGAAGCTGAGCCAATAACCCACCGCCGCGACAAATGCGCTGGCCGGAATGGTCAACACCCACGCCCAGATGATGTTGCCAGCCACCCCCCAACGGACGGCACTGGCCCGTTGGGTCGAGCCGACCCCCACAATGGCGCCGGTGATGGTGTGGGTGGTCGAGACCGGGATCCCCAAGGCTGTGGCCAAAAACAGGGTCAAAGCCCCGCCAGTCTCGGCGCAAAAACCGCCCACAGGCTTGAGTTTGGTGATGCGTTGCCCCATGGTTTTGACGATGCGCCAACCGCCAAACATGGTGCCCAATGCAATGGCAATGTAACAACTCACAATGACCCAGCCCGGCGGCGAGGTGTCACTGGAGGAAGCGTAACCGGTAGCGATCAGCAGCAACCAAATGATGCCGATGGTTTTTTGGGCGTCGTTACCGCCATGTCCCAGGCTGTAAGCGCCAGCCGAGGCCAATTGCAAACGCCGAAACCATTTATCGACTTTAGACGGAGTGGTTCGGCGAAAGATCCAAGCCACCCCCACCATCATGATGGAACCCAGCAAAAAGCCCAGAGCAGGCGATACAAAGATAAACGCCACCGTGCGCATGATGCCACTGGTGATCAGGGCGCCAGAGCCGATCTTGGCAATCACAGCGCCGACGATGCCGCCAATCAAGGCATGCGAAGAGCTGCTGGGAATGCCGTAGTACCAGGTCACCAC
>CAYMJT010000021.1:0-27963 GCA_964390775.1 uncultured Bordetella sp.
GGCATGCCCGACAGCATGGCCAATTCGACCTTGGCCCCGCTTGCCCCCAAGCTGACGGCCACCAAGTCAGCCGATGTCGATCTCAGCCGTCTCAAGCTTCCAGCCGGATTCAAGATTGAGATCTGGGCCGACAGCGTGCCCGGTGTTCGCGCCATTGCCATCGGCGATAACGGCAAATACTATGCCGGTACCCGTCCCCTGGGCCGTGTTTATGAAATCACCGATGCGGGTGGCCAGCGCTCGGCCCGTGTTCTGGTGGACAAACTGGACCAACCCGCCGTGGCCTACAAAGACGGCAATTTGGTGGTCATGGCCGTTGACAAAGTATTGCTCTACAAGGGCATCAACCAAAATCCCAATGTGGCGCCCGAGGACATCACCGCCCGTTTCAACCTGCCGCCTGAAAAACACCACAACTGGAAGTACATCGCTTTCGGACCAGACGGCAAGCTGTACGTGCCGTTTGGCGCCCCCTGCAACATCTGTACGCCCCCGACTGGCGAATACGCTCAGCTGCGTCGTTACAACGCCGACGGCTCGGGCATGGAAGTGCTGGCCACGGGCATACGCAATAGCGTCGGCTTCGATTGGCACCCCGTGACCAAAGAACTTTGGTTCAGCAACCATGGCCGCGACTGGCTGGGTGACGATACCCCCAACGACACCATGAACCGCCTCAAGGTGGGTGCCAACTACGGCTTCCCCTATTGTCACCAAGGCACCCTGGCTGACCCCACGGTCACCAAAGACAACGCCTGCGCAGGTGTCGAGCAACCGGTTGCCCTCATGGGCCCGCATGCCGCCACCATGGGCGTCATGTTCTATACCGGATCCATGTTCCCGCCCGAGTACCGCAATGTGCTCTTCAATGCCCGCAAAGGTTCTTGGAACCGCAACACCAAGTTGGGCTTTGATGTGGTCACCGTGCGCGCCGACGCCGATGGCAAAAATGCCAAGGTCGAGCCTTTCCTGACTGGCTTCCTCAACTCCGCTGACCAAAGTTTCTCGGGTCGCCCTGCCTATCTGCGCCAAATGGCCGATGGTTCGGTGCTGGTGTCCGACGAGCAAGCGGGTGTGATTTACCGCATCAGCTACAGCAAATAATCCATGAATTGGAATCTGTGGAAGAGGGCCCTGGCCCTCTGTGGGGTGGCTGTCTTGGCCGCCCCTTTTTCTTGGTCTCAGACCCTTGAACAGCGTTTGCAAGCCTGCGCCGCCTGTCATGGGCCGCAAGGCAATTCACAAATTGCCGACATTCCGGCCCTGGCCGCTCAGCCGCGTGTGTTTCTGGAAAACCAGTTGGTCCTCATTCGCGAGGGGGTACGCGACATCCCCGCCATGAAAGCGCTGCTCGATGGGGTGTCTGACGACGATTTGGCCAAGATGGCACGGCTCTTTGCCGCCCAGCCTCTGAACCCGCAACCACGCCCTCGCAACGAATCGCTGCATGCTCGGGGCCAGCAACTCGCCGAGCAAACCCGCTGTGGTATTTGCCATCTGCCGACCTATGTGGGCCGCGAACAAATGCCGCGTTTGGCCGGGCAGCGTGAAGATTACTTATTGCATGCCATGCGCACCATGCAATCGAACAAGGCCGTGGGTCGCGATCCCATCATGTCAGCATCCTTATACGGGCTGTCCGACGCCGATTTGCAAGCCCTTTCGCACTACTTTGCCCACATCAAACCCTGATATGCGTCGTGTTGTTTTACTGGGGTTGGCTTGGGTCGGACTCGCTCAAGCCCAGGCCCCCCTCGAGTTGCCCGAAGTCCGGGTCCAAAGTGGTCTGATCGAACAGCGCCAGTTTGATGCCCCGGCCTCGGTGCAGCGTGTCGACGGCGAGCGCATCCGGGCCTCGGGCCCACAAGTCAATTTGTCCGATGTGCTGACCGCAGTCCCTGGGGTGGTGGCGCTGAACCGAAACAACTACGCCCAAGATGTGCAAATCTCCATCCGTGGCTTTGGCGCCCGCGCTGCCTTTGGGCTGCGCGGCATCCGTTTGCTGGTCGATGGCATACCGGCCACCACGCCTGACGGCCAAGGTCAGGCGTCCACCGTCAGTCTGACCTCGGTCGATCGCATCGAAGTTTTGACAGGTCCTTTGGCGCAGATCTATGGCAATGCCGCCGGCGGTGTCATCCAGGCATACACGCGTGAAGCCAGCGCCCAGCCCGAGGCGCAAACGCAACTCTATGTCGGTTCCTATGGCCTGCGTCGCAGCGACTGGCAACTGAGTGGCCGCAGCGGTCAAGTGGGGATGGTGGCTGATTTCAGCACCTTGGATACTCAGGGGTACCGCGCCCAGAGCGCTGCCCGCAGACAACAACTCAACTCGGTATTGACCTTGGACAGCTCGGCTGACACACGGCACAAATGGGTTGTCAATTTATTTGAGATGCCTCTGGCCCAAGACCCGCTGGGCTTGACCAGCAGCAACTTGGGCACGCCTTGGGCCGCCGGAGCCAATGCCCAAAGCGCCAACACCCGCAAAATGGTCCATCAAGAGCAAGTCGGCTGGGTCATGCAGCACCGCCTTGAGCGCGACCTTCAACTGCAAACCCGACTGTATCGGGGCGATCGCAGCAATCTCCAGTATTTGTCCAGCCAGAACTGGGTCGGCCTCGAGCGTCAGTATTGGGGTTGGGGCGCACAGATGCAAGGACAGCGCGATGGCCACATCCCGATTCAGTGGACTGTGGGGCTTGAGGGTGATCAGTCGGGCGAAGTGCGCCAGGGCGGTGCCGCCCCTGCCGGCCAAAAATCTGGCCTGCCCAACCGCAACGAATGGAACCAGGCCAACACCCTGGACGGCTTTGCCCAGATCAATTGGCTCGTCTCCGAGCGCTTCACCTGGGTCACAGGGCTTAGGCGATCCTCGGTGGTATTGCGCAGCAACGACCAATGTCTGGTCAGTCCGCCGTGTAGTTACGCCGACGACGGCTCAGGCCGAGTCAGGTACCAGTCCAGCAACCCGGTGCTGGGCCTCACCTGGCATTGGCATCCGCAATGGAATGCTTATGCCAACACGGGCCGTGGCTTCGAGACCCCCACCTTGGCCGAAGCCGCCTATGTCAAAAGCGGCAACGATCTATTGGGTCGTTTCAACCCCCGCTTATTGGCAGCCACCTCGGTGCACCGTGAATTGGGCCTGAAATTTGCCAACGAAGCCGGCAGTCGCATGAGCCTGGCCTGGTTCGGCATCGAAACCCAAAACGAGATCGTCAGCGACAAAGTGGTCAACGGTCAGGTCGCTTATACCAATGCCACCCGCACCCAGCGCCAGGGTCTGGAATTCAATGCGCAACACCGCTTGGGCCAGCATTGGCGCGCCGAAGCCTCGGTGACTGCCATGCGGGCGGTGTACAGCCAAACGTTTTCCACCGTGGCCAACGGCAACCGCCTGCCCGCGACCCCCGATCGATGGGGCTTTGCTGCACTGCATTGGTCGCAAATGCCGGCCACGGCCCAGACCCGGCCCAGCGGGTGGTTGGCCAGTGTCGAGTGGTTGGGGCGTTCGGGCATGTGGGCCAACGACCTCAATACCGCTACGGCGGCTGCACCCGGTTACGGCGGAGTCAATTTGCGCTTGCGACATCGGCACGTGTGGGCATCGGGCCAGATCGAGCCCTATTTGGCCATTGAAAACCTGCACAACAAGACCACTGTCGGCTCGGTCATCGTCAATCAAAGCAACGGCGGCTTTTTCGAGCCTGGCTTGCCCAGGACCTGGACCTTGGGTTTGCAGGCAAAATGGGCTTTATGAGTACATCCAAAATCGGACTCTTTGGCGTCGGCCTCATGGGCCATGGCATCGCCATCAACCTGCTGCGCCATGGACACGACCTGATGGTCTTTGATCATCCGGGTAACCAGCCCATCGACGATTTGTTGCAAGGCGGTGCCCGTGCCAGCGCCGATTCAGCCGCCTTGGCGCAACACGCCGAGTTGCTGATTTTGTGTGTCACCGGCTCCCCTCAGGTCGAGGCCATCTTGTCTGGGCCCAGCGGGGTTTTGCCCCATCTGCGTGCTGGTGCTTTGGTCATCGACTGTTCGACCTCAATCCCTAACTCTACCGAACAGATGGCCCAGAAGGTCCAACAAGCGGGGGGGCGGTTCATCGACGCGCCCATGACGCGTTTGCCCAAAGACGCGGCCGCAGGTCGGCTGAATTTGCTGGTCGGGGGCGATGCCGCCGATTTCGAGCGCGCTCTACCCGTTTTGCGTTGCTTTGCCGAAAACATCACCCATGTTGGCCCCATCGGTGCGGGTCACCGCATGAAACTTTTGCACAACTATGTGTCGCTCGGCAGCGCTGCCCTGATCGCCGAGGCTGCCGCCTGCGCCCGCCTGGGTGGTATCGAAGCCCAGGTGCTGGTCGATGTCTTGGCCAAGGGCGGGGGCGGTGGTGCTGCCCTCGAGCGCATGCGGCCCCATCTGCTGCAAGGTGACCCGAGCGGCTTGCAATTCACGCTCTCCAATGCCCTCAAAGACCTGAGCTACTACAACACCATGGCCGAGCAGGCCGGCGCCGAGCGTCAAATCGCCCAAGCTGTCGCCCTCACCCTGCGCATGGCGACCGAACAAGGCAACCCCCAGGCCTTTGTGCCCGAATTGGTCGAGTCTTTGATTCGACGCCACCAGCCCTGACCCCCCATTTCCCCGCATCCATTACAATCTGAATACGCTCCGGGGTGTGGCAGGCCTGTGGCCCGTCACTGAGATGGACTCTCCAAACCCGCGAACTTGAATCGGATCATGCCGACGTAAGAAGAGCCGCTTGCCCTTGGCAAGTCCACCTTTTCGGAGCGCCCTGTATTGACCGAAAAGGATGGCTGTGAACCCCCAATTGCTGACCGACTTGATGGATTTCATCGCCGCCCCAGGCGCCGATGAAGATGCCTTCAATGCCTTGGCCCTGCGACTGTTTCAGCATCAATACAGCCACAACCTGCCCTTGCAGCGGGTCTGCCAACAACGCGGCCTCACCCCGCGCTCGGTACGCGACTGGCGCGACATTCCACCGGTGCCCATCAACGCCTTCAAAGACCTGACCCTCAGCGCCCAGGCACCCGAGCAATGCGAGCGGGTCTTCATGACCAGTGGCACCACCCGGGGCGATGTGCGTGGCCGCCATTACCACCCCCATTTGCAAGTCTATGACCTGTCGATGCGGTTGAACTTTCAGCGCCGTGTCATGGGCCATCGATCTCGCATGCGCATCATGGTGCTGTTCCCCGATGAAGGTCTGATGCCCCATTCCTCGCTGGCCCACTACCTCAGCTTGGCCCAAATCACATGGGGTCTAGAGGGCAGCCGCCATTACATCGACACGCAAGGCCTGTGCATCGACGACTGGTGTGCCGATTTGCAGCAGGTCTGTCAGCAGCCCGAACCCGTCTTGGTGCTGGGGGCCAGTTATAGCCTGGTGCACGCCTGCGATGCGCTCATCGAGCGGGGTTTGAATTTTCAGTTGCCTGCTGGCAGCCGCATCATGGACACCGGCGGCTTCAAAGGTCAATCGCGTGAACTGAGCGCCAACGAGTTTTACGCCACCCTATCCACTTGTCTGGGGGTGAGTGCTCAACAATGTCTGAATATGTATGGCATGACCGAGCTCAGCACCCAGTTTTACGATCAAGGCCCTGCATTCCAACCGGTGGTCAAAACGGGCCCACACTGGATACGCACACGCGTGCTGGACCCGCTCACCGGCCAAGAACTCCCCTCGGGCCATGTTGGCGTACTGGCGCACACCGATCTGGCCAATTTCAATTCGGTCTTGACCATCCTGACCGAAGACCTGGGCCATGTGCAGGGCGATGGTTTCGTCTTGCTGGGTCGGGCCCAAGGCACCCCAGCCAAAGGCTGCTCGCTCGCTGTCGAGGCTTTTTTGCAGGCGGCCCAACCGTGAACATCTTTCAGGCCGGACATCTGCCTGGGCTAGACCCGACCACGCTGCAGTGGTTCGATCTGGGCGCACGCGAACACGCCTGCGCCGGCGTTCAGGTGCCTGTCCTCAGCCCCGAGCAGGTGCGCCAGGTTTGTCGTCGCGTGCAGCAGCAGGCGGCACTGCATTTGCGCACCATGAGCCTGGCCGACATCATGCGGGTCATCGACCAGGCGGTCGCTCGCTTGCTCGACCCCACCGATCCGGCACGCCAGCGTCTCAACGACTGGTTAGCGCGCGTCACAGGTTTGAGCACCGACATGGTCAGCTTGAACTTGACTCGCTATCTCAAAACCTTTCGGGCTCAGGGTCTGAGCCGTTTTGTCACCGAAGACCTGCCCAACCCCTGGGTGCTCGATCGCTTCCAACCGCTGGCCAAGGGCGGCTCGGGCATGGCCCTCGGCCCCAATCTGCTTTTGCACCTGTGGGCTGGTAATGTGCCCGCCCTGTCCCTGTGGAGCTTGGTGTGTGGCCTTTTGGTCAAGGCGGGTAATGTGGGCAAGCTGGCCAGTGCCGAACCGATTTTTGCCACCGTCTTCGTGCAAGTGCTCATCGACATCGAACCGCGTTGGCGCGATGCCCTGGCCCTGCTGTGGTGGGAAGGCGGCGATACCGCCCCCGAGGCCGCCGCTTGCGCTGACGCCACATGCGTCATCGCCTATGGCAGTGACGACACCTTGCAAGCCTTGCGCAGCCGGCTACCCACCGGCGTGCGTCTGCTGGCGCATGGTCACAAACTCAGCTTTGGTGTTTTGGCCGCCAGCGCCTTGGGGGTGCGCCATGGGCCCGAATTGGCCTTGGCTGCCGCCCAAGACGTGGCCCGTTACGACCAGGGCGGCTGTTATTCGCCCCATGTGTTCTATGTTCAAAACGGAGGTCGCATCACGCCCCAAGAATGGGCCGAACGGCTTTTTCACGCCGTGCAAAATCAAAACGCCCGCCATCCTCGACGCCCCTTGTCCGCGGCCGAAGCCTTGGCCTGTGCGAAATGGCGACAAACCCACGAGTGGTCGGGACAGGCCCGGCTCATGTCGGGTCAAGGCGGCGATGTCGTGTTTCATGCTGCCCCCCAAAACCTGTCACCCGGCCCGGGCCAGCGCTGTGTGCAGGTGATGGCCTTCGATCACCTGGAGCAGGTCTTGAGCAGCATTGCACCCGCCCGTCGCTGGTTACAAACGGCGGGCTTGGCCGTGACGCCCGAGGACTGGCCTCGGTGGGCGCAGCAACTCGGATTGGCGGGTGTCACGCGGCTGAGCGCCGTTGGGGCCATGACGGCTCCGGAAGCGGGCTGGCACCACGACGGCGGTCACAGCTTGCGTGATCTGCTGAACTGGGTCGAGGTCGAACAATCGCTCCAAGATGCCGCCGAAGCCTATGCCCCCTACGCCGATTAAAACGCACCCATGAACGCACTCACCCAGCTCATGTCCCGCTCACCGCGCTGGGTGTCGTTCGGCATGGCGCTGATTTTGCTGGCGGTTTGGGAAACCCTGGCCCGCGTCTGGCAATGGTCGTCCCTGGTGCTGCCCGCCCCGAGCGCGGTGGCACAGGCCTGGTGGAGCGGGTGGTTCAGTGGCTACTTCCTCGCCCATGTCGCGCAGACCTTGCTTGAAGTCACCCTGGGCTGGGTTCTAGGCAGCGCTCTGGGTTTTCTGTGTGGGGTCGGCTTGGGCGAATCCCCGCTGTGGCGACGCGTTATGCTGCCCTATGTGGTGGCCAGTCAGGTCATGCCCAAACTGGCGCTGGCGCCCTTGCTCTTGCTCTGGTTGGGTTTTGGTACCTTGCCCTTGGTCGTCATCACCGCCTTGGTGTGTTTTTTCCCTCTGCTCGAAAACACCATGACCTGTGTGCGCCATGTCGATCGCCAAAGCCTTGATTTGTTTCGCCTCATGCACGCCAGCCGGTGGCAGACTCTGTGGTTGCTCAAAGTGCCCGCTGGTTTGCCTGTCATTCTGACCGGTTTGCGCGTATCCCTGGTGCTGGCCTGGGTCGGTGCCATCGTCGGTGAGTTCATCGGTGCCAGCCAAGGTTTGGGGGCCCTCATCATTGCCGCCCAGGGCTCCCTCGATACCCCGCTGATGTTTGCGGTGCTGATCAACATCACCCTGCTCGGCTGGGGTTCTTACCAGGCCCTATTGGTGTTCGAGCAGCACAGCCTGCGACATCGCGAACCGGCACCCAAAGACGAATTCAAGCTGCAACACGATTCAACATGAAACCTCAACTGCACCCCGTGACGCGTCGATTAGCCCTCACTTGGGCCGCTGGCCTGGGCGGCTGGCCTTGGTTCACTCAGGCCCAGGACCTGAAAAAAGTCACGCTCGCTTTGTGGAGCAAACCCATCACCGAAATCGCCCACTTGCTGGCCGAAGAGGAGCGCGGTTTTTTTCAAAAACAAGGCATCGACTTGCAATGGATTCCGGGCGCGGGCGGCGGCGATGCTGTGCGCAACCTGCTCAGTGCACAGGCTGACGTGGCCTTCACCGACCCAGGCTCGCTGTTTGCCGCTTTGGATAAAGGCGAAAAACTGCGAGTGATCTACGACATCTATCCGCAAAACGTGTTTAATGTGGTGGCGCTCAAGTCCTCGGGCATCACACGCCCTGCCGACCTCAAAGGCAAACGGGTGGGAGTCTACAGTCTGGCCAGCGGCACACGTCAAAATTTGCAATTGCTCTTGGCTCAGGCGGGGCTCAAAGAAAGCGACATCACCCTGGTCGTCACGGGCTTGCTCAACTTTGCCCCTTTGATGCAAGGACAAGTCGATGCCACCGCCGCAACCGACACGGGCCTGGCCGTGGCCCGGTTGCGCGGCCTGCGTGACTTCCATGTCATGGAGGTGCGCGATTGGCTGCCCTTGACCAGTGACGTGCTGGTGGTGCGTGAAGAAACCTACCAGAACCAAAAGCCTCTGCTCAAGGCTTTTGTGCGCGCCTGGCGCGACAGCGTTCAATGGTCCATCGCCCAACCCGAGTTGGCCGCCCTGCAAGCCCACAAGAAAGCCATCGACGGCCAAAACCTTGAACTCAACAAAGAGATCGTTCGCCTGCGCAACCTCTCCAGCGTCTCACCCTACACCCAACGCCACGGCCTGGGTGCGGTCGATATCGAGTCTCTGCAAAAAGGCGCGCAGGCCTACTATTCGGTCGGCCTGATCACCCGCGTGCCCGACATGAAGGCCATCGTCGCCAGCGATGTGATGCCATGAAAACCCCTGCCCGACGTTTTCAAGACCGCGTGGTGCTGGTGACTGGCGCCAGCGGTGGCATCGGTTCCGCCATTGCCACCGCCTTGGCTGCCCAAGGCGCGCGCGTCGTGGTGCACTACCATCGCAACGCCCAACAGGCCGAACAAGTGGCGCAACGCTGCCGCGAGTGCGGTGGCGACGGATGGGCCTTGGGCGCCGACCTCACCGACCCCTCGCAAGTCAGCACCCTGATCGAACAGGTCCGACAAGAGTTCGGGCGCATCGACACCTTGGTCCACAATGCATTTGCCCCCTATCGTTTCGATCCCGATCAACGGCGGCGTTTTTGGGAATTGGGATGGGGCGATGTCCAACGCCAAATCGACGGATCGGTGCGTGCCTGTTTTGAGCTGTGCCTATCGGCTTTGCCCCTCATGCGTCAGCGCGGCTCTGCCAGTGTGGTGCTCATTGGCACCGATCTGGTGAGTCGTCCGACCATCGCCTACGTCGACTACGCCACCGCCAAGTCGGCGTTGTTGGGCTTGGCACGCCAAATGGCGGCCGATCTCGGACCTTTGGGCATACGCGTCAACACCATCGCTCCAGGTCTGGTGCAAGGCACCCAAGCCAGTTCGCACACCCCCGAGTCGGTGCGCGAACAAATCGTGCGCCTCACCCCGCTGGGGCGCATCGCCACTCCCTCCGATATCGCTGGTGCGGTACTGTTATTGGCCAGCGACGAGGCCGCCTTCATCACCGGCCAACTCTTGCACGTCGACGGTGGACTGGTGATGGGTTAGGGAAGCTCTGTAATGGCTTATTCGGCCTTGGCTCCAGAGTCCTTCACAGCCTTGGCCCAGCGCGGCATTTCGCTGCGCAAATATGCGGCATATTCAGCGCTGCTGCCGCCCAAAATATCTGCACCTTGCGCCGCCAGCTTGGCGCGCACTTCCGGGTGTTGCAAGGCCTTGTTGACTTCTTGATTCAGTCGGGTGACGATCTCGCTGGGGGTTGGCGCAGGCAAGACCACCCCTTGCCAAGCCGCCGCTTCAAATCCTGGCACGGTTTCGGCCAAGGTCGGCACCTCGGGCAACAGCGGCGAGCGTTTCAGGCTGGCGACGCCCAAAGCCCGCAGACGTCCATCGCGCACATAAGGCAGCACAGTGTTCATCGTGTCGGTCATGAATTGGGTTTGTCCGGCTGCCAGGTCGACCAAGCCGGGCGCGCTGCCTTTGTAGGGTACATGCTGGGTTTGCAGACCCAGCTGGGTCGAGAACATGGCGCTGGCCAAGTGCGTGATGGTGCCTGTCCCCGACGAGCTGTAATTGAGTTTGTCGGGGTTGGCGCGAGCGTAATCAATGAACTCCTTGACCGAGCGTATGGGCAATTTTGGATTGACCACCAACACCAAAGGGACGCTGGCGGTCAAGGCCACTGGCGCAAAATCGTTCAGGGTGTCGTAATTGACTTTGCCGTACAAAGCCGGCCCGATCACGATGGCCGAGGTGTTGTAGAACACCGTATAGCCGTCGGCGGGCGCTCGGGCCACCAATTCAGCGGCAATATTGCCCCCGGCGCCGGGCTTGTTGTCGATCACCACCGACACACCCAATTGCACGCTGAGTTGCTGCGCGATCACCCGCGAGACAATATCGGTAGGCCCACCGGGCGGGAATGCGATCACCATCCGTACGGGTTTGGCCGGCCAAGCCTGCGCCCAAGTCTTTGGAGTCAGGGCCACAGCGGCAGCGCCGAGCAGGGCGCGACGATTCAAAGAGACAGCATCCTGTTTCATATCCACTCCTGTGCGATTTCAGACTTCAAACTGATCCAGAACATGACCCGGCCCGCTCACCAGAGGCAACTGGCGCTGACCATCAAACACTTGGGTGCCATTGACCCAAACCCCATGGACGCCTCGTGGCTCGCGAATCATGCGTTGACCTCCGGCCGGTAAATCGTGGCGTGGCAAAGGGCGCGACATACCCACAGTGTCCGGGTCAAACAGCAGCAGATCAGCGGGCATGCCAAGCTGCAATCGCCCGCGCCGTGGAATCCGAAAACGCTGAGCCGGTTCGCTGGTCAAGCGCCGGATGCCCTCGGCCAGTGTGAAACAGCCAGTTTCCCGCACCCAATGTGACAACAGGTGTAAGCCAAAGCCGGCGTCGCACATATAGCTCAGGTGTGCGCCGGCATCCGAGAGCGTGACCACGCTGGCGGGGTGTCGCAGCAGCGGGGCCACCCCTTCGTCGCGGTTTTGAAAGAACTTGCCCACAAAGTGGGTGTCTAGGTGTTCGCTGATCGCCAAATCAAAAAAAGCGTCTAACGGATCTTGCCCACGCTGTTGCGCCAAGTCGCTGATGCGCAGCCCTTCCAGGGCCTGGTGTTCGGGCCGGGCGGTTTGGCCCACCTCGATGTGCGACCAATTGCCCAAAAACAAAATACCCGTCTTGGGATGGGCCAAATTGGCGCGAAAGGCACGCCGGAAGTCGGGATTGGCATAGATGCCCATGAGTTCATG
Organism: uncultured Bordetella sp.; assembly: GCA_964390775.1. Taxonomy (GTDB): domain Bacteria; phylum Pseudomonadota; class Gammaproteobacteria; order Burkholderiales; family Burkholderiaceae_C; genus Limnohabitans. Next base: position 11,656 of record CAYMJT010000021.1, read on the forward strand.
TGGCTGCGCCGCTTTGACGGCATCGAAGGCCGAATGACTCAACAGCACATAAGGGTCGTGCAGGGTGAAGTCAAACGACAAAGGCTGACAACTGGTCAAAATATACAATTCGTGCCCGCGAGACAGCGCTTGTGCAGCACGCTCGTAGTAGCTCATGCTCAATTCGGGCTTGGCTTCGTTGTACATGCTCAATACGGTGGAGATATAAGCGGGTCGGCCGGTTTCGGCAGCGATCGACTCCATGATCTCTGGTGTAGCTCGCGAACCGGTGGCCATCATGAACACTCCGCGTCCCATCTCGCCCAAAACCCCCGTCAAAGCCCGTAACTCAGACTCAGGGGCGATGGTCGATGGCATCGGGCGTCCGCCATAGCCGCTGTGATTGGGCGAGAACGACGAAGCGAAACCGATCGCGCCGGCCTGCATGGCCAGTCGCACCTGATCACACATGGTTTGCAATTGTTCGGGGCTGGCTTGTTCACGAGCCGACGCTTCTTCCCCCATCACGGCGGTGCGGATGACCGAATGCCCTGCAAATACTGCCGTGTTGATGTGCGGGCCGATGCGACGCAACTGCGCCATGTACTGGGCAAAGGTTTCAAACTCCCAATTCACGCCACGCATGAGCGCTTGCAAGTCCATGCCTTCGACCACCGACAGATTTTTCAGCATCGTGTCGCGCAGCGGTTGGGGGCACGGTGCGATACCGAAACCACAATTGCCCAGGACCGCCGTGGTCACCCCCAGGGCGGGCGAGGGGGAGAGACTGGCGTCCCAGGTGATTTGAGCGTCAAAGTGAGTGTGCAAATCCACGATGCCTGGCATCAATGACAAGCCATCGGCATCGACGGTATGCGCCGCGCCCTCGCTCACCTGGCCCATCTCAACCACCAAGCCATTTTTGATCGCCACATCGCCAAGCACAGGCGCATGACCCAGGCCGTCATAGACCCAAGCTTGGCGTATCACGAGGTCATGCATGGCGGGGACCTTCAGTCGATTTGGGCCCCAGAGGTTTTCACCACCTCGGCCCAGGTGCTCAAGTCGGCGCGCAACATGGCGGCAAATTCGGCCGGTTGCCGCGCCAAAGGCTCGGCACCCTGGGCGCTGAATTTCTCCATCACTTCCTTGTTGCGCAGCAACTCATTCACATCTTGGTTGATTTTTCGAACCACGGCAGTGGGTGTGGCGCCGGGCGCGAACAAACCGAACCAAGGTGAGACGTCAAAATTTTTCAGACCCGCTTCAGCCAGGGTGGGAATTTGCGCAAAGGTGGCCGAGCGCTGCGCACTGGTGAGCGCGATACCACGCAAACTGCCGTTTCGCAGCGAACCTGCGACCGAGGGCAGGCTGGTAAAGACCATATTGATTTGACCGCCCATCAGATCTTGCATGGCAGGTGCCGCACCCTTGTAGGGCACATGCGTCAACTGCGTACCGGTGTTCATATTGAACATCACGCCCAACAAATGATTGACCGATCCATTGCCGGCCGAGCCAAAAGTCAGTGGATTTTTTCGCCCTTGTTCAATCAACTCGGCCACCGATTTAAAGGGGGCATCGGGCTTGGCCACCAGTACAAAGGGCAGTGTGGCCAGGGTGGCCACTGGGGCGAAGTCCTTCACAGGGTCAAAGGGCAGTTTTTTGTACAAAGCGGGGTTGATGGCGTGCGAACCGGCATAACTCATCAGCAAGGTGTGACCATCGGGCGCGGATTGAGCCACCACTTCCATGCCCACATTGCCCCCGGCGCCCGCACGGTTTTCCACCACCACCGACTGGCCCCACTTTTCGCTCAGCTTTTGGGCCATGATGCGGGCCAAGGCGTCCGAGGCACCACCGGGTGTCTGCGGCACCACGATGCGCACCGGCTTATTCGGGAAACCCTCCTGGGCCCAGACAACCCCTGTACACCACCCGTAGGCCAACAAGGCGCTGCAAATCAGGGCGCGACGTTGATTCATGCTTCAAACTCCAGTGTCAGTTTTATGAATGAGGCAATGAGAATGCCTCCAAAATTCATAACTTAACATGGGGCCCCATTCACCGCCATCGGGTTTGTCGCCAGATCGACTGCCTGGGAGTTTTCAAAACCCGCACAGCGTGGAAAAATATCCCCATGAAAGTTCAAAAAATATCCGGCTCCTTGGGGGCCGAAATCACTGGCATCGATCTTGCACAAGGTGTCAGTGCGGCTTTGGCGCGCGACATCCGTGAGGTGTTCTTGCAGCATCAGGTCATTTTTTTTCGCGACCAGCAAATCAGCACCGCTCAGTACATGGCCTTTGCCCAGGCCATGGGCGAGCCGGTCGAATACCCCTTCGTCAGAGGACTGGACGGCTTTCCCAAAGTCATCGAAGTCAAAAAGCTCGAGCACGAACGCAATAACTTTGGCGGCATCTGGCACTCCGACACCACTTATTTACCGCAACCTCCCATGGGCTCCATGCTCTATGCCCAGGTCCTGCCACCCTATGGCGGCGACACGCTGTTTGCCAACCAATACCAGGCCTACGATGAGCTCAGTGACACCATGAAGCGCATCCTCGACCCCTTGATCGGTATCTCCAGCTCGGCCAAGGCCGATGTGTCCAAGACCCGTGAGGACCGACTCAAGACCGACGCCAAAGACACCCCATCTTCACAGCTCGAAGCACGCCATCCGGTGGTGCGCACCCACCCCGAGACGAGTCGCAAGGCCTTGTATGTCAATGTGGCGCACACGGCGGGCATCGTGGGCATGACCGAGGCCGAAAGCGCGTCGCTGTTGCACTTTCTCTTTGAGCACCAGATCAAGCCCGAATACACCTGCCGTTTTCAGTGGCGAGCCGGCTCCATTGCTTTTTGGGACAACCGCTGTGCCTTGCACAACCCGGTCAACGACTACCACGGGCACCGCCGCATCATGCATCGCATCACTTTGGCTGGCGATACACCCGTCTGATTCAAACCCCTTCGGGGTGAATTTGGGCGCGAGCGATCACCGGTTTCCAACGCGCCTGCTCGGTGGCAATAAATGCCGCAAACTCCCGACCTTGGTTGCCCACTGCCAAGGCGGTTTCCTGACTCAATTTATCGGCCACCGCTTTGCCACGAGCGGCGCGAATGGCCTCGACCTCGAGTCGCTCGACGTTGCCTTTGGGCCAGCTCGACGGGGCCAACAGACCGTACCATTGCGTCATCTCAAAGCCCTTAAAACCTTGCTCGGCCACTGTGGGTACATCGGGTAACTGCGGCAAGCGTGTGGACGTGCCAGTGGCAATACAGCGCAAACGCCCCGCCTTGATGAACGACATCAAGGCTGGTGCACCCACCGAGGCGGCCTCCAGTCGGCCTGCCATCAGATCGGTCAGCATCGGACCCGTGCCCCGATAGGGCACATGCACCACAAAGGTTTCGCTGACCATCTTTAAATACTCAAAAGCCAAATGGCCCGCGCTGCCATTGCCGGCCGAGCCGTAATTCAAACGCCCGGGCTGTGAGCGCGCCAAGGCAATGAACTCGCTCAGATTGCGCACTGGCAAATCGGGGCGCACCACGTAAAGACTCGGCACCTTGGACAGCAGTGTGATCGGCGTGAAATCTCGAATCGGGTCATAGGGCAGTTTGGGAAAAATAAACGGATTCACCGCCAATGTCCCGATGTGCCCCAAAATCAGGGTGTGGCCATCGCTGCTGTGGGCCACCTCTTGCATCGCGATATTGCCAGCCGCGCCAGGCTTGTTGTCGACAAACACACTTTGACCCAAGCCCTTGCCCATCTCGGTGGCCACCGCCCGTGCCACGATCTCCGAGCTGCCGCCAGGGGCAAATGGCACTACCCAGCGCAAAGGGCGACTTGGCCAGGCCGGTTCAGAGCGAATTCCCCTGGCGACCAGCCCCAACCCCAGGGCGGCGCTGTGTTGCAACAGTTGGCGTCTACGCACCATAACGATCTCCTCGGGTACATCTTAATGAAAAGGCGAAGGGCTGGATTTGAATGGGGATCATCCAAGGGTTTTTACTAGGATGGTGGGTTCAAAAATTGTATACATTATTGTCTACGATTATGCCGATGAGCATCATTTCACCCATGCTTTGTTTCAATCTTCAGGGTCTGTTTGCGGCGTCTCAAAGGTGTGCGCCGTTCGATCTCCTGCACTGTGTTGGGGCGAGACGGTAGATTCAATGGGCGAATTGGCCTTGATTTTGTGCGTCAAATGGCGCGCGAACTGGGTTAGGATCGGCACAACTTGGGCATAGATATTGCTAACTTCAGCATCGTTCCCCTCGTCTTTTTTTTGGAGTGACCCGATGACCAAACGCCCCTTTCTCAAAGCCTTATTGGCTACCGCCGCTTCCTTGGGTTTTGCCTCGGTGGCTGTGGCACAAACCACGCCCATCAAATTCCAGCTCGACTGGCGTTTTGAAGGCCCTGCGGCCCTCTTTTTGCATCCTGTGGCCCAAGGCTACTTCAAGGACGTCAAACTCGACGTCACCGTCGACGCTGGCAACGGCTCTGGCGGTGCGGTCACCCGCGTTGCATCGGGCACCTACGACATGGGTTTTGCCGATCTGGCCGCCCTGATGGAATTCCATGCCAACAACCCCGACGCCCCGAACAAGCCTGTCGCGGTGATGGTGGTCTACAACAACACGCCCGCCTCGGTCATGGCGCTCAAAAAATCAGGCATCAAGACCCCCGCCGATTTGTCGGGTAAAAAACTCGGCGCTCCGGTGTTTGACGCAGGCCGCCGTGCATTTCCCATCTTCGCCAAAGCCAACGGCGTGAGCAACTTCAACTGGACCGCCATGGATCCCCCGCTGCGAGAGACCATGCTGGTGCGCGGTGATGTCGATGCCATCACGGGCTTCACCTTCACCTCTTTGCTCAACATCGAGGCGCGCGGAGTCAAGGCCGCCGATGTCGTGGTCATGCAGTACCCTGACTTTGGCGTCAAGCTTTATGGCAACGTCATCATCGCCACGCCCAAGCTGATCAAAGAGAACCCGGCTGCGGTCAAAGCCTTCCTATCGGCCTTCACCAAGGGCGCTAAAGAAGTCATCGCCAACCCGGCCAAAGCGATTGAGTCGGTCAAGGCCCGCGACGGCATCATCAACGTCGAGCTCGAAACTCGCCGCCTCAAGTTGGCCATTGACACCGTCATCAATTCGCCCGACGCCCGCGCCGAAGGCTTTGGTCAAATCAATGCCCCGCGCCTGGCCCTGATGTCCAGTCAAGTCTCTGACGCCTTCAACACCAAATCGCGCATCAACCCCGATGCGGTGTGGAGTGGTTCTTTCCTGCCCAGCGCCAAGGAGCTGGACATCCTGCCCAAAAAATAAATGACCCCTGCCGAAAATTTTGTCGATTTTAAAAATGTCTGGTTGGCCTATAACGAGGCCTTGCTGGCGCAAAACCAGTTTGCCGTAGAAGACATCAATCTGCAGGTCAAACAGGGCGAATTCATCGCCATTGTGGGTCCCTCGGGTTGCGGCAAATCGACTTTCATGAAGCTCACCACGGGCCTCAAGGCCCCGACCCGTGGCAGCATCCATGTCGACGGTCAAGCCGTCAACGGCCCGCTCAAAATCAGCGGCATGGCCTTTCAAGCCCCGTCCCTTTTGCCCTGGCGCACTACGCTCGACAATGTGTTGTTGCCGCTTGAAATCGTCGAGCCATATCGCTCGCAATTCAAAGCCAAAAAGGCCGAGTTCGAGGCCCGCGCTATCGAACTGCTGCGCAGCGTCGGCCTGGCCGGTTACGAACGCAAATTCCCCTGGCAATTGTCGGGCGGCATGCAGCAGCGCGCCAGCATTTGCCGCGCCCTGATTCACGAGCCCAAGATGCTGCTCTTAGACGAGCCTTTTGGTGCGCTTGACGCCTTCACCCGCGAAGAACTCTGGTGTGCCTTGCGCGATTTATGGATGGAAAAACGCTTCAACGTCATCTTGGTCACCCACGATTTGCGCGAATCGGTTTTTTTGGCCGACACCGTTTATGTCATGAGCAAGAGCCCGGGGCGTTTTGTCGTCAAGCGCGAAATCGACCTGCCGCGCCCGCGCGACCTGGAGATCACTTACACCCCAGCCTTCACCGATATCGTGCACGAGCTTCGCGGCCACATTGGTGCCATGCGCCGCCCCGATGCACCCATCGCCCAGTGAGTCGCCATGAACAAATCACTTGAACGCTGGTCGCCCTGGATTTTGCTGGTCATCACCCTGCTGATCTGGCAGATACTGTGTTCGGCCTTTCAGGTCTCAGAATTCGTCTTTCCCAGCCCGCTGCGCATCTACGAACAACTGATTGAGTTCAGGGGCGTCATTGCTGCCCACGCCTGGCGCACTTTCTGGGTCACCATGGCCGGTTTTGGTATTGCCATTGTGGTGGGTGTTTTGCTCGGCTTTGTCATCGGATCCTCGCGTGTGGCCTACGCCGCCGTTTATCCGCTGATGACCGCCTTCAATGCCCTGCCCAAAGCCGCTTTTGTGCCCATTTTGGTGGTCTGGTTTGGCATTGGCATCGGCCCGGCCATACTGACCGCCTTTTTGATCAGTTTTTTCCCCATCATGGTCAACATCGCCACTGGATTGGCCACCCTGGAGCCTGAACTCGAAGATGTTTTACGGGTGCTGGGAGCACGCCGTTGGGACGTGCTGATCAAAGTCGGCTTGCCGCGCTCCATGCCTTATTTTTACGGCTCGCTCAAAGTCGCCATCACCCTGGCCTTTGTCGGCACCACGGTGTCCGAGATGACCGCCGCCAACGAAGGCATCGGTTATTTGCTGATCTCGGCGGGCTCAGCCATGCAAATGGGCCTCGCTTTTGCCGGCTTGGTGGTGGTTGGCGCCATGGCCATGATCATGTACGAACTCTTTAGCTACGTCGAAAAGCACACCACCGCCTGGGCCCATCGCGGCTCACAAAACGACTGAAAGCCTGCGCGACATTGCTCAGGTGACGAAAACGGCAGCCTTTGCCATACTGGAGGGCAGGAGTGTGGCCCCCCATGAATCAATTCAATTCAACGATCCATTTTTTCGCCCGCCTGACCCTGGGTTTGACCTTGGCCGGCGCAGTTCTGGCGCAAGACACTTACCCCAACAAACCGATCCGCATGTTGCTGGGCTACCCCCCGGGTGGCGGCTCGGACATCATCGCCCGTTTAGTGGCCAAGCCCCTGGGCGATCGCCTGGGTCAAAGCGTGGTTGTCGACAACAAACCGGGGGCAGGGGGCAATATCGCCGCCGAGATGGTGGCACGCGCCGCCCCCGACGGCTATACCCTGCTCTTTGTCCCCAGCGGTTTGGCCAGTGCGGCTGCGATGAAAAAATCCATGCCCTTTCAGCCCGTGAACGACTTCATTTGGCTCAGCACCGTCACCACTTACCCGCTCGCACTGGCCGTCACGCCCCAGTCCCCGATCAAGTCCTTCGCCGATTTGGTCTCGCGCGCCAAGGCCGAGCCAAGCAAGATCACCTATTCCTCGGTCGGCATCGGCAGCGCCATGCACCTGGCGACCGAGTGGATTCAGTCAGAGGCGGGCATCGCCCTCAATCACATTCCCTTCAAAGGCGGCACGGGCCCCATGACCGAATTGCTGGCGGGTCGTCTCGATGTCATGGTCGACACCATGACCCTGACCGCCAAATTGGTGCAGGAGGGCCGGGTGCGTGCCATTGCCACCACTGCATTGCCGGGCAAGAGCCCTTTGCCCGGCGTGCCCGCTGTTTCTGACACCTATCCCAATATGGTTTACGAATCCTGGTTGGGCATCATCGCCCCCGCTGGCACACCAGCAGCCATCGTCGAACGACTCAACCGCGAAATTCGCGCCGTGGTGGACATGCCCGATGTGCGCCAGAAGATGATCGATTTTGGCGGCCAACCCCAGGCCAGCAGTCCGAGCGAATTCCGGCAACGCGTGGAGCGTGACATCGCCAATATGCGCAAGGTCATGGCCGAGCGCAAGATCGAGCAGGAATAAAGACCGCATGCCCTACGCCCAAAGCCAACCCCACCCGCGTCTGCAAGCCTTTGTTGCCAGCCTCACCTCACTGGTCAACCGCCGCGCCGACGAGGCCACCACCCTGAATGAGGGCCGCGAGTTGTTGCGCCACCTCATCACCCATGACGACTGGTTGCCCGACAGCCAGGCCCAGGCCGATCCGCAGCGCTACCAACAGTTTTTGCTGTATGCCGATCCGCGCGATCGGTTCTCGGTGGTCAGCTTTGTTTGGGGGCCTGGGCAGTCCACCCCCATCCACAACCACACCGTTTGGGGTTTGGTCGGCATGCTGCGCGGACAAGAGGGTTGTCAGGCCTTTACCCGCGACACCCAGGGCCAGTGGGTTGCCAGCGGTGCGCCCCTGACTTTGCACCCAGGGCAGATCGAAGCCGTTTCGCCGACCATCGGTGATGTGCATCGGGTCTGGAACGGTTTGTCGGATCAGGCCTCGATCAGCATTCACGTCTACGGCGCCAACATCGGTAAAGTGCGGCGCAGCGTGTTCTTGCCTGACGGCAGCGACAAAGACTTCATCTCGGGCTACAGCAACCCTTTGCCCGAATGGCGTGCCCCCCTGGGTTTGCCGCTCACCCGGGTGGCTGAGGTGCTGCAAGCCTTGCAGCAACGGCGTGAAATCGCCTTGCTCGACGTGCGCGAGGAAGACCCCTACGCCCAGTGCCACCCGCTGTTTGCGGTCAACCTGCCGCTGGGCCGGCTCGAAGCCGACGCCTACACCCGCATTCCCCGCCTCGATACCCCTGTGGTGATCTATGACGACGGCGAGGGCCTGGCCGAGTGCGCCGCCCAACGCTTGCAAAGCTTGGGGTACCGCCAGGTCTCTTTGCTGCACGGCGGTCTGCAAGCCTGGGCCGATCACGGCGCCGAACTGTTTCAAGATGTCAACACACCCAGCAAAGCTTTTGGCGAGTGGGTCGAGGCGATACGGCACACCCCATCGCTATCGGCCCCCGAAGTGCGCGCCCTGATCGACGCTGGCACCGACATGGTCGTGCTGGACGCGCGTCGCCTTGACGAATACCAGACCATGAACATTCCCACCGGCATCAGTGTGCCTGGTGCCGAGCTGGTTTTGCGCGCACGCGCCATGGCACCCAATCCCAACACCCGCATCGTCGTCAATTGCGCGGGCCGTACCCGATCCATCATCGGAACCCAGTCACTGGTCAACGCTGGCATCCCCAATCCGGTGGCGGCCTTGCGCAACGGCACCATCGGTTGGACCTTGGCGGGGCTGACTTTGGAAACCGGGTCCGACCGCCGCTTCAAAGCCGTCGATGCCCCACAACTCCAACAAGCCCAGGCCGATGCCCGTGCCGTCGCCGATCGCGCCGGCGTACGCCGCATCGATCGCCAAGGTCTGCGCGACTGGTTGGCGCAGACCGACCGAACCACCTATGTCTGCGATGTCCGTACTCCCGACGAATACCTGGCGGGTCATTGGCCAGGCAGTTTGCCCACCCAGGGCGGTCAATTGGTGCAAGAAACCGACCACACCGCTGCCGTGCGTGGGGCCAGGCTGGTGCTGATCGACCCTTTGGGCGTGCGCGCCGACATGAGCGCCTCTTGGTTGGCCCAAATGGGCTGGGAGGTGGCCGTTTTGGACGGCATCACCGATGCCGATCTCAGCGCCTGTGGCCCGTATCGGCGATATGTGCCCAGCATCCAGGTCGATGAAATATCAGTCGACGAATTGCACCCCCGCCTGCACCAGGACGATCTTTGGGTGATCGACCTCAGCAGCGCCGCCCAATTTTTGCGCGGTCATCTGCCTGGCGCGCTGGGCCTGTTGCGATCGACCCTGAGTGCCGACTGGCAACGTGCCCTGCGCGCGCGCGCCTGCCAGCCCAAGCTGTGTGTCTTGACTTGCACCGATGGTCAAGCCAGTCGCTATGCAGTGGACGATTTGCGTCAGGTGGCGCAAGCCTCGGGGCACAATCCGCAGTGGCGCGTCTTGCGCGGGGGCAACGCGGCATGGGCCGCCTCGGGACACGACTTGCAAAACGGCATCCAGGGCTGGCTTGCCGAGCGCATCGACCGCTACCGCCGGCCCTACGAGGGCACCGCCAATGCGGCCACGGCCATGCAGGCCTATCTCGATTGGGAATTCGGTCTGGTCGAACAACTGCGTCGCGACGGCACCCATCACTTCCAGGTCATCTGAAACGCTGCGCATGGCCTATTCCACCCAAGCCCAAACCCGTGCCCTGTGGGTGGCCTTGGTCCTGATCCTGATTTGGGGGGCGAATTTTTCGGTGCAGAAAATCGTCTTTCAGGCCATGTCCCCAGGCGGATTTTTGTTTGCCCGCTACCTGATCATGCCCTTGTGCGCCTTGATCGTGTTGGTCTGGCGCTATGGGCGGCATTTTCCTCGTTTGAACCGCGCCGAGTTGTGGGCTTTGGCCAAACTCGGCTTCATAGGCCACTTCTTGCACGTCGTCCCAGTGACTTTTGGCATCCATTGGTCCACCGCGTTTTCCAGTTCGGTCATCTTGGCCTGTGGGCCCATCTTTACCCTGCTGATTCTGCGCGCCCGACAACTCGAGCGCCTGGGCCGTTGGCAAATGGTGGGTGTGGGTGTCGCCTGCACGGGTGTCTTGCTGTTTTTGAGCGACAAATTGCTCGGTGGAGCCTGGCGCGCCACGGGCGGTGACCTGATCTTGTTGCTGGCCGCTTCGCTGTTTTCCTATTACACCGTGTCGGCCAAACCCGTGATGGAGCGACACGGCGGACTGCTCACCATGGCTTATGCGACCTTGTTTGGCTCGGTACCCGTCGTGCTGTTCAGCGCACCCCTGGCTTGGGATGGTCCGTGGGCCGATCTGAGCTGGCAGGTTTGGGGCTTGTTTTTGTATGCCACGGTCATCTCGGCTTTCATGGGTTGGTTGCTTTGGGGTTGGGTCAATGTCGTGCGCGGTGTCGCACGCACAGCACCGCTGATGTACCTCATGCCGCCCGTGGCTGGCTTGTTGGCCTGGGTCGTGACCGGCGAGTCCTACAACGGCGCCAAATTATTGGGAGCGCTGATTTGCCTGATCGGTGTGGCCATTGCCCAATTTTCCCGCCACACCTTGCCCAAGCCGTCGGCATGAGTCGTCTCTTGTGGTCCGAATTGCTCTACACCCAGGGCTTTGGGACCCGCCGCATTTGCGCGGGTTTGATCGAACAGGGTTGGCTCGAAGTCCCTGACGGTCCCGCATGGCGCGTCGTCAACGACCCGTCGCTGTGGGTCGATGCAGAACCTGGTCTGGCATTTCGTGTTCAGGGCCAGTCATGGCAATACCATGCCAAGGCCTACATTGTGTTGCACAAACCTGCGGGCACCGAGTGTTCACACAAACCGGGCCGTTGGCCCAGCGTTTACAGCCTCTTGCCCGCGCCACTGCGGCAACGCCCGACAGCAGGTGCGGTGCCCGGCGTGCAGGCGGTGGGGCGACTCGATCAGGACACCACCGGCTTGCTCATTTTCAGTGATGACGGCGCCTTGATTCACCGCATGGCCTCGCCCAAGCACCATGTACCCAAGGTCTATCAAGTCGTTTGCGAACAAGTGGTCAGCCCAGAGCAGATCGCGCGCTTGCTCGCTGGTGTGCATTGTCCGGGTGAGCGGCAGCCCTGGCGCGCTCAAGAGGCTCACATCACAGGCCCCCACTCGCTGGCCCTGACGCTGACTGAAGGCAAGTACCACCAGGTCAAACGCATGCTCGCCGCTGTCGGCAATCCGGTGCAGCGCTTGCACCGCTCGCGCATAGGTGGCTTTGAATTGCCCGCCGACTTGTCTGCGGGCCAATGGCGCTGGCTCAGTCCCGAAGAGCTGGCAAGTGCTGGCGCAAAAAGCGCGTGATGACATCGGTCACCATGGTCCGCTGATCGCGATGCGGCGAGTGACCGCAAGCGGGCACCACACAACGCTCGATCACCCCCTGCGGTTCGATCTCGTTGATTTGCGCCAGGGTCCCGTAGATGTCGTCGCTGCCTTGCAAAGCCAATACCGGGACCGTGATCTCTCGGCAGATGGGGCGGATGTCAAAGTCGCGAAAAGACGGCGATAACCAGACATCGCACCATTGCCAAAACGCGACATCCACATCGCGATGAAAGCGCGCCAGGCGTGCACGCAGATCACCCTTCAGATAGGCCTCTTGCGCGGCCTCGATCGACTCGATCGACATCGCCTCGACCTTGACATGCGGTGCCATCACCACACAGGCCGCCACCGCATGGCGGGCGGCGTGGAGCAGGGCAATGGTGCCCCCGTCCGAGTGGCCCACCAGCACCGCGTTCTCGATGCCCGATTGGGCCAACAGTTCGGGCAAGACCTGCCATGCCTGGCGGTGCATGAAATCGGGGCCATGACGGCCAGTGCCGCGCACATCTTCAATGCCTGCCGACAGCCCGTAACCCTGGCGCGAGTACACCAAGCCCGGGCAATCCAGCGCCGCACACAGGGCCTGTGGCCAAGGTCCGGACTTGCTGTCCCACATCGCCACACTGCCCAGCCCCTCGTGCAAAAACACCACAGTGGGCCTGCTTCGCTGGCCAGACGGGCCGATGCGCTGGACCTCGAGCTCAATTCCCTTGACATTCATCATGGACATGGGCCGATCTTAGCTTGAGTCAGTGGATCAGGGGCTACACTCCATGGCTGTGGTTCAGCCCATCGTCGCGTGATCAATCTCTGGAGTTTTTTTTGTTTCTTGCCCTTCGTTTTCTTTGTTGGCCTCTGGCGCTTTGCGCCGCCTGCTTCGCCGTGCAGCCCGTGCTGGCCCAACAGCCGGTCACGCCAGCCACTCTGACGCCGCCGCCTCCGGCCATGTCTTTGGGCCCGACCCCGATCTTTGTGCTTAACTCGCTGGACGCCAACGTCAGCGTCATCGACCCCCTGACCTGGACCGTCACCAAAACCATCGCGACTGGCAAAGAGCCGCACCACCTCTACCTCACCCCCGACGAAAAATCGGTCATCGTGGCCAACGCCGCCGGCGACTCCCTGACCTTCATCGACCCGCGCACGGCCGAGGTGCAACGCGTCATCCGCCCCATCATCGACCCCTACCACCTGCGCTTTTCCCCTGACATGAAGTGGTTGGTCACGGTGGCCAACCGACTCGACCACATCGACCTCTACCGCTGGGACGGCCAGACCCCGACCCTGGTCAAGCGCCTGCCCTCGGGCAAAACCCCCAGCCATATCTGGATCGACAGCAAAAGCACCACGGTCTACACGACCATGCAAGACAGCCACGAGCTGGTGGCGGTAGACCTGGCCAGCCAGTCCATCAAGTGGCGCGTCCCCACCGGTCCATTGCCGGCCGATGTATTTGGCACCCCCGACGACCGCTATCTGCTGGTGGCCAACACCGGCGGCTTTGATGTTCAGGTTTTCGACCTCGGCGTCAGCCCCGCCAAGCTGGTCAAAACCCTGCGCACCGGCGAAGGTGCGCACGCCTTTCGTGCCTTGGGCGATGGGCGCCATGTGCTGGTCAGCAACCGCGTCGCCGACACCATCTCGCGCATCGACTACACGCGCATGGAAGTCGTCGGCCAGTACAAAGCACCCGGTGGGCCCGATTGCCTCGAGGTCACCCCCGACGGCAAACTGCTGGTGTCCTCGCGCTGGATCAAGCGCATGACCGTCATCGACCTGCAAAGCGGTCGCATCGAACGACAGGTGCGTGTCGGCAAGTCGCCGCACGGCATCTGGACCCTGGCCCACGTCAAACGGCAGTAAGGCGCGAGTCCATCATGGCCACTGACTCGCTTGCACTCAGATGGCGCTTGGCGGCCAGGCGCCTGACGACCCTCTGGCGGCCGATCTGGCAAGCCTTGGCCCACGGGGTTCATTCATTCTCTTGGACGCAGTGCGTCGGCTCGTACGCCCTGCTGGCCTTGCTGGGTCTTGCGCTGGCTTCCTCCCAAGTCAGTGCGCAGGCGAATAAGCCAGCCCCGGCCTCGCCATGTGCCCGTGCGGTCTACCTCACCTTTGACACGGGCCACATGGGGGTGGCCGACCTCATCGCCGACGTATTGCGACGCCATCAAGTACGCGCCACGTTTTTTGCCGCCCACGAGCCCACCCGCGAAGGCGACGGCAGCCTGGGCGAGCACTGGGCACCCTGGTGGCGTGCCCGCGCCAACGAGGGCCACGCGCTGGCTTCGCACACCCACGACCATGTTTACTGGCGGCGCGATTTACCCGATGGCCGCTTTGAAGTCCGCGCCAGCGCCGGCCCCTTGAGCGGCAAAACCCGTACCTTGGACGCCCAGCAATACTGCACCGAGATCAAACGCGCCAGCGATCGCCTGCGCCAAATCACCGGCGTCGCCCCCTTGCCGCTGTACCGAGCGCCAGGCGGCAAAACCTCCACCGCCTTGCTGGCGGCCGCCCGTGACTGCGGTGTGTTGCATGTGGGTTGGGCGCAAGCTGGTTTTTTGGGCGACGAACTGCCCAGCGACCGTTACCCGAACGAGGTCTTGTTGCGACGCGCCTTGCGCGATATTCGCCCTGGCGATATTCTGATGGCGCATCTGGGCATCTGGTCGCGCCAAACGCCTTGGGCCCCCGAAGTGTTGGAACCCCTGATTGTCGGCCTCAAAGAAAAAGGCATGTGCTTTGACACCCTCGATCATCACCCCGCCTACGCCGAGTGGGTGCGACAACACGCATCGCGTTAAACCCCATGGATGCCCTCATCGACACTCTGATCGACGCCTTTGACGATGCCCAATCGGCGCTGTACCAACACCTGATCCAGCCCCTGGCCTTGATCTTGGGTTTGCAAGGCCAACTCGAACAAGCCTACGAGGCCACTGGTTGGTTGTTGATTGGCTTGCTGCAAATCAGCGCCATGCTATGGGTGCTGCTGCCCCTGGAGCGTTGGCGCCCGGTCGAGCCCATCACCGACCGCCGGGGCATCAGCACCGACATCGTCTATACCCTGATCCATCGCCTGGGACTTTTTCGTTTGCTGTTTTTCTTCACCCTCGAGCCCTGGGTGCTGAGTCTCAGTACTTGGTACCGCATGCAAGGCGGTCCCAGCGGGCAACTCGACGCATTGTGGCCCGGCGTCACCGACCAAGCCTGGTTATCGTTTCTGATCTATCTGGTCGTACTCGATGCGGTGCACTATCTGCTACACCGCGCCCAGCACCAGTTCTCATTCTGGTGGGCGCTGCACGCCGTGCACCATTCGCAAGGTCAAATGACGCTGTGGACCGACAACCGAAACCACCTGCTCGATGACGCCATCGTCGCCTTCATCCTGGCCTTGTTGAGTCAACTCATGGGGGTGGCCCCAGGGCAGTTTGTCGCCTTGGTCGCGGTGTCGCAATGCATCGAGAGCCTGCAACACGCCAACCTGCGTGCCCGCTTTGGTTTTTTGCGCCATGTCCTGGTCAGCCCTCAATTCCACCGTTATCACCATGCCGTGGGGGTCGGTCACCAAAGCCCCGGCGCGGTGCTGGGCGGCCACAACTTCGGCGTACTTTTCCCCTGGTGGGACATGGCCTTGGGTACTGCCCGCTACGACGATGTTTATCTGCCTACTGGCATTGCCGATCAGGTCCAGTCGGGTCGCGACTATGGGCGAGGCTTTTGGAGCCAACAGTGGCTGGGGCTCAAGCGCCTTTTTGGCTGCGCCTGACTTTGGTGGTCGACTGATCTCCAAGGCATATGCCGCTCAGGCCATCGAATGAAGGCCGATCAGGTTACCTTCGGTGTCGTTGACCAGGGCGATATGACCGTACTGGCCGATCGAGGTTTTGGGTTTGATCAGGCGCCCGCCGGCCATGGTGGCTTTGGCAACCTGCTGCGCGCAGTCGTCGCAAATGAAATACACCAGCACGCTGTTTTGGCCCGACGGAAATCCCTCCATTTGCACCAAGGCCCCGGTGATGCCGTGCGCGCCGTCGTGCATCTCGAAGGACTCGACGTCTACCCCATCCCCTTGCAGGCGAGTGAAGTTGGCGTCAAACACCTCGTGATAAAAGCGTTTGGCGCGTGCCATGTCCTGAACATAAATCTCGAACCAGCCGACAGGGTTATGCATGCTTGTCTCCTCAATGATGGGCTTGCCCATGGGTATGGCGACCATCATACTTCAGAACACAAAAATATTAATAATGAATGCTATTTTGTTGGCGAATTTATTTTTAATGACTCGCCCAGCACCGCACCGCCGCCAGATCCCAGCCGGCCCAACCACAGCTCTTAAAAAACACCGGTCCCTCTGACCCCGTGGCTTGCAAACCCAAGGGTGTGCCCCTGACCACATCGCCCAGCGTGGGGTAGGCGTTGACA
>CAYMJT010000022.1:0-26369 GCA_964390775.1 uncultured Bordetella sp.
ATGCGGGTGCCCATGATCTGAACCGTGCGAGTGATCGTGCCCGTGATCGTGGCCGTGATCGTGGCCGCAACCCGGGCCATGCGGATGCCCATGATCTGAACCGTGCGAGTGATCGTGCCCGTGATCATGCCCATGACTATGGATGTGCCCCTGTTCGCCATAGGCGCCGGCTTCAGGCTCAAAGGGGGCATCGACCGGACTGACCGACATGCCCATGGCGCACATCAACTCGGACAACACATGGTCGGGTTCGATTTTCAGATGATCCGACTGCAACTCAATCGGAATGTGCCGATTGCCCAAATGATAGGCGGCCCGCATGAGGTCCAAGCCACTGGCGGCGCTGATGCGCAACACCGGTTGCGCCGCCGCCAAGACCCGAACCAGCGAACCGTCTTCAGCCACCAGCACATCGCCACCACGCACGACGCTACCACGGGGTAGAAAAACACCCAAAGGACGGCCCTGACTGTCGGTGGCTTCAAAGCGGCTCTTGTTCCGTTGATCCCAATCGAGAGTGACGGTCGCTGCACGTTGTAACAAGGCCTTGGCGAGGCCTTTGCCTTGTGGCATTCGTTTCGAACAAATCAGCATCAAAATAAAAAATAGCGTTGGGTCATGGGCAGGCTGGACGCGGGCTCGCAGGTCAGCAGCATGCCATCGGCACGCACCTCGTAGGTCTGGGCATCGACCTCCATGCGTGGCGCATAAGCATTGTGAACCATGTCTTTTTTCTCAACACGGCGAATGTTCTTGACCGCCGATAAGGTTTTTTGTAAGCCATAACGCTGGCCCACCTCAGAATGCAAGGCCAATTGCGACACAAAGGTCAGCGAGCCCCGTGCCACGGCCGCGCCAAAGCTGCCGAACATGGGTCGGTAATGCACCGGTTGCGGGGTTGGAATGGACGCATTTGGATCGCCCATGGCGGCCAAGGCGATGGTTCCGCCTTTCAAAATCATGGCGGGCTTGATGCCAAAAAACGCTGGTCGCCAAATGACCAGATCGGCCCATTTACCCACTTCAATGCTGCCCACTTCATGGCTGATGCCGTGCGCGATGGCCGGGTTGATGGTGTACTTGGCGATGTAGCGCTTTACCCGGCCATTGTCATGGCGCGAGGTATCGTCCGGCAATGGGCCGCGTTGGGCCTTCATTTTGTGGGCGGTTTGCCAAGTGCGCAAAATCACTTCGCCGACGCGCCCCATGGCCTGACTGTCGCTGCTCATCATGCTGATGGCCCCCAGATCGTGCAAGATGTCCTCGGCGGCAATGGTCTCGCGGCGAATGCGGCTCTCGGCAAAGGCCAAGTCTTCAGCGATGGCTGGGTCCAGATGGTGACACACCATCAACATGTCAACATGCTCGTCCAGGGTATTGATGGTGTAGGGTCGGGTCGGATTGGTCGACGATGGCAACACATTGCTCTCACCGACCACTTTCAAAATATCAGGGGCATGTCCGCCACCGGCTCCTTCGGTATGAAAGGTGTGAATGGTTCGGCCCTTAAATGCCGCCACTGTGTCTTCAACGAACCCCGATTCATTCAAGGTGTCGGTGTGTATCGCGACCTGGGTATCGGTTTCTTCGGCCACCGTCAAACAATTGTCTATGGCCGCTGGAGTGGTTCCCCAATCTTCGTGCAGCTTCAGTCCGATGGCGCCGGCCTCAATTTGCTCGCGCAGCGCTGGTGGCAAAGCCGCATTGCCTTTGCCCAAAAAGCCCAGATTCATGGCAAATCCATCTGCAGCTTGCAACATGCGCTCGATGTGCCATGGCCCAGGGGTACAGGTGGTGGCAAAAGTCCCAGTGGCGGGGCCCGTGCCTCCGCCTATCATGGTCGTGATGCCGCTGGCCAAGGCCTCGTCTATCTGTTGTGGGGCAATGAAATGGATGTGGGTGTCGATCCCTCCCGCCGTCACGATCAGGCCCTCGCAACTGATCACCTCGGTCCCTGGGCCAATGACAATATCCACACCAGGCTGGGTGTCTGGGTTACCTGCCTTACCAACGGCTGCGATGCGGCCCTCGCGCAAGCCGATATCGGCCTTGATGACACCCGCATGGTCAACGATCAGGGCATTGGTCAGCACCGTGTCCACCGCGCCTTGGGCGCGCGATCGCTGCGATTGCGCCATGCCGTCGCGGATGGTCTTGCCGCCACCAAATTTGACTTCTTCCCCGTAACTTCCGGCACGCAAAGTCAGGTCTTGCTCGACTTCAATGACCAGGTTGGTATCGGCCAGGCGAACCCGATCGCCCACGGTGGGGCCGAACATTTCGGCATAAGCGCGGCGCTGGATGCGACTCATAAATCCCCCTGCACCCGACCCTGGAACCCAAACACTTTGCGCAGGCCGCCCAAGTCGACCAGCTCAACTTGCCGCTGTTGCCCGGGCTCAAAACGCACGGCGGTGCCTGAAGCAATGTTCAAGCGCATGCCTCGCGCCGCTTGACGATCGAAATCGAGGGCCCCATTGGTTTCCGCAAAATGGTAGTGCGAGCCCACCTGAATCGGTCGGTCGCCCCGGTTGCGTACCACCAAGCGCAAGGTTCGACGACCCACGTTCAGCTCGTGCTCGCCGTCCTCGATGATCAATTCGCCTGGAATCATGCTTCGCTCCTGCAAGGGGTTTAGCGGCCTCGGCCACCCCACCAGATCAAACCGGCTACCAGCGCCAAGGCCAAGACAAAGCCCCAGGCATCGCTGCCATGCCAATGCACGGCCCCAGGCAAGCCGTGACCTTCGTGGGCCTGAGCCCAACAGCAACTCAGAGCCGCCCACACGGTCAGGGGGGTTTTCATGGCTTCGTTCTCCTGTTCAGGTGATGGGTTGATGGACGGTGACCAGTTTAGTGCCGTCGGGGAATGTGGCTTCGATTTGAATATCGGGAATCATCTCGGGCACGCCCTCCATGACCTCGCCCCGAGTCAAGACATGTCGGCCTTCGCTCATGAGCTGGGCAACGGTTTTACCGTCGCGGGCCCCCTCCATCACGGCAGCGCTGATCAGGGCTACCGCCTCTGGGTGATTGAGCTTCAGACCACGTGCCTTGCGCCGCTCGGCCAACAATGCGGCAGTAAAGATCAACAGTTTGTCTTTTTCTCGGGGTGTCAAGTCCATGGTATCTCACTGCAATGTTCATGCCGCGCGCCGCCATTGACGCCCAACTTGATTGTGCATGGTTTCCAACCCAAGTCAGTGCCGATGCCCGAGCGACTCGCTCGGTCATGCATGGTTTTGGAGCAAGGATTGAATCTTGCGCTCGATTTTGGTGCATTGGATACCGTATCAGTGGCACAAAGTTGGCACAGGGCTTGCGAAGTCCAGGGTGTCCACGAGGCAAATCCAAAAAATTCATATCTCGTGCCCGGCCCGATCCGGGTTGGGTGTCCACATGCGTTCTTACTTTTTTCGAATCCTAGGCTTCTGGTTGACACTGGCCTTATTGTGGGTCTGGTCGCAGCCTTTGTGGGCAATGACACCCCAACAAGCCTTGGCGATCGCCTCAGGTGACACCGACCGCCGGATTGAGGCACTCAATCAAGCACTGGGCAGTGCCGATGAGTCTTTGTTGAATTTTTTAAATGCCCTCACCAATGAGGAAATATGGGTCAAAGGCGATCGGGTTTTTCGACGCCAGGGCGAGCAACTAATGGATGTCGCCACTGGCGTCCCGTTGACAGATACCGAGGGAGCCGAACCGCCTTTGTTGAACAACCGCATGCGCGGTGAAATTGAGGCTGCCATGGCGGCCTTGAAACTGTTCTCCACCGATAGCACCGAACGTTGGTCAGCGGCGAAAGCCTTGCTCAAAGAGCCCACCGTCGAAAAACGCGCCTTGCTCGAACAAGCTTTGCAACGAGAAGCCACCCCGGCCATACAAGCCACGATGCGTTACGCCTTGGCGGCGATTGATTTGTCGTCTGCTGACTCGGCCCAACGGACTCGGGCAGCACAAACACTGGGAGACTACAACAGCCCCGATGCCCAACGTTTGCTCAACGACCAATTGAACCAGGAAAGCGACCCAGGTGTGCGCGCTGCAATCCAGGCCAGCCTGCAAAAATTGCGCTCGGCACTGGCCTGGGGTGAGCGATTGGGGGTGCTGTTCTCGGGCATCAGTTTAGGTTCCATCTTGCTACTGGTGGCCCTGGGTCTGGCCATCACCTATGGGTTGATGGGGGTCATCAACATGGCCCATGGCGAATTGATGATGGTGGGGGCCTATGCCACATACGTGGTTCAAAATCTATTCAAAGCCCATCTGCCCGACTGGTTTGATCTGTATCTGATGGCGGCAGTGCCTTGCGCCTTTCTCATGGCCGCCGCAGTCGGTGCCGTGATCGAACGTCTGGCACTGAGACATTTGTACGGTCGCCCGCTCGAGACTTTGCTCGCCACCTGGGGCATTAGCCTGATCCTGATGCAAGCGGTGCGATCCATCTTCGGCGCCCAAAACGTCGCGGTCGAAAACCCAGCTTGGATGAGCGGTGGCATCGAGTTGTTGTCCAACCTGGTCTTGCCCTGGAACCGGGTGTTGATCTTGGTGTTCTCGTTGCTGGTGCTCGGCGGCATGGCTTGGTTGATCGGTCGCACCCGACTGGGTCTATTTGTGCGCGGCGTGACTCAGAATCGGGCCATGGCGTCGTGCATGGGCGTGCACACCGCACGCACCGACACGCAGGCTTTCGCACTGGGTTCTGGCATCGCTGGCCTGGCCGGTTGCGCGCTGAGCCAGATTGGCAATGTGGGTCCGGACCTGGGGCAAAGCTATATCGTCGACGCCTTCATGGTGGTGGTGTTGGGTGGCGTTGGACAATTGGCAGGCACGGTTTATGCCGCATTGGGCTTGGGCGTCGCCAACAAATGGCTGGAAGTCGGCACTGGCGCGGTGTTGGCCAAGATTGCCGTGCTGGTGCTGATCATCGTCTTCATTCAGAAACGACCCCAAGGTCTGTTTGCCCTCAAAGGGCGCAGCGCGGAGGCCTGAACCCATGGAAATAGTCCGCCGCCCCTGGATGTCACGCAGCGCCTGGTGGGTGTTGTGTGCCTGGGTGATTTTATTCAGCTTGATCGCACCAGCGCTGAATCTGATGTTGCCGCCTGAGCACCCCTTGCACTTGAGTGATTACGCGGTCGCCTTGACCGGCAAGATCATGTGCTATGCCATTTGTGCCCTGGCCATGGACTTGATCTGGGGTTATGCCGGTATTTTGTCGCTCGGTCACGGTTTGTTTTTTGCCTTGGGCGGCTACACCATGGGCATGTACCTCATGCGTCAAATTGGCCTGGACGGGAATTACAAATCGCCCTTGCCCGACTTCATGGTCTTTCTGGATTGGAAAGAGTTGCCCTGGCACTGGTATTTCAGCCATCACTTCGGCGCGACCTTGTTACTGGTGGTGGTGGTTCCTGGCCTGGTGGCGGCGGTGTTTGGCTATTTCGCATTTCGCTCACGCATCAAAGGGGTGTATTTTTCGATCATCACCCAGGCGCTGACTTTTGCCGCGATGTTGCTGTTTTTTCGCAATGAAACCGGATTTGGGGGCAACAACGGCTTTACCGACTTCAAGCGCATCGTCGATCAACCCATCCATCTGCCTGAGACGCGCATGGTGTTGTTTGTGCTGACTGGTTTGACGTTATTGGCATTTTTTGTTTTTTCACGCTGGCTCATCGCCAGCAAATACGGACGCGTATTGCAAGCCATACGCGACGCCGAGAACCGGGTCATGTTCTTGGGCTACTCCCCCTTGGGCTATAAATTGAGCATCTGGGTCATCTCTGCCGTCATGTGTGGGGTGGCAGGCGCTTTATATGTACCTCAAGTCGGCATCATCAACCCAGGTGAAATGAGTCCAGCCCAATCGATTGAAATCGCCATCTGGACCGCTGTCGGTGGACGCGGGACCTTATTGGGGCCCATTGTGGGCGCCTTTCTGGTCAATGGTGCCAAAAGCTGGCTCACGGTGACCGCCCCGGAGTTCTGGCTCTATTTTCTGGGGGCTTTGTTCATTGCGGTGACGCTTTACTTTCCTCAAGGCTTGGTCGGTTGGTTGCAGCAGCGCATGAATCGTCAGCACACCGAGGAGCGCCCATGACCCCCGATTTACTCGAAGACGGCGCGCGCCGCAGCCAACAAGCCGTGGCCGCGCGTTCGGGCTCTGCCACACTGTCGGGCGATCGCAACGCCAGCTATGGCCGTGTGCGGCTGGATCAAGAGGTAGACCTGACCCATGGTCGCATTCTCTATCTCGAAGAGGTCAGTGTCAGCTTTGACGGCTTCAAGGCCATCAATCAACTGTCGCTGGATATTGCGCCAGGCGAGTTGCGCTGCATCATCGGCCCCAATGGTGCGGGCAAAACCACCATGATGGACATCATCACCGGCAAAACCCGGCCCGATTCCGGTCAGGTCTATTTCGGCAGCACGATCAATTTGTTGCAATATTCCGAGTCCGAAATTGCCCAGATGGGCATCGGTCGCAAATTCCAAAAGCCAACCGTGTTTGAACAACTGAGCGTTTTTGAAAACCTCGAGTTGGCTCTAAAGACCCACAAGGGTGTGCCATCGGCACTTTTTTTCCGCCTCACCCCCACACAAAGGCAGCGCCTGGGTGAAGTGGTTGAAACCATCGGGCTGAAAAACCATCTGCAGCGCCAAGCGGGCCTGCTCAGCCATGGCCAGAAACAATGGCTGGAAATCGGCATGTTGTTGATGCAAGAACCCAAACTGTTGTTGCTCGATGAACCCGTGGCCGGCATGACCGATCATGAAACAGAACGCACCGCCGAACTGTTTTTGAGCCTGAAAAAACACCATTCTCTGATGGTCGTCGAGCACGATATGGGATTTGTGAAAAAAATCGCCGATATCGTGACGGTACTGTGTGACGGGGCTGTGCTGGCACAAGGGTCGCTCGAGCAGGTTCAATCGAACCAGCGGGTCATTGAAGTCTATCTGGGGCGATGAATATGCTCGAAGTCAAACAATTGCACCAGTACTACGGCGGCTCGCACATCTTGCGTGGCGTCGATCTGCAAGTCAAGCCTGGTGAAATCACGGTTTTGCTGGGTCGCAATGGGGTCGGCAAAACCACCTTGCTCAAAAGCCTGATGGGCCTAGTCCCAGTGCGCATGGGGTCGGTTCAGTTCAAGGCCCAAGACATCACGCACCATGCCCCCTATCGCAGGGCGGCGCTGGGCATCGGCTACGTCCCCCAAGGGCGTGAAATTTTTGCCCGTCTGAGCGTACTCGACAATTTGCGTATGGGCATGGCCAGTCGGGACGCCTCCGAGCCTATTCCATCGGTACTGTTTGAAATGTTTCCGATTCTAGAGACCATGAAGCATCGCAAAGGAGGCGATCTTTCAGGGGGGCAACAGCAACAACTGGCCATCGCTCGGGCGCTGGCCGCCCGGCCTAGCCTGCTCATACTGGACGAGCCCACAGAGGGCATACAGCCCAATATCATTCAAGACATCGGGCGCGTGATTCATCGCTTGGCTCGCGTTGGGCTTTGGGGTCAGCCGATGTCTGTATTGTTGTGTGAGCAATATTTTGATTTCGCCCAAGAACTGGCAGACACCTATGCCGTCATGGAGCGCGGCGAAATCATCGCCAGTGGTCTTGGGGCCGACATGGCGCGCGACGGCGTGCGCCAACTGATCGCGATCTGAATCGCTCGCCCCAGCGATTCAAACCCGCCACATCCTGGACGGCTTGGGTTGGATGCCCCACTGCGACTGTCGCCAGCGTGCCCAAACCTCTTGCAGCAAAGCGCGCACGGGCTCGGCTTGTGCCCCCAACACACGCAAGACCAATACGTGGGGGTGCGCCAAGGTGGCCCCGACCCACAAACCCTCGGGCACCGGGCACTCACGGGCCTCACTCAAGGCCTGTTCGGTGCGCTGCTGGCTCAAGGGGTCGCCTGCCGCCAACACAAGCGTACCCAGACAACGCTGTCCTGCCCAACCCAGCGGGCCATCGAGCAAACGTTGGTCTTGCGCTTCGATCACGCCGCGATCCAGCCAGTGCCCATCGACCTCCATGTGCTGCACAAAACGACCTTGCGCGAACGGTTGGTCCGACTGGGGCAAACCCAAGGCCAGAACCTCCCAAGCCAGTACTTCGGCGCCGCTGGCGAGGTCAAAATTCAAACGGCTTTCGCCTTGACAGCCGTTGTAAGCAATCGTTTCCAAGGGCAGCCATTCCAGACGCGACTGCGCCGCCAATTTGACGCGCACAGATTGCACCGCCTGTGGCCCCTTGGTGCGATAAAACCGTGTGGCGCCAGGCGTGGTGACAAAGGCATGGCTGCCAGCACCCAACTCGGCCTGGATCTCCAGCACATCGCCGCCCACCAAGCCACCCGGCGGGTGGACCAGCACATGGTGACAAACCCCATCGCCTTCGGGATAGAGCGCTTGCAACACCCGCAACGGGCCTTCGTGGACATGGTCACCCAAGGTCCGGCCTTGCTCGAAGCGGTAGCGTAAATCAAGGCGCGCGCGCCAACCCAAGCCGGCAGACTGTCGTGTCGCATCGTCACCGATCGTTGCGGCCACAGTGCTGTCCAGGTTCATGCGTGCAGTCGTTGCTCGACTTTGTCGATATTGCCCACATGAGCATCGTGCATGGCTTGCAGGTCCTGTCGGATGCCCTCATCGGTCAGCCGAGGTAGGAGGGCCAGCAATCGACGCACCACCCAGGCCTGGCCTCGGTTCAAAAACGCCATGCGTTCGCCCAGTTCGGCAATCGCCATGGCCTTGCCATGGAAAGCGCCAGTCTGATCACTTGGGGTGGCCCCCATGGCGCGGATCGCTTTCATCAGCATCCCGCACCAATGCACTTCATCGTGCTGAATGTCACTCACCAGGGCCTGCCAGTCGTGGTCTGCGCCTAAAGCAGTGGCGGTCTCGCGAGCCACCCGGGCACCGGCCCGCTCGGCCTCCAGCAGTTCGTTGAGGGCGGCCAACAATTCGGGGGTGCTGATCGGGTCTGTGGGGTTTGCGCTTGTCATGGGAACTCCTGCATCCACCTCGATTGGAACACAGCCTAGGGAAGCCCTTCCCTAACTAACGGGAAAACCCGAATGCATTTCAATTACCGTGCTTTCTCCATCGCCAAACCGAGCGACATCTGCTACAAACTTGGTTTCCTGCAACCTTCCCCCTGGAGACCTCGAATGATCACCTCATTAAGACGTTGGCTGCTGATTGCCGGTTTGTTGGCCGCACCCGCCTTGACGATGGCGCAAGGACAAACTTTGCGCTGGGCGGCCCAAAACGACATTTTGACTCTGGATCCCCATTCGCAAAACCACGCCACCACCAACAACATCATGAGTCACAGCTACGAAACGCTGGTGACCTATGACAAAAACTACAAGCCGCAACCCGCCCTCGCCACCAGCTGGTCTCAGGTCAACGCCAACACCATGCGTTTTAATTTGCGGCGCAATGTGAAGTTCCATGACGGCAGCCCCTTTACCGCCGATGATGTGATTTTTTCCTATGAGCGCTCCAAAGCACCTCCCAGCACCATGACCATTTATGTCGGTGGGGTGAAGGAAATTCGCAAAATCGATGACCACACCATCGACGTGGTCTCAGACGGTGCGAACCCGGTATTGCTCAATAGCTTCACCTATTTCTTCATCATGAACAAGGCCTGGGCAGTCAAGAACAAGACCGAAAAAGTTCAGAACTACAGTGCCAAAGAAGAAAACTACGCCTCGCGCAATACCAACGGCACCGGTCCCTACATCATCAAGGAATGGGTCCCTGACCAGCGCATTGTGCTGACCCAGAACAAAAACTGGTGGGGCAAGATGGAGGGCAACGTCACCGATGTGATCTACACCCCGATCAAGTCCGATCCGACCCGAGTTGCCGCCCTGATTGCTGGGGATGTCGACGCCGTGACCGACTTGCCGACCCAGGACGTGCCGCGCCTGCGCACCAACAACAATCTGTTTGTGCTCGATGGCCCCGAAGTCCGCACCATCTTCATCGTGCTGGATTTGGGCAGCAACGAACTGAAATACGGCCCCAAGGGGCCCAACCCCTTCAAAGATCTGCGCGTGCGTCAAGCCCTGAACATGAGCGTGGACCGGGTCGGTATTCAGCGCACCATCATGCGCGGTTTGTCGATTCCAGCCGCCTTGATGGTCGCACCTGGAGTCAACGGCTATGAAGAAGGGGCCGACAAGCCGGTGGCCGTGAACGTTGAAGGGGCCAAAAAACTGTTGGCTGAGGCGGGCTTTCCGAATGGCTTCGAGTTCACGCTGGACTGCCCGAATAACCGCTATGTGAACGACGAGGAAATTTGCCAGGCCCTGGTCAATATGTGGGCGCGCATCGGCGTCAAGGTCAAGCTCAACGCCATGCCCTTTGCCACCTTTGCGGCCAAATTCCAGGCCTTTGACAGCAGCGCCTATATGCTGGGCTGGGGGGTGGCCACTTATGATGCGCAATACACCTTGCAGTCTCTCATCCGCACCCGTAGCGGGGGCGCCGATGGCAATTTCAACTTTGGTCGCATCAGCCACCCGCCGCTGGACGCACTGGTGGACCGCATGAAAAACGAGGGGGACACACTGGTTCGCAACCGCGTGATCCGCGAAGCCCTGGCCATGACACGCGACGAGGTGCTGGCCATTCCTTTGCACCACCAAATGCGGCCCTGGGCCATGAAGAAGAACATCACCATGGTGCACAACTCGAACGATGCACCCAAGATGTTTTTAGTGACCAAAAAATAATGGTCCCAACCCAAGGGCTGGGTGTGACTCAGTCACCCTGGCCCTGGGGATGATGGCAGGCCACCAGAATGCCCTGAAAAGGCTTGAGTTCAGGGGTTTGCTGACGACACCGATCGCTCGCCAAGGGACACCTGGGGTGAAAGGCACACCCAGTGGGCGGTGACAATGGGTTGGGTACTTCGCCCTGAATCGGGGTCCGCGATTGCGGGCCCTTTTTCATTTTGGGAATGGCCGCCAACAACATCCGGGTATAGGGGTGTTGGGGCTGCTCAAACAGATATGGGGTCGGCGCCAATTCGACCACTCGCCCCAAGTACATGACACCCACCCGGTCACTGACGTGCCGCACCACCGCCAGATTGTGCGAAATAAAAACATAAGTCAAACCGTGTTGGGCTTGCAAGTCTTGCATCAAGTTCAAAACCTGAGCCTGAACGCTGACGTCCAAGGCCGAGGTGGGCTCGTCGCAGACCAAAAACTCGGGCGCCGCAGCCAAGGCGCGAGCGATTGAAATGCGTTGACGCTGCCCGCCAGAGAACTGATGCGGAAATTTCTGGGCATCTTTGGGATTCAACCCCACCGACTGCAATAGCTCTGCCACTCGGTCAGTTCTCTGAGACAGCGTCATGTCGCTGGCATGCACACGCAAAGGCTCGGCGATGATGTCTTGCACGCGCCAGCGCGGGTTCAGACTGGCGTAGGGGTCCTGGAAAATCATTTGCATGCGCCGGCGCAAGGCCTGGGCGTTCGAGCTGGACAAGGCTTGCGCCAGATCGGCGCCGTCAAATTCAATGCGCCCCTCGCTGGCGCCATACAGCCCCACCAGCAATCGCGCCAAGGTGCTTTTGCCGCAACCCGATTCGCCGACCAGGGCCAGGGTCTCGCCGCGCCAAATATCGAGCGAGACTTCGCTCACCGCGTGCACCCACTGCCTGGCTTCGCCATTTAACAGCCTTTGCATCCAGGGAGCCGAGACCTCGAAGCGTTTGCTCAAGTTTTCGATGCGCACCAAGGGCCTGGCATTCATGCTTCGCTCCCATTCCCTGGCCAGGGCAAGGGGTTCCAACAAGCCAATTGACTGCCATCCTTGGCACTGCTCAGCGTGGGCACCTGCTCAATACACGAAGGCATGACCCGATCACAACGGGGGTGAAAGGCACAACCGCTGGGCATTTCGCTCAAGCGGGGCATGTGCCCTGGCACAAAGGCCAAGCGTTCGGTCTGCCCGTCGATGCGCGGAATCGAAGCCATGAGTCCACGGGTGTACGGATGCCTGGGGCGTTCAATCACGTCTTGCACCGGTCCGCACTCGACCACCCGACCGGCATACATGACGGCGACACGATCAGAGGTTTCGGCGATCACACCCATATCGTGGGTGATCAACAACACCGCCGCGTTTCTTTGCCGACAAACCCGCACCAGCAATTCGATGATCTGGGCTTGAATCGAGACATCGAGCGCAGTGGTGGGCTCATCGGCGATGATCAATTCGGGCTCGGCGGCCAGCGCCAGGGCAATCACAACCCGCTGGCGCATACCGCCAGAGAACTGATGCGGAAATTGATCGAGTCGCTGCGCCGCCGCTGGTATGCCTGTGTCTTGCAACAACTCGATGGCCCGCTGGCGGGCCTGCTCAGGACTCAGGGGCAAATGGGCCAAGATGGTTTGCGTCAACTGATGCCCCACGCTGTACAAAGGGTTCAGCGAAGTCAATGGGTCTTGAAAAATAGCCCCAATGCGTTTGCCCCGAATGGCGCGCATCTCGTGTGCCGGTAATCCGCTGATGCGTTGCTGGCCCAATCGGATTTCACCGCCCACCACCCGACCCGGTGGTTCGAGCAAATCGAGTATGGCGGCCCCAGTCAGTGATTTGCCGGCCCCAGACTCACCCACC
The DNA here is from genome assembly GCA_964390775.1 of uncultured Bordetella sp. Taxonomy (GTDB): domain Bacteria; phylum Pseudomonadota; class Gammaproteobacteria; order Burkholderiales; family Burkholderiaceae_C; genus Limnohabitans. Next base: position 12,668 of record CAYMJT010000022.1, read on the forward strand.
ACACCCAGAATTTCGCCAGCTTTGATGTGCAGATCCACACTTTTGAGGGCATGCAAAACGCCATGCCGTGTCGCGATATCGACCGACAAGCCCCGAACGTCCAACAATGGTGTGGCGGCTTGATTCATTGCAGTTTGGGGTTCAGGGCGTCGCGCAACCAATCGCCCAAGACATTGACCGACAGGGCAATGAGCACCAGCATCAGCCCAGGAAAGACCGTGATCCACCATTCGCCCGAGAACAAAAAATCATTGCCGATGCGAATCAGGGTACCCAGCGAGGGCGAGGTCGGGGGTGTTCCCACGCCCAAAAAAGACAAGGTGGCTTCGGTGATGATGGCCGTGGCCACTTGCAAAGTCGCCAGCACCAGCACAGGCCCCAGCACATTGGGCAGGATGTGACGCCACATGATGCCCAAGCCCGACACACCGATCACCCGGGCGGCCTGCACATACTCTTTTCTTTGCTCGACCAATGTGGCCCCGCGCACGGTTCTGGCGTACTGCACCCAACCGGTCAGGGTGATCGAGGCCACCAACACAATAAAAGTGAAAGAAGCATGATCGGTGCCGAAGAATGCACGACCCACCCCGGAGATCAAGAGCGCCACCAGAATGGAGGGGAAAGACAGCATGACATCGCAAACGCGCATGATGAAGCCATCGACCCACCCGCCGGCAAATCCGGACCACAAGCCCAAACCCACCCCCAACAAAACGGACAAGACCACCGAAGCCAGGCCGACGGTCAGCGAAATACGCGAGCCATACAGCAAGGCCGACAAAATGTCTCGGCCTTGATCATCGGTGCCCAAAAGATAAATCCATTGCCCCTGCTCGGTCCAGGCGGGCGGCAGCAAGGCATCCGAAAGATGCAGGCTGGCGGGGTCAAAAGGGTTGTGCGGCGACACCCAGGGGGCAAGGGCCGCGCCTGCGATACAAACAGCGGCCACCGTCAAGGCCACCCAGGCGCTGGGGGTTTGCCGAAACGAATAGAACCAATCGGAGTCACGCCAGGCCATCAGTGATTGCTCCGCAATCGGGGGTCGACCCAGAAATACAGCAGGTCGACCACCAGATTAATGACCACAAAAATCAGGGAAATCAGGCACAAATAGGCGGCCATGACCGGAATGTCGGCATAGGTCACGGCCTGTATGAACAACAAGCCCATGCCCGGCCACTGAAACACCGTTTCGGTGATGATGGCAAAGGCGATCAGCGAGCCCAATTGCAGACCGGTCACCGTGATCACCGGGACCAAGGTGTTGCGCAGCGCGTGCTGAAAATGAATCACCCGTTCGGACAAACCGCGCGCACGGGCAAATTTGATGTAATCGGTTCGCAGCACTTCAAGCATTTCGGCGCGCACCAGTCGCAACACCAGCGTGAGTTGAAAAAACGACAGCGTCAGCGCCGGCAAGATCAGGTGTTGCAAGCCATCTAGCGTCAATAAGCCACTGGAATAAGCGCCCAGTTTGACCACCTCGCCCCGACCAAAACTGGGCAACCAACCCAACCACACCGAAAAAACCAAAATCAGCAAAATGCCAATCAGAAAGGTCGGCAAAGACACACCCACCAAGGAAGCCGTCATTAACAAACGACTGAATGCCGCCTGCCGATGCAATGCCACATAAACGCCCAGCGGAATACCGATCCACAAAGCCAGTAAAGCGGCGGCAAAAGCCAACTCTAGCGTGGCCGGCAAGCGCTCGGCGATGAGCCTAGAGACTTCGCCCCCCAAGCGCAAACTGAGGCCAAAATCACCCTGCACCGCATTGGCGACAAAATGAAAAAATTGAATGAAAAAAGGTTGGTCTAAGCCCAACTCGGCCCGCAGTTGGGCCACTTTTTCGGGTGTGACATCTTGACCCAGCATAAACAGCACTGGGTCTCCCACGTATTGAAAAAGCAAAAAAGCAATGAAAGCCACAGCCAGCATGACCCAAGCAGCTTGGAACAATCGTTGCAAGACAAAAACCAACATGCGTCAATCCAGACAAAAGCGATAAGACTCAAAGTAAGTAGTTTAAGATCTGAGCGGGCTCCATCCACTCAGGGCTTACCTAGGTAAGCCCTGCATATAGACAGAGCTTCCCTAGGCCAACCCTCAAGCCACGGCATAAAAAGTCATTTGCACCTGCTCGGGGTGGCGTGCGCCGGTGCCGATAAAAAGCCGCGAGTTGACCCAAGACAGGGCTTGTGAGGCGGTCTCCAGACTCGGACAACAGCGAAAGTACACCGCCTCGGGAGCCACCGTCTCGCCCCGCAACAATCGCGACATCACCTCGGCTTCGGCACTGCGCACGGCATGGTTGCGCACATAGATCAGGTCACCGCCGTCCAGTTCAATCACATATCGGGCATCGAGTTCAGACGCAGTTTCGCTCAAGATCAACTGGAAATCGGCACCCCCTGGTAACACACGGCCCTGCCAACCGTCGCCTTGCACTTGCCCACCCACAATAGGGATCACGCGTCGCAAGCCGTGCAAGGTGGCGCCCACGGTTTGTGGTTGGGCCACCTGAACCATGAGCTCGCAAAAGAAGTTCAATTCAGGTTTGGGCAACGATGGCATGGGGCGTTTCCTTGTCAAAGCATCAAATCCGAACGCCCCTTTGGAGGTACGGGTCAATCAACCCTTGAGTCATGGCCGAGCGTAACGCGCCAGCAACGCTTGCAGGTGTTTGCGACCTGGCCCTTGGGCGTAGGGCTTACACAAAGTGAGCATCGATTGCGCAGCATCGACCATGGCGCGTGGGCCATTGTCGTCCTCCAGTGCGCTGCGCGGTTGCAAGACATAGGCGTAACTCAGCCACCAGGTGCTTTGCAGCACCATGTGACTGGCGGTGGCGCGTCGGTCGATTTCTTCCATATCCAGCAAACCAGCCTGCGTCAAGCGGGCCAGCAAGACCTGAAAAGCGGTGTCCTTGTGCAGCAACACCTCTTTCATCTCGGACTCCAGCCGGCGGTTGCGGCTGAGCAAGTCGTTGAGGTCGCGGTAAATGAAACGATGGGTCCAAACCCGCTCCATCAGATGATGAATAAAGAACCAGGCGTCCTCCAGGTTTTGCACCTCGGGGGCCGACACCAGCAATTCGAGCAATTCGGCCTTGTATCGGGTGAACAAGGCGTTCACCAACTCGTCTTTGGCTGGATAGTGGTAGTACAAATTCCCGGGGCTGATGCCTAACTCATTGGAGATCAGCGTCGTCGAGACATTGGGCTCACCAAAGCGGTTAAAGAGGCCCAGTGTGACTTCCAAAATGCGCTCGGCGGTCCGGCGCGGTGCTTTCTTAGCCATTGCGGGGACGACGGCTGGCTGCGACAGGCTTGGCCTTGGCGGCCTGGGTCTGGCCCTGCGTCAACTGTTTTTCCAGCTGGGCGACCCTGGCCTCGAGCTCGCTGATGCGTGCCGAGTCAGGCCAACCGTGGCGTTGCAGCGCTTGCCAGACGCGTTGCTCAAACAGACCTTCCAGGCTATCCCAGGAGGCCGCTTTGACCGCTGCGGCAGGCGTTTTGCCTTGGGCCAGCTGACGCGCCATGGCGCTCATCTTCTCGGTCGCATCGGCAATTTTCTGTTCGGCGGTTTGCTGCGCCTGACGCTGCAGGGTCAAGCCGTCTTGCAACATCTTTTGTAGCGCTTCCGAGCCCTTTTTTTGCGCCTGCGAAAAGGCCCCCAACCCAGCCAGCCAGATTTGTTGGGCCGGATCGGCGCTTGGAGCGTCGTTGGGAGCCCCAGTGGGGACGGATTTTTTCTTGGTCATGGCGCTTTCTCCTGAGCATCTAATGTATAGCCTGAGGGTCTGATGAGGCCCTGACTGCGATCGGGCTTCAATGTTAAGCAAAATTAGATCGTATACAATACTAAAGATTTATGCAGCATCCTCAACACATCGCCATCATCATGGACGGTAATGGCCGCTGGGCCAAAAACCGCCACCTACCACGGACGGTCGGCCACGTGAAAGGCGCCGCCACAGTGCGCAAGGTGGTGCAGTCTTGCGTGCGCAGCGGTGTCAGTCACCTGACTTTGTTTGCATTCAGCACCGAAAACTGGCGCCGCCCCCCAGATGAAGTGCGCAAATTGATGGACCTTTTTGTCCAGTACCTGCGCAAGGAATTGCGCGATTTGCAAGAGGCGGGCATTCGATTGCGGGTCATCGGACAACGCGAGGCCCTGGGGCCTGAGTTGTGCGCCTGGATCGAGCGCGCCGAGGAAAGCACCCGACACAATGACCGTTTCCACCTCACCGTGGCCGTCAATTACGGCGGGCAATGGGACATTTTGCAAGCCACCCGGCGTTGGCAGCAAGCCCACCCCAGCCGATCTTTAGACGAGTTAGCGCCCAAGGAACTCGCCGAGCACCTGAGCACCGCCGATTTGCCCGACCCCGATTTGCTGATTCGTACTGGCGGCGAGGCCAGGGTCAGCAATTTTCTACTCTGGCAGATGGCCTACACGGAGATGTACTTCACCGACGTCTTGTGGCCCGATTTCAACGAAGCTCATTTGCAAACCGCCTTGCACTGGTTCAGTCTCAGGGTGCGCCGCTTTGGTCGCACCGATGAACAAGTGGCCGTCGAAAACCACGTCCCAGCAGCTCGGATGAATGCCCGATGCTAGAATGTGAAAGTTGGAAGTTTATTTCAACTAATTTTTTAATTTTTTCAATTTAATCCATGATGAAAAGAGAGTCGACCCACCATCTGCGCCGCGAGTTGTCGGCGCAAACCGCCGTGGCCCTGATCGATCAAAAATACCTTCATTGGTTGTTAGGCCTGACCCCCGAATCCGACCCGGTACACCGGTATGCATTGGCCCCCGTTTTATCGGGTGTGCTTGAACAAGTCGGCCTGAGCGCCGAAGTTCAGCGGGTTTATTGGTACACCGACACGCGCGATGACGCCTTGCCCCAGGGTTTGATTCAACGTCTGGTGTCGGCGCGCGACACTGATGGTGGCGCTTCCGCCCGGGCTGCCCTGACCGCCGATCTGAAAGCCCTGTCTGAACGCAAGGCCTATCGCCACATTGTGTTGGCCACCGATGACCAGTCTTTGGTGAGTCTGATTAACGAAGCCCAACTCTTTGGGGTTTCGGTGCACATCTTGGCCGATGAAGCCTCGCGCAACCTCGAACAGTTGCGCAAGGACGATCCCGAGTGGGCCGACCTGCTGTGCCAGGCCGACTCGCGCCTGTTACTCAATGAACATGCCATTCGCGACTTAAGCCAGCCGCGCTTTGGCAAAGGTGTGCGTCAAGTCCCCAGCGAAGACATCGAATCCATACGCCCCATTCTGGCTGAGGTGGTTCAAGCTTGGTGGTCCGAAGAACCCGAAGACTTGCGTGAGGACCTGCGCGAAGAATTGCAAGTCAGCCGGGGCATTCCCCAGGAAGTTGACCGCCAAATGCTGCTCCAGGTTCGCAAAGCTCTGGATCGCACCCTGAGTTTCCAGGAAAAGAAGTTGTTGCGCGACATGGTTCGTGCCACCGTCTTGGGCGAAAACACAGAAGTGTCTTCCGCCGCTTGACGTCGGGGCACGCTAGATGAAGCCGGTCTTCAATCCCCGCTGTGTGCTGGTCACCGGCGGGGCTGGCTTTATCGGCAGCAATTTTGTTCACACCGTGCTGGCCGAGCAGGCCGAGGTCAAGCTGATCAACCTCGACAAGCTCACCTATGCAGGCAATTTGGCCAACCTGAAGTCACTGCAGGGCAACCCGCGCCATGTGTTTGTGCGCGGCGATATCGTCGACGCCGAGCTGGTGACGCGGCTGTTGGCCGAACACCGTCCGCAGGCTGTCGTGCATTTCGCAGCTGAATCGCATGTGGATCGCTCCATCCACGGTCCGGATGACTTTTTGCGCACCAATGTTCAGGGCACCTTTAATCTACTCGAATGCGCCCGAGCCTATGCCCAGACCTTGTCCGACCAGGCATTTCGATTTGTGCAGGTCAGCACCGACGAGGTGTATGGCAGTCTGGCCCCCGATGCGGCCCCCTTTACTGAAAACCATCGGCATGAACCCAACAGCCCCTATTCGGCGACCAAAGCCGCCGCCGATCACTTGGCGCGGGCGTGGCACCACACCTATGGACTGCCGGTGCTGACGACGAATTGCTCAAACAATTACGGCCCCTACCATTTTCCTGAAAAATTGATCCCGCTGGTGATTCACCGCGCCCTGCAAGGGCAAGCTTTGCCCATCTATGGCGATGGTCAGCAAATTCGCGATTGGCTCTATGTGCAAGACCACTGCCGGGCCATTTGGCGGGTGTTGCAAGCCGGTGTGCCGGGAGAGACTTACAACATCGGCGGCTGGAACGAAATGGCCAATCTGGATGTGGTGCGCACATTGTGTAGCGCTTTGGACGAAGCCAGCCCACGCGCCGATGGTCAAAGCTATGCCCAGCAAATCACTTTTGTGGCCGACCGACCGGGCCACGACCGGCGCTATGCCATCGACGCGCGCAAAATCGAGCGCGAATTGGGCTGGCGGCCACAGGAAACCTTCGAGACCGGCATGCGCAAAACGGTACGCTGGTTCCTCGACCACCCCGACTGGGTGCGTGATGTCACCAGCGGCGCCTATCGCCAGTGGGTGACGCAACAATATGGCTGATCTCGCCCCGCAGCGAACCGCCTTGGTATTGGGTGCCAACGGGCAATTGGGCATGGCCTTGCGCGAGGCGGTCGATCAAGGGGCGGCCCGGGATTTGGCCCAACATTGGATTTGGTCCGATCGCCAGCATTGTGATCTGTCACGCCCCGAAGCGTTGGCGCAAAGCCTTCGCGCCTTGTCTATCGATGTCATTTTCAATGCGGCGGCCTATACCGCTGTCGACCGTGCCGAATCCGAACCCGACTTGGCCCAGCGGGTCAATGCCGAATCGGTGCGGGTGCTGGCCGAATTCGCCCAGGAACGGCACATTCCGCTGGTGCATTACTCCACCGACTATGTGTTTGACGGGACGCTGAACCGACCCTATCAAGAAACCGACCCCACCGGGCCGCAAAGTGCCTATGGTCGCAGCAAGTTGGCTGGCGAACAAGCGGTGCAATCTTTGCTCAAACGCCATCTGTTGATAAGAAGCAGTTGGGTGTTCGCCCGCCATGGCGGCAATTTCATCAAAACCATCTTGCGTCTGGCCCAAGAGCGCGAACAATTGCGCGTCGTGGCTGATCAGTTCGGAACCCCGACCTCGGCGCGCTGCTTGGCGCGCCAGAGTTTGCACGCCTGCAGCGTGGCGCTGGGAGCCCCAAGCGATGCAGCCCCTTGGGGTCTGTATCACCTCAGCTGTGCTGGCGCAACCGATTGGCACAGCTATGCCGCTCATGTGTTGGCGCGGGCCAGCCAGTGGGGGGCCCCCCTGAAGGTGCACGCCCCCCAAGTGCAAGCCATCTCAAGCGACCAGTATCCAACACCTGCCCCGCGCCCTCGCAATTCAAGGCTGGACTGCGCACGCTGGTCGAGCACTTTTGGCGCGACACTGCCCGATTGGCGCAGTGAAGTCGATGCGGTATTGGCCGATATATTGCTCGATCAAGGGGTTTTGACACCGGCCATGCGCACCAAGATCACTTCCGAGCGCTCGGCCCAATAGAGCGACTCCGGATTCTTCTGAAACCATTTGGGACGCGGCAACATGACCGCCAAGCGGGCCGCCTCCCACTCGCTCAAGTCGGCGGCACTCTTGCCGAAATAGTGTCGGGCAGCGGCTTGTGCGCCAAAAATCCCTTCTCCCCATTCGACATGGTTGAGATAAATTTCCAAAATGCGACGCTTGTCAAGCAAGGCTTCGAGCATCAAGGTCAGAATCAGCTCCTGCCCCTTGCGCAGCCAGGTGCGCTCGCCGCTTAAAAACAGGTTTTTGGCCAATTGCTGGGTGATGGTCGAAGCCCCCACCACACGGCTTTGCTTGCGGCCTTGCCGTTGCGCCTGTGCGCTGGCCCGCTCGTTGCGTTCGCGGGCTTTTTCCAAGGCGTCCCATTGTACGCCGGCGTGCTGTAAAAAAAGGTCGTCCTCAGAGACGATGACGGCACGTTGCAGATGGACCGAGATGTGATTGAGATCTACCCACTCCTGTTGCCAACGCAAGGGGCTGGGGCTATGGGCCAGCCGCCACTGTTCGCTGCGCTCAAAGGTGGTGGAGCTTGGGGCCACCCAGGCCATGGTCGCAATGCGCACGGCAAAGACACATTGCAGGGCCAGAAATAGCAGCAGCAGTCCCCCCATCCAGGGGCCAATGAAGCGGCGCAAAACCAGACGCAGGTATTGCATCATGGCCCCTTGCCCTGATGCTGGCGGGCTTGGGGCTCGACCCATTCGGTTTGCAAGCCAGCGTCGGCACTGAAGGTAAAACGCACCACCCAAGCCAATTGATCGACCTGGCGCTTCATGGCTGGATGAAATTCACCAAACGGCGCAGCACTGTTGGCGATGGCGCGAGCACGCCGATCGAGCTCGGCATTGCCCGAGCCCTCGACCCGCTCGATATCGACCATGCGGCCTGCCGTGTCCACTGTCAAAATCAAGGTCAGGGCCCCATACAAACGTTGCCCCCGATGGGTCGGGAAATGCCGGGTCCCTTGCACCTCGATTTGGCGCCGCAATTGATCGTAGTACTCGGCATAAAAAACTTCACGGGTGGAAGGCCCCAGAAAACGTTTGCGGGGTCGGGCGTTTTCATCCTGGATTCTTCGCTCAATCTCGGCCAATTGGCGCTGCTGAGCCAGACTTGCCGCAGTGGGCTGAGTTTTGATCTGGCTCAGTAGCGCCAGCTGTTGCTGTTCGAGCAAACGCAATTGTTCGCTCATGGCTTGCAGATGATTTTGCTGCAGACTTTGTTCCCGACGCGGCGCCGCCGAGCGCGCCCGGCCCCGCTCGGCATCGCCACCACCGGCCCATGTGGCCTGCGCCAATGTGCGTGCCTGGGTGTTGGCTTCGGGCATGGTGGCGGGTTTTCGGGCATTGAGCAAAACAATTTCCAGGGCCTGTGCAGGCAAATCGCGTCGCACGGGCACGGGATCGGTCAAAGGCACCGTCAAAGCACACCAATGCAAGCCCAGCGACAGGGCCAGCGCCACGGGCAATCCGTCAAGCCGCATCGCCACCCGTGGCCAACGGTGCCGCATCGCTCAGATCGATGTCAACCTGAATAGGGCCACTTTGACTCAGATCCTCGTCGCCTTCCTCGCCCGTATCAGGCGTGGCTGCGGCATCGGCGTCCAAGTAATCCAACACGCTGGCCCTGACATCGAGCCCAATGGCGTCGATTTGGCCCAACTGCAAACGCAATCTTTGGCCGCGTTGCAAACCAGAGGTGGTCACCGTCAGCACCAAAGGCAATGCGTCAGCGCGCACCAGCACAGGTTGATCAGGCCAGGCTTTGATGACAGTAGCTTCCAGCGTACTGATGGAGGCTTGCTGCAAATAACGCAGGGTCCAAAACCGTTCCATCTGCGCTTGATGGGCGTTGTACGCGCTGTAGGCGGTCTCGAAAGACGAAATGATCGACAGCAATTCGGCGCTTTTGGGTTGAAACGGGGCCGCCAGCGCAGCGGTGGCGCCATGACGAACGCAGGCCACTATTTGCCACTGATTGACCAGATCGGTGTAACGGCGCAAGGGTGAGGTGCTCCAGGCATAGCACGCCACACCGATGCCTGCGTGGGGCAATGCCTTGGTACCCATGCGCACCTTGATGCCTGGAGCCAGGCTGGCCTGGCTGCGGTAAATGGCGGGTACGCCCAAGCTGCTCAACCATTGTCCCCAGGTGCTGTTGGCCAGAATCATGGCTTCGGCCACGATCAAATCAAGGGGTGAGCCGCGCTGGCGCAAAGAGATTTCCACCCATTCATCGCCACTGGGTTCGGGGGTGTTTTTGTTTTTCAAGCGAAACGCATAATCGGGCCGATTAAAAGTCTCGGGCTTACCCCTGACTTGTTCTCGGGCTGCTTTGAGGTGACGCGCCAGGCGAAACAGCCATGACAGGGCGGGCCGTGGCATGGCAGGCTCAGCTGCGGCCCCCGCCCAAGGCACAGAAGTTTGTTCCAACCACCCTTCAGTGACACCGTCCTCGAGTTGATCATGTCTAAGGTTGGCGGCGATGTGAACTTTCTCCAGCCGTGTTTGATGCTCGATCAAAGTGAGACTGCTCTCTTCGAATCGCAGATACAGCGATACCGCTGGGCAGTCTTGGCCTTCGGTCAAGGTGTAGTTTTGGACCACCGCATCGGGCAGCATGGTGATCTTGTGGCCGGGCATATAGACCGTAGACATGCGGGCACGGCCCAGCCCATCGATGGCGTCACCAGGCTTCAAGGCCAAGGCGGGTGCTGCGATGTGTATGCCCAAGGTGACCGTACCCGAGCCCAAACCCTGCACCGACAAGGCGTCGTCGATTTCGGTCGTCTCCGAATCGTCGATCGAATAAGCCACAGCATCCGACAAGGGTAAATCTGCGCTGACTGAAGGCGCGTTGACATGAGGGAAGGCTGTGCCCTTGGGGAAATGCTCAAACAAGAACCGCTGCCAATGAAACTCGTAGGCCGAACCGATCGCGCCGGCCTGTTGCAGCAAATCCAGAGGTGCGCGCTGACTCTGGCGAGCCGCTTGCACCACGGCCTTGTATTCGGGAGCATTTTTATCAGGTTTAAACAGGATTTTGAAAATCTGCTCTTGCACCTCGTTCGGGCATCGACCTTGAACCAATTGATCCGACCATTGGTCGATCTGAAGCTGAATTTGTTTTTTCTTTTCAATCGCCGCTAAAGCCAGTTTGAGCACTTCGGCATCGGCCTTGCGATAACGGCCCTTGCCGGCGCGCCGGAAATAGTGCGGGGCTTCGTGTAAACGCAACAACATGGCGGCACTTTGCACCGTATTGCATGATGCACCGAAGTATTCGCGCGCCAATTCGGCAAATCCAAATTCGTCTTCAGGCGCAAACTCCCAAGCCAAATCGAGGTCGATGGGTAAACTTTCTTGCTGCGCCTGGGCCAGCAACTGTTGGGCCGGGGGTTGTTCAAATCGCAATACGATGTTCGCAAGTTTGGCCTTGACCCGCTTGCCTGTTTCGAGTTCGATTTGGGCCGAGGCATCACCCTCGGAGAGGACACGTCCCCCGAGGTATTTTCCCGCTTCTTCAAAAATAGCTTGCATGGGGGACATTGTCCCACGAGGCCCAGTCAAGCGGGGATAATAGCGCCATGCCCATTGTCATTCAGCGCCCCACACTGGCCTCGCGCCTGGCCTATTGGCTGCGCGGCTTTGACCTGCCCTTGCTGCTGGCGGTGGGGCTGTTGGCCATGATGGGCTTGGTGACCATGTACTCATCGGGCTTTGCCAACGGCGAACGCTTTGTGGACCAAGGTCGTAATCTGCTGATCGCGGGCCTGGCCATGCTGGTGGTGGCCCAAATTCCACCCCAAAAACTCATGGATTGGGCCCTGCCCTTGTATCTCTTGGGCGTGGCCTTGCTGATTGCCGTGGCCTTGTTTGGCATCACCAAAAAGGGAGCCACCCGCTGGATTAATTTGGGCGTAGTGGTGCAGCCCAGCGAATTGCTCAAAATTGCCGTCCCACTCATGCTGGCTTGGTGGTTTCAGCGCCGCGAAGGCCAGTTGCGCCCCCTCGATTTTTTATTGGCTGTGATTATTTTGGCCATACCGGTGGGTCTGATCATCAAACAGCCCGATCTGGGCACCGCTCTTTTGGTTTTGAGCGCTGGCTTGTACGTCATTTACTTTGCAGGTCTGAGCTGGCGCTGGATTGTGCCGCCGCTGGTGCTGGTTGTGGTGGGCCTGGGTCTGTTGGTTTGGTTTGAACCCCAGTTGTGCGCCGACGGCGTGCGCTGGCCCTTGCTGCACAACTATCAACAACAACGGATTTGTACCTTGCTCGATCCGTCGCGCGACCCCCTGGGCAAAGGCTTTCACATCTTGCAAGGCCTGATCGCCATCGGCTCTGGCGGCTGGACCGGCAAGGGCTTTATGCAGGGCACCCAAACCCACCTGGACTTCATTCCCGAGCGCACCACCGACTTTATTTTTGCCGCCTTCAGCGAGGAGTTTGGCTTGCTGGGCACCATCAGCGTTTGCCTGGTGTTTTTGTTCTTGGTCGGGCGCGGGCTAACCATCGCCCTGGAGGGTGCGACATTGTTCGCCCGCTTGTTGGCCGGCAGCATCAGCATGATTTTTTTCACCTATGCCTTTGTCAACATGGGCATGGTCAGCGGCATTTTGCCCGTGGTCGGCGTGCCATTGCCCTTCATCAGCTATGGCGGTACTGCCATGCTGACCTTGGGGATCGCGCTGGGTATGCTGATGTCGATCGCCCGCGCCAAGCAGCTGGTACAGTCTTGATCAGGCCCGCACAAACGCCGTGACCAAGGGCAAGTCGCCCACCTGTCGGCTAGCGTGTCCGTGCAAAGCGGCGTCAAAAAGGGCACCGGGCGGCAACACATCGGCAGAAAAAAAATGCTGCCCCGGACCAAACACACGGCTACTGCCGTCTTGCAGACGAATCTCCATTTGACCTTGCAAAATGAACACCCACTGAGGCGTGGTGGTCACGTGAAATTCACTGCGAAAACCCACTGGCGACTCGCGCAACTGCAAGCCCCCACTGGCCATCAGCGCCGATAAACGCGATTGGGGGGTGCCTTGATCGAGCGCGATGTCCACGCTCTTGAAACGGGCTCGCCCGTCGATGTCGGTGAACAAAATGGTTTGGGTAAAGGTGCTCATGGGGACATTCTATGCACGGCCCAGCCAGGCCCCGCTTTAGGACCGATAATAGGGTTTTTGCCTCTGGATCTACACCATGAGCCGCAAGGTCTACATCAAAACTTTTGGCTGCCAGATGAACGAGTACGACTCGGACAAAATGGCCGACGTTCTGGGCGCCGCCCAGGGCTATGAAAAAACCGACGACCCCGAACAGGCCGACCTGATTCTGTTCAACACCTGCTCGGTGCGGGAAAAAGCCCAGGAAAAAGTCTTTTCCGATCTTGGGCGCGTCAAGCACCTGAAGCAGCGCGGGGTCAAAATCGCCGTGGGTGGTTGTGTGGCCAGCCAGGAGGGGGCCGCCATCATCGAACGGGCGCCCTATGTCGATGTGGTGTTTGGTCCGCAAACCCTGCACCGTTTACCCGACTTGCTCGATCAGCGCGAACAACGGCAAACGCCCCAAGTGGACATCAGTTTCCCCGAAATCGAAAAGTTTGACCATTTGCCACCGGCCCGGGTCGAGGGCGCCAGCGCCTTCGTCAGCATCATGGAAGGCTGCTCCAAGTATTGTTCCTATTGCGTCGTCCCCTACACCCGGGGCGAAGAAGTGAGTCGTCCATTGGACGATGTTTTGACCGAAGTCGCGGGCCTGGCGACCCAGGGCGTCAAAGAAATCACCCTCTTGGGCCAAAACGTGAACGCCTACCGTGGCGCGATGGGCGATACCCGCGAGATCGCCGACTTTGCCCTGTTGCTGGAGTACGTGGCCGAAATGCCCGGCATCGAACGCATACGCTACACCACCAGCCACCCCAATGAATTCACCCAGGGCCTGATCGATGTCTATGGCAAAGTGCCGCAGTTGGTGAACCATTTGCATTTGCCCGTGCAACACGGCAGCGACCGGATTCTGATGGCCATGAAACGCGGCTACACCGCCATGGAATACAAGAGCACGGTGCGCAAGC
>CAYMJT010000022.1:26379-27331 GCA_964390775.1 uncultured Bordetella sp.
GAGTACAAAAACATCATCCGCCGCCTGCGGGCTGTCCGCCCTGGCCTGTCACTGAGCTCAGACTTCATCGTGGGCTTTCCAGGCGAAACCCAACAAGACTTCGACAAAATGATGCGTCTGATCGATGACGTGGGCTTTGATGCTTCTTTCAGCTTCGTCTTCAGCGCCAGACCAGGCACCCCGGCGGCCAACTTGCCCGATGACACGCCCCAAGCGGTCAAGCTCGAGCGCTTGCAGCACCTGCAAGCGACCCTCGAAAACCATGTGCGCGCCATCAGCGCGCAAAGGGTCGGCACGGTCCAGCGCATTTTGGTCGAAGGGCCTTCGCGCAAAAACGCCGCCGAACTCATGGGTCGCACCGAATGCAACCGCATTGTTAACTTTGACGGCGGCCCCAGGGGACAAAGACTGGTGGGGCAAATGCTGGATGTGCGCATCACGGCCGCTTTGCCGCATTCGTTGCGGGGCGAAGTCGAAGTCCTTGGGGGGCAATGACCGAAATTGGGGTCTGACCCCAATTTCAGCGTCTATCTGGGCATGCCGGGAAAGCCGCCTTTGAATGCGCCCATGCGCTTCATCATTTTCATGAGGCCGCCGCCGCGCATTTTTTTCATCATGTCTTGCATCTGCCCAAACTCATTGAGCAATCGGTTCACGTCTTGCACCTGAACGCCAGCGCCCATGGCGATGCGACGCTTACGGGTCGCCTTGATGATCTCGGGGCGGGCTCGCTCGCTGGCGGTCATGCTGTGAATGATGCCTTGCTTGCGCACCATCTCTTTTTCGGCCCGCTGCAAATCGCTTTCTTTGGCTTTTCCCGCCAGCTGAGCCGGCAACTTGTCCATCAGATTGCTCAAACCACCCATCTGGCGCATTTGCTGAATTTGGGCCAGAAAATCGTTCAGGTCAAAGCCTTCACCGCTTTTGACCTTGGCCGCCAATTTTTGCGCCG
>CAYMJT010000023.1:0-27048 GCA_964390775.1 uncultured Bordetella sp.
GTGAAACCAAAACCCCTGTTTCTAATGCCGAACTGCTTTTGCCAAGCATAAAAAATCAAGTCAAAACAATACTCAATTTGATTATCATATCTGATTTGAATTTCGCACAATCCATATTTTGCACGTTTGTGACCGCCAAAATCACGAGTGATTTGGACAAAACATTGGGGCTTACACTGAGGCCAGGAAAAAAACGATAATCATCCCCTGATTTCGGCCCAGCCACCCATCGACCATTGACCGTGCGGGGCCATGAGGGCGACACCTATGCACAACCCCAGCCAGGATCGCTGGCAATTCTGGATCGACCGTGGCGGCACCTTCACCGATATCGTGGGCAAACGCCCTGATGGCGTTTTGGTGACGCACAAATTGCTGAGCGAGAACCCCGAGCAATACCGCGACGCGGCGGTGGCAGGGATCAAGCATTTATTGGGTTTGTCGCCCGATCAAATCATTCCGCCCGATCAAGTGGCTGGCGTGAAAATGGGCACCACAGTGGCTACCAACGCATTGCTCGAGCGCAAAGGAGAGCCCACGCTGTTGGTGACCACCCAGGGCTTTGCGGACGGCTTGCGCATTGCCTACCAGAACCGTCCCCGCTTGTTTGACCGACACATCGTATTGCCCGAGTTGCTCTACAGCGAAGTCGTCGAGGCCCGAGAGCGCATGGGTGCTCATGGCGAGGTGATACACCCGCTGGACGAGGCCCGATTGCGCAGCGATCTGCAAAACGCATTTGACCGAGGTCTGCGCAGTGTGGCCATCGCCCTGGTGCACGGCTATCGGCACACTCAACACGAGAGCAGGGCGGCCGAACTGGCACGCCAGATCGGATACACACAAATCAGTGTTTCACATCGGGTCAGCCCCATGATGAAATGGGTGAGTCGGGGCGACACCACGGTGGTCGACGCTTATCTGTCCCCCATCTTGCGCCGCTATGTCGAGCAAGTGGCCGCCGAGATGCCAGGCGTCCCCCTCTTTTTTATGCAGTCTTCTGGCGGTTTGACCGACGCCCACGCCTTTCAGGGCAAAGACGCCATTTTGTCCGGCCCTGCCGGCGGCATCGTCGGCATGGCCCGCACCGCCGAGATGGCCTTTGCCCATGGCGAGGTGCTGCACGGATCGGCGCGGGTGATCGGTTTTGACATGGGCGGCACGTCCACCGATGTCAGCCATTTTGCGGGCGAGTTTGAGCGCGAATTTGAAACGCAGGTCGCTGGCGTGCGCATGCGCGCCCCCATGATGAGCATTCATACCGTTGCGGCCGGAGGCGGTTCGATTTTGCAATTTGACGGTGCCCGCTTGCGGGTCGGCCCGCAAAGTGCTGGCGCCAACCCCGGTCCGGCCAGTTATCGGCGCGGCGGGCCGCTGGCGGTCACCGACGCCAATGTGCTGTTGGGGAAAATCCAGCCCTCTTATTTTCCGGCGGTGTTTGGGCCGGCCGCTAACGAACCCCTGGATGCAAGCTCAGTGCGTGCCGGCTTTGAGCGCTTGCTCAAAGACGTCGCCCAATCTGGACCAGCTCAGTCCGATCTCAGCATTGAGGGATTGGCCGAGGGGTTCATACGCATCGCGGTCCAGCAAATGGCCAATGCGATCAAAAAAATCTCGGTCGCCCGGGGCTACGACGTGACCCGCTATACCCTACAGTGCTTTGGCGGTGCTGGAGGACAACACGCCTGCCTGGTGGCCGATGCGCTGGGCATGCAGCAAGTCCTCGTGCATCCCTTGGCCGGGGTGCTATCGGCCTACGGCATGGGCTTGGCAGACCAAAGCCTGATCAAAGAACGTGCCATCGAGTTGCGTCTAAGCCCCGAAAATCAGGCCCAATGGTCTCAGGTGCTGGATGAATTGACTGAATGGGCCCACCAAGAATTGTCTAACTCCCCCCTGGCGCAAGGCCAGATTCAAGTTCGGCGACGTTTGCATGTGCGCTTCGAGGGCACCGATCTGGCCCTGGTGGTCCCCGATGGCACCCTGACTGACATTCAAGCCGCTTTTGAGCAAGCCTATCGGCAACGCTTTGCTTTCCTGATGGAGGGCAAGCCGCTCATCGTCGAGGCGGCCTCGGTCGAAGCCATCATTGCCGGCGATACCGCACACGAAGTCAGTCAGCCGACGCATCCGCCACGACCGGTCCCGCAACGCGCGACCGTGCGCATGTACACCGAAGGTCGCTGGCACGATGCCGCACTCGTGGTGCGTGAAGACTTGCGTGCAGGCGACAGCTTAGCGGGTCCTGCGATCATAGCCGAGCGCAATGCCACCACCGTGGTAGAGCCCGGCTGGCAGGCCCGTTTGACGGGGCTCGATCACCTGATCTTGGTGCGTGTGCAGGCGCGACAGCAAACCCATGCCGTGGGCACCCGTGTCGATCCCATTTTGCTCGAGGTCTTCAACAACCTGTTCATGAACATTGCCGAGCAAATGGGTCTGCAGTTGCAAAACACGGCCTATTCGGTCAATATCAAAGAGCGTCTTGATTTTTCTTGCGCCATTTTTGACCAGTCAGGTCACCTGATAGCCAACGCCCCCCATATGCCGGTTCACTTGGGCTCTATGGGTGAGAGCATACAAACCGTGATTCATGAAAATGCGGGCCTCATGCGCGAGGGCGATGTCTATGTCTTGAACGATCCGTATCACGGGGGCACCCACTTGCCCGACGTGACGGTCATCACGCCTGTGTTTCTGCCCAAGCACCCCGAACCGGTGTTTTATGTCGGTTCGCGCGGTCACCATGCCGACATCGGCGGCATCTCGCCGGGCTCAATGCCACCTTTTTCACGCACCATCGACGAAGAGGGGGTTCAAATTCAGAATTTCAAACTGGTCGATGCTGGCCGTTTGCGCGAAACCGAGATGCTGGACTTGCTCTCCAGTGGCGCACATCCCAGCCGCAACCCAGCTCAGAACATGGCCGATCTGAAGGCCCAAATTGCGGCCAACGAAAAGGGTGTGCAAGAGTTGCGGCGCATGGTGACTCAATTTGGACTCGATGTGGTGCGCGCCTACATGGGGCACGTCCAAGACAACGCTGAAGAATCGGTGCGACGCGCCATTGCCCGCTTGGCCACCCGGTTTGGCAACCAGCAGACCCGTCGTTTCGACTTCCCGCTCGATAACGGCGCGGTGATCCGCGTTGCTGTCACCATCGACGCACAGCGGCGTTCGGCCAAGGTCGATTTCTCAGGCACTTCGGCGCAACAAGACAATAATTTCAACGCGCCTAGGGCGGTGTGTATGGCGGCGGTGCTGTATGTGTTTCGGACTTTGGTGGAAGACGATATCCCGCTCAATGCCGGTTGCCTCAAACCCATTGAGGTCATCATACCCAGCGGTTGCATGCTCAATCCTTTGCCGCCAGCCTCGGTGGTGGCGGGCAATGTCGAAACCTCGAGTTGTATCACCAACGCGCTGTATGGGGCCTTGCAAGTATTGGCAGGCAGCCAACCGACCATGAATAATTTCACCTTTGGCAATCAAAGGGTACAGTACTACGAAACCATCTCGGGTGGCACCGGGGCCGGCCCCCTCTTTGACGCTCAAGGCTGTGCCGTGGGCGGATTCAACGGGACCTCTGTGGTGCAGGCCCATATGACCAATTCCCGTTTGACCGACCCCGAGGTGCTCGAATTCCGTTTCCCGGTGCGACTGCAGAGTTATGCCATCCGTGCAGGCTCGGGTGGTGCTGGGCGCTGGCGCGGCGGCGACGGTGGGGTCCGTCGGGTGGAATTCCTCGAGCCCATGACCGCGGGCATCTTGTCCAACGGGCGCCAGCATCCAGCGTTTGGCCTTGAAGGGGGAGAGCCCGGAGCGCCAGGCATCAACCGTTTGTTACGCTCAGACGGAAGCGTTGAGACCTTGACACACATCGGCCAGGTTCAGGTTCAGCCTGGCGATGTGTTTGAAATCCATACCCCGGGCGGTGGGGGTTACGCACGCCCAGACAAAGCCTGAATGTAGCGACCCACACCTGTGGACACATCCACAAATGGGTGCTCACAACCCGCCCGGCGCAAGGCGCTTAAATCGGCCTGGGTGTAGCACTGGTACTTGCCACGCAAGGCCTCGGGAAAGTCCACATAGTCGATCAATCCGCCCGAAATCGCATCGGCGAGTGTCAATTTTGTTTCGCCCAAAGCAAGGCGATGGCTGTTGATCACGGCCAAAGCCACATCGTTAAAGGGTTGTGCCCGACCTGAGCCTAAATTGAACAAGCCGTGGGCCTCGGGGTGATCAAAAAACCACAAATTCACAGCCACCACATCATCGACATACACGAAGTCGCGCATCTGCTCGCCGGCTGCATAGCCGCCAAATGCCCCGAACAGTTTGACCCGCCCACTTTGCAAAAACTGATGGTGCTGGTGAAATGCAACGCTGGCCATGCGCCCTTTGTGCTGTTCGCGCGGCCCGTATACATTGAAATAGCGAAAACCCGCCACTTGCCGGGTGCCGCCGTCAAAGGTCACACCGATCTGCTGTCGGACCCATTGATCAAACAGCAACTTGGAGTAGCCGTAGACATTGAGTGGACGTTCATACGGCGGTTCTTCGATGAAGGTCTCGGAACCGCCGTAAGTGGCGGCCGACGATGCATACAGCAAACGTGCGCCTTGGGTTTGGCAAGCCATAAAAAGAGTTTTCGACACTTCGAAGTTATTCGCCATCATGTAGCGGCCATCGCTCTCCATGGTGTCGCTGCATGCCCCCTCGTGAAACACACACTCCACCGGGCCATAGTCACCTGCCGTAAAACGCAGATAAAACTCGGGGTGATCAATGTAGTCGGCGATTTGCAAATCGGCCAGGTTGACAAATTTGTCGCCCTCGCTCAAGTCATCGACAGCGATGATGTCGCGAATACCGCGTTGATTCAACCCACGGATGATATTGCTGCCGATGAATCCGGCAGCTCCAGTGACCACGATGCTCATGGTTGACTCCTGTCCATACTTACTCAGGCTGCGAGTTCGGCCCAGCTGACGCTGGCGGTACCGAATTTGCCGACCACAATGCCCCCCGCCTTGTTCGCCCAAGGCAAGGCCTCGCGCAAAGACAGACCGCTGCCCAGCAAAGCAGCCAAAGTGGCGATCACGGTGTCGCCGGCCCCAGTAACGTCAAAAACCTCTAAGGCTTGCGCCCCCACGTGCATGGCGCCTGCGTCGTCAAAAAGGGTCATGCCCTCTTCACTGCGGGTCACCAACAGACCTTGCAGGCGCAATTCGCGACGCAGTCCCTGGGCCAATCGCTCCAGGTGTTCTTCGCCGCGCCAGGGGCCAACCACCTCGCGCAATTCGGCTCGGTTGGGCGTGATCACAGTGGCCCCTACATAACGCGAATAATCATGGCCCTTGGGGTCAATCAGCACCGGCTTGCCCTGAGCGCGAGCCAGACCGATCATGTCGGCCACATGGGTCAGGCCGCCCTTGCCATAGTCAGAGAACAGCACCGCCTGATGGCTGGGCAATAACTCGGTGTAGCGTTGCGACAGTGAAGCCAGTACCTCATGGTCTGGCAGGTTCTCGAAGTCGGCCCTCAACAACTGTTGTTGTCGGCCAATGATGCGCAACTTCATGGTGGTCGACAAGCTCGGGTCATGCCCCAGTTCGGCTGTGATTCCGCTGTGGGCCAGCAACTGCGCCAAGCGCTGACCGGCGGCATCTTGACCCACCACGCTCAGCAAGCTCGCCTGCGCCCCCAGACTCACCAGATTAAAGGCCACATTGCCGCAGCCGCCCAAGCGATCTTCTTCCCGCTGCACATGCACCACGGGCACTGGGGCTTCGGGGCTGATGCGATCGACCGCACCATGCCAATAGCGGTCCAGCATCACATCACCCACCACCAACACCCGGGTCTGACGCAATCGGCTGGGCTCAGGTAAATTCATAGTTCCTCCACGCGCCTCGCTGGGTAGCTGTCCCAAGCCTGGCAGCCTGGGCATTGCCAAAAGTGGCGTTGGGCTTCAAACCCGCAAGCCGCGCACCGATAGCGCCTGAGCGGCTGCACGGCACGCTCCAATGCACGCTCTAAAGTAGCCCGCTGCGCTTCGTGTTGTAAGGGTTCATGGGCCAGCCAGGCCCGCGCTGCCACCAAAGAGGGCTCTTTGTTCAAATGCTGGGCATAACGGTTTTGCACGTCGCCCAGGCCCAACGCTGCGTCCAGACGGGCCAAGGCCTCCATCACGTCCAACGACGGGGCATCTTCTTGCTGGGCTTGCAGCCAGTCGCGAACCTCAGACACGCGCCCTTCGCTGACCGCCAACTCGGCCAATCTTCCGGCCAACAAGGGTGCAAACTGAGGCATGGCCCGGGCCAGGTTGAGTCGCTGATCGAGGGCCTGGGCCGTACGACCTTGCTGGTGCAATTCGTCGGCCAGAGCCAGTTGGGGACGCAGCGCTTGCGGGGCGGCCGCACAGGCCTGCCGTAGCAGCGCCATCCGCTCCTCGGTGGCCTCGGCAGGCAATGCTTGTGCCTGTTCGCACAAATGATGTGACAGACGCACATCAAAGCGCCCTTCGCCGCTTTGGCTCAATTGCTGGGCGACTTCGCCGGCCGCTGCCCAATCCCGGGCGCGCTCATGGATGTTGAGCAGGGCCAGACCCGCCTGATTTTGCAAGGGCGTATCGCGCAGCATGCGCAGATTTTCTTCAGCCCGATCCAGCAGGCCTGCTTTGAGGAAATCCAGGGCCAGCGCATACCGGGCCCGGTGCTGGTCAGACTGGCTCAGATCGGCCCGGGCCAGCAGGTGTTCGTGGACGCGCACAGCCCGCTCAAATTCGCCCCGACGGCGAAACAAATTACCCAGAGCGAAATGCAACTCCGACGTGTCGGGGTCTTGTTGTACGGCCTCAATAAAAGCATCAATGGCCTGGTCCTGTTGCTCGTTGAGCAGATGATTCAAACCTTGGAAATAGGCCTTGGGTTGGGTGCGGTTCTCTATACGCAGTTGGCGCAAGTCCAGTCTCGAGGCGAGCCAACCCAGACCAAAGGCCAAAGGTAGCCCGATCAGCGCCCAGGACAGATCAAGTTCCATGCTCGGCTTGACCAGAGGAAGCCACCGGGGGCGGGTTAGACAGGGCCTTTTGGGCCGCCCGTCGTTCGCGCCACCAACGGGGCACCATCGACAGTACGCCCAGCGCCATGCCCAGGGCAAAAGCAGCCAGGACGACCAACACCAGGGGGGAATGCCACTCGGTGCCAAAGAAAAAGCGTACGGTGACATCGTCCTGATTGTTCAGGGCAAAGGCGAACAATGTGAAGAAAATGGCTGCCTTGAGCAGGGTTTGCAACAGCCCGAGAATTCGCTTCATGCCCCCATTGTAGGGCGTGAAAAGGGGGCCAAGAGGCCCCCCCAGGCACATCGACATTCAATCGGTTTTGTCGACCGCTTCGCGCAAAGCCTTGCCCGGCTTGAAGTGGGGTACCCTTTTTTCCGGGATAGCCACACTTTCACCCGATCTGGGGTTGCGCCCCATGCGTGGGGGACGGCGATTGACCGTGAATGTGCCAAAGCCGCGCAACTCGATGCGGTGTCCGCGCGCCAAGGCCTCGCTCATGGCATCGAGCAGGGTCTTGACGGCAAACTCCGCATCCCGGTGCGTCAGCTGACCGAATCGCTCGGCCAGGGCTTCCACCAGGTCCGAGCGCGTCATGAGTTGTTGTCGAGCTTGGCGCGCAACAAAGCCCCCAGGCTGGTGGTCCCAGCGTTTTCACGCGACGACTGCTGGCTCAGGTTGGTCATGGCTTCTTGCTGATCAGCCGCATCTTTGGCGCGAACCGACAACTGAATGTTGCGAGTTTTGCGATCCACGTTGGTGACCACGGCGGTGACCTCATCGCCTTCCTTGAGCACATTGCGGGCGTCATCGATGCGGTCGGTCGAAATTTCCGACACCCGCAGATAACCCACGATGTCTTCGCCCAGGTCGATTTCGGCGCCTTTGGCATCGACGGTCTTGACTTTGCCAGTGACCACAGCGCCTTTGTCGTTGATCGAGACGAAGGTGGTGAAGGGATCGGCGTCCAATTGCTTGATGCCCAAAGAAATGCGTTCGCGCTCGACATCGACGGCCAATACCACAGCCTCGACCTCTTGGCCCTTTTTGTAGTTGCGAACGGCGGCTTCGCCAGTTTCGTTCCAAGACAAATCGGACAAGTGAACCAGCCCGTCAATACCGGCGGCCAATCCCACAAACACGCCAAAGTCGGTGATCGACTTGATGGGGCCTTTGACGCGATCGCCACGCTTGGTGTTTTGAGCGAATTCTTGCCAGGGGTTGGCTCGGCACTGCTTCATGCCCAGGGAAATGCGACGCTTGTCTTCGTCGATCTCCAGCACCATGACCTCGACCTCGTCGCCCAAAGAGACGATCTTGTTCGGGGCCACGTTTTTGTTGGTCCAGTCCATTTCAGAGACGTGGACCAAGCCTTCGATGCCCGGTTCGAGTTCGACGAATGCGCCGTAGTCGGCGATGTTGGTGATCTTGCCAAACATGCGGGTGCCTTGGGGATAACGGCGAGCGACGCCCATCCAGGGGTCATCGCCCATTTGTTTGAGGCCCAAAGACACGCGGTTCTTTTCAGTGTCGAACTTGAGAATCTTGGCGCTGATTTCTTGACCCGCTTGGACCACTTCGCTGGGGTGACGAACACGACGCCAGGCCATGTCGGTGATGTGCAACAGACCGTCAATACCACCCAAGTCGACAAAGGCGCCGTACTCGGTGATGTTTTTGACCACACCCGTGACGACGGCGCCTTCCTTGAGGGTTTCCATCAGCTTGGCGCGCTCTTCGCCCATCGATGCCTCGACCACAGCGCGGCGACTCAACACCACGTTGTTGCGCTTGCGGTCCAGTTTGATGACCTTGAACTCCATCGTTTTGTTCTCAAACGGCGACAAGTCCTTGATCGGACGGGTATCGATCAGTGAGCCGGGCAAGAATGCGCGGATGCCATTGACCAACACAGTCAGGCCGCCTTTGACCTTGCCGCTGGTCGTGCCAGTGACGAATTCACCCGATTCCAGGGCTTTTTCCAGCGACAGCCAAGAGGCCAGGCGCTTGGCGGTGTCGCGGCTCAGTATGGTGTCGCCGTAGCCGTTCTCAACACTGCTGATGGCCACAGACACGAAGTCACCGGCTTGGACTTCGACTTCGCCCTGGTCGTTTTTGAATTCCTCGATGGGCACATAGGCTTCGGACTTCAGTCCAGCATTGACCACGACGTGGTTGTGTTCGACACGAACCACTTCGGCAGTGATCACCTCACCGGTGCGCATTTCAGAGCGCTTGAGGGATTCTTCAAACAGGGCGGCAAAAGATTCAGACATGGTTTTCCTTGACCGGTGCAGGGAGGAAGCCAGCCCCATTGCTGGACAACATGGTCTGTACCGGATGGGTTAACGACCCGAGGGTCGCGGACAGGTTGCTAAACCCCAAGGCCAGTGCGCATGCAGCGCGGGTGGGAGCCATTGGGGGCCAGTGTGTGCAACCGATTTAAAATCGAGATTGCACTGCAAATTGTATCAAAAAAGCACTCCAAAGCGGGTTTTGTGCTTATCCTGAAGAGAAAAAGATGGCCGGACGACCAAAATTGTATACACTTCGTGGGTCGCAGCGGAGCAGGGTTCGTCCCATGTTCGCGACCTCCAGACCCTCACAGCGCCCGCAGTGGTGAGTGGCCATCGAAACCAGCCCCTCAGATGAGGAAATGAATGATGGACGCTTATTTGCTCGATTGGGCCAATTTATTGTTGCGGTGGTTACATGTGATCACCGCCATTGCCTGGATCGGGTCTTCCTTTTATTTTGTTTTTCTCGACAACAGTCTGCTCAAGCCCGAGTCTCCCGACCTGCTTGAAAAAGGCGTCGACGGTGCGATGTGGGCGGTCCACGGCGGCGGGTTTTACAACCCGCAGAAGTACATGGTGGCGCCGAAAAAAATCCATTCCAAGCTGCATTGGTTTTATTGGGAGGCCTACACCACCTGGCTCAGTGGTTTTGCGCTGTTCACAGTTTTGTATTTGTTCAATGCCGGCACGTTCCTGATCGACAAAACCCTGTTTGACTGGTCCCCTGCGGCGGCCATTGGCGCTGCCTTGGCCTTCTTGGCGGTTTTTTGGTGGATCTATGACGCCGTCTGCCGAATTTTCGGTTTTCAAAAAAACGGGGAAGCCAAGGTCGGTTTGATCATGTTGGCGGTGATCGGCTTCGCCTGCTGGCTGGCTTGCCAGTTGTTCGCGGGTCGGGCCGCTTTTTTATTGGTCGGCGCGATGATCGCTACCGCCATGAGCGCCAATGTGTTTTTCTGGGTCATCCCAGGTCAACGCAAAGTGGTAGCGGCGATGACCAGCGGAAAACCGTATGACGCCAGTGCCTTGGCCATTCACGGCAAGCGCGGCAAGCAACGCAGCGTCCACAACACCTATTTCACGCTGCCAGTGCTGTTTGCCATGCTCAGCAACCACTACAGTTTTCTCTACACCCATCCGCAGCACTGGTTGATCTTGTTTTTGATGATGATTGCCGGGGCCTTGATCCGACAATTCTTTGTCCAGCGACATGGATATCACCTGGGCCGGGCTTCCAATCCCATGCCTTACGCCGTGGCCGGCATCGTGGTGATCATCGGTGTCGCCGTCTGGATGAGGCCGACCACCGCCCCCGACCCCTCTGGCCTCACTAGCGTTGCACCTCCGACCCTGGCCGATGTCCGCGCGGTCGTCGAGTCGCGTTGCCTCACCTGTCATGGTGCCCAAGTGCAAATGAAAAACATCCGTCTTGACAGCGACTCCGCCATTGAGCAACAAGCCCTGCAAATCCATCAACAGGTGGTGGTCACTCGTCAGATGCCCATGAACAACGCCACCGGGATCACCGAAGCCGAGCGTCAGTTGATCAGGCGTTGGTTCGAGTCGCGCTAACGTTTCCTTAGCCCTGGGCGCAGGGCAAGTCCGGGGTATTGCACCATTCGCTCCAACTCCCGGCATACAGGCCGGTGGGGCCCAAGCCGGCAATTTCCATGGCCAACAGATTGGGGACCGCGCTCACCCCGCTGCCGCAGTGATGGACCACGCTGCGCGGATCACGCCCTGCCAGCAGGGCGTTGAATTCTTGTTTCAAAACCTCGGCCGATTTAAAGCGGCCATCGGCGGCCAAATTCAGGGCAAAGGGGCGATTCAGCGCCCCCGGGATATGACCAGCCACTGGGTCCAAAGGTTCGACCTCTCCTTTGAAGCGGGCCTCGGCCCGGGCATCGATCAGGGTTTGTTCAGGGCGACCCAATTGACGCACGACGTCTTGGGTCTGCACCAGTTTGACCAACGGTTCGGACAAGACATAAGCGGTGGCTTGGGCGGCGGGCGCATCGCCCGATTCGACCGCGCCGCCCGCAGCCACCCAGGCTTGCAGTCCGCCATCCAACACCCAAACTGGCCCGTGACCACACCAGCGCAGCATCCACCACAGGCGGCCACAGTAGTTGACCCCATTGCGGTCATAGACCACGACTGGGGTTTGGGCGCTGACCCCTTCACGGCCCAGCCACTGAGCAAAATGCTCGCGCGTGGGCAAGGGGTGGCGTCCACCGTTGACTTTGGCTTGGTCGCCGTGCGCGCTCAAATAAAGATTCAGGTCGGCGTAACGCGCTCCAATCAGGTGCTGCTCGCGGTACTGAACAGGGCCATTCTCGGGCTTCATCAGATCGCCCGTGCAGTCAAACACCCGCAGGGCCTGCCCTGACTTCATGTGTGACATCAGCGATTGGACACTGATCAGGGGGGAGTTCATGGTTGGATTCGCTTTCGATACCACTCGTGAAAATGCTGCATGCCGTCTTCCATCGGACTTTGATAGGGGCCGGCCTCGTTGTCGCCTCGTTGGAGCAAGGCCCAACGCCCCTCGTCCATGCGTTCGGCGATCTCATCGTCTTCAATACAGGTCTCCATATAAGCGGCCTGTTGTGCTTCGACGAACTCGCGCTCAAATGCGACGATTTCTTCCGGGTAGTAAAACTCCACCATGTTCATGGTTTTGCGTGGCCCCATGGGGTGCAAGGTCGAGACCGTCAGCACGTGCGGATACCACTCGACCATGATGTGGGGGTAATAGGTGAGCCAAATGGCGCCCCGCTCGGGCACTTGGCCTTCGCGGTATTTCATCAACACGTCTTGCCAGCGCCGATATGTCGGGCTCCCCGAGTGGCGCAAATGGTTCGAAATGCCCACGGTCTGCACCGAATACTCGGGCTTGAATTCCCAACTCAGCTCTTCACACGACACAAACTGACCCAGGCCAGGGTGGAACGGGCCGACATGGTAATCCTCCAGATAAACCTCAATAAAGGTCTTCCAGTTGTAGTTGCATTCGTGCATCTCGATGCGATCGAGTGCGTAGCCTTCGAAGTTCAGTGCATGGTGAGATCCCATGCCCGCCAAATCGGCGGCGATGTCACGGCCATTGTCTTCAAACAGCAGGCCATTCCATTCACGCAAGCGGTAATTCTTCAGGTTCAGGCACGGGTCTTGTTCAAAATGGGGTGCGCCCAGCAACTCGCCATGCGCAGAGTAGGTCCAACGGTGCAAGGGGCAGACAATGTTGCCGCCTGCGGCCGCCCGGTCGCAAGACAATTGACCCCGGCCCTTGAGCATGACAGCCTGCCGATGACGACAGACATTGGAAATCAGTTCGATGCCCTTTGGGGTGTGTACCAGGGCACGACCTTGGTTCTCCTGGGGCAGCGCATGAAAATCGCCGCACTCGGGCACGCTCAGACGGTGCCCTACATAGAGGGGCCCCTGTTGAAACAGGACCTCCATCTCGCGCCCATACAGCGCTGCGTCGAAATAAGCAGAAACAGGTAATTGACTTTGAGCCTGCTGCAGTTGAAGACTTAAATCAGACATGATGGGCTGACCTAAATTCTCCCCACAGGGAGGTTACGAAAAACGGCGAGTGCCGCGAAAGGGAAGGGGATTGTACCCGCACCCATCACCCCGTGGTCTGGGATGCGGGATAATCCTCATAAATAGGTAATTTCAAAATGGCAAGCTCCCAAAAAACCGAAACTCAACCCCCTTTACCCGCCACCTACGAGGCGGCCGTGGCCGAACTGGAAGATTGGGTCGGCCGCATGGAAAGCGGCGAATTGCCTCTGGATCAATTGCTCGAGGCCTATCAGCGCTCGGCTCAACTGCTGGCCTTTTGCCGCGCCAAATTACAGGCCATTGAAGAACAGATTCAGGTCCTCGATGATGGCGTCATGAAGCCCTGGCTGGAGGGCCATTGAACAGCCCCGCCGCCGCTTTGGAATGGGTGTCCGAACAGTTGCAGCGGGTCGAACAGGCCCTGCAACGATGGTTGCCTGCCGACGCACCAGCGGGTTTGGGCGAGGCCATGCGCTATGCCGTTTTGGACGGCGGCAAGCGCTTGCGCCCCCTTTTGGTGCTGGCCGCACGCAGGGCGGTGGCCCAAGGTCAGGCAGACTCGGCGCTGGACGAGGCTGCATTGCGTGCTGCCTGCGCCATCGAACTCATTCATGCCTACTCACTGGTGCACGATGACATGCCTTGCATGGACAACGATGTGTTGCGCCGTGGCAAACCTACCGTGCACATTCAGTTTGGTCAGGCTCAGGCCCTGCTGGCGGGCGATGCCCTGCAAGCGCTGGCTTTCGAAGTCCTGACCCCTCAGCCCAGCCCCATACCCGACGCTTTGCAGGGCCGTCTTTGCGCCATCTTGGCCCGCGCCGCAGGCCACGCGGGCATGGCTGGCGGACAGGCCATCGACCTGGCTAGCGTGGGTTTGCAACTGGACGAGGCGACACTGCGCCAGATGCACCGCATGAAAACCGGTGCCTTGCTCGAGGCCAGTGTTGACCTGGGTGCCGCTTGTGGTCAAGCCAGCGATGAGAGCCTGCTATGCCTGGGCGAATACGGACGCGCCATCGGCGTGGCTTTTCAGGTCATTGACGACGTGCTCGATGTCACTGCCGACTCAGCCACCTTGGGCAAGACCGCCGGTAAAGACGCGGCCAACGACAAACCCACCTACGTCTCCCTCATGGGCTTGGAGCGGTCGCGGCAGTATGCCGACGAGCTCATGAAAACCGCTTTGACAGCCTTGCAACGCAGTGGTTTGCAGCACACGCAAGCCTTGCACGACTTGGCTTGGCAGGTGGTCGGCCGCCGCCACTGAGACACGCACCGCCATGAACTTGTTGAATCAAATTCTCAGTCCAGCCGATTTGCGGCGCTTGCCGCGTGAGCAGCTGCGGCCTTTGGCCGATGAGTTGCGTGCCTATTTGCTCGACAGCGTCTCCAAGACCGGCGGTCACCTTAGCTCCAACCTGGGCACGGTAGAGCTCACCGTGGCCTTGCATTATGTGTTCAACACCCCGCACGACCGGCTGGTCTGGGATGTCGGTCACCAAACCTACCCACACAAAATTTTGACCGGGCGGCGTGAACGCATGGCCACCTTGCGCCAGCGTCATGGTCTATCGGGCTTTCCGCGCCGCGACGAGAGCGAATTCGACGCTTTTGGCACGGCCCACTCTTCGACCAGCATTTCGGCTGCCCTCGGCATGGCCTTGGCCGCGCGTCAAAAGGGCGAACAACGCCACGCCGTGGCCATCATTGGCGATGGAGCCATGACCGCCGGCATGGCCTTTGAAGCCCTCAACAACGCGGGTGTGGCCGATTGCAATCTGCTGGTCGTGCTCAACGATAACGACATGTCGATCAGCCCGCCGGTCGGCGCCCTGAATCGCTATCTGGCCCAACTGCTGAGCGGGCGCTTTTATGCCGCTGCCCGTGAAATGGGCAAGCAAGTGCTCAAGGGGGCACCCGCGCCCTTGGTGCAACTGGCGCGTCGCTTTGAAGAGCAAGCCAAGCACCTGATTACCCCAGTGACTCTGTTCGAGAAATTTGGTTTCAATTACGTGGGTCCCATCGACGGGCATGACCTAGAGGCCCTGATCCCGACCCTGGAGAACCTCAAACACCTCAGTGGCCCGCAGTTTTTGCACGTGGTCACCAAAAAAGGCCAGGGCTACCATTTCGCCGAAGCCGACCCGGTGGCTTACCACGGCCCGGGCAAGTTTGACCCCAGTGTCGGCCTCAAAGCCCCCGGCACACCGCCCAAAATCACCTTCACCCAGGTGTTTGGGCAATGGCTTTGCGACATGGCCGAAGCCGACCCCAGGCTGGTGGGCATCACCCCCGCCATGCGTGAAGGATCCGGCATGGTCGAGTTTCATCGGCGCTTC
Organism: uncultured Bordetella sp.; assembly: GCA_964390775.1. Classification (GTDB taxonomy): domain Bacteria; phylum Pseudomonadota; class Gammaproteobacteria; order Burkholderiales; family Burkholderiaceae_C; genus Limnohabitans. The sequence continues at coordinate 15,282 of CAYMJT010000023.1, forward strand.
CCCGAGCGCTATCACGATGTCGGCATTGCCGAGCAACACGCTGTGACTTTCGCGGCCGGGCTGGCTTGCGAGGGACTCAAACCCGTGGTGGCCATTTACTCCACCTTTTTGCAACGCGCTTACGACCAACTGATTCACGATGTCGCCCTGCAAAAATTACCCATGGTGCTGGCCCTGGACCGCGCTGGCATCGTCGGTGCCGACGGCGCGACTCATGCGGGCTTGTTTGACATCCCTTTTCTTCGCTGTGTACCGAACGTGAGCCTGGCCTGCCCTGCTGACGAGGACGAGTGCCGCAAATTGCTGACCACCGCCTACCAACAAGACCACGCCGTGGCCGTGCGTTATCCGCGCGGGGCTGGGGTCGGGCGCACACCCGAGCCAGGTTTGACGGCCTTGCCCTTTGGGCGCGGTGAAATTCGGCGCCAGGGGCAGCGCCTGGCCATTTTGGCCTTTGGTCCATTGCTGTACCCCGCGCTGGAAGCGGCCCAAGATTTGGACGCCACGGTGGCCAATATGCGCTGGGCCAAGCCGCTGGACATCGAGTTGGTGTTGCAAATCGCGCGCGAACACAGCGCTTTGGTGACTTTGGAAGAAGGCGCCATTGCCGGCGGCGCTGGAAGTGCCGTACTTGAATGCCTGGCTGCACATGGACTGGCGCTGCCGGTGCTCCAACTGGGTATTGCTGACCAACTCACCGAGCACGGCGATCCGGCCCAATTACTGTCCGAATGTGGCCTTGATGCCCGAGGCATTGCGCTCTCGATAAACCACCGATTTCCCATCGATGTTGTGGGGTTTTGAACGGGTAAACCCGCACCCTTTGAACCATGTCTTCGTCTTTACAATGGCTTCACTCAGGCATAGAAACACCTGAATGCCTGAACCATTTCTAAGATTGGAGTTTTTTCATGGATCGTCGTTCCGCACTCAAAAATGCCGGCATCGCAGGCGTTCTTTCTCTTGGCTTGGCGCCTGCTGTTCACGCTCAACCCGCTTTGCGCTGGCGCCTGACCTCCAGCTTTCCCAAAGCCCTGGATACCTTGTTTGGCGTCAATGATGTCTTTGCAGCCAAAGTCAAGGAAATGACCGGGGGTAAGTTTGAAATTTCGACCCACGCCGCTGGCGAGATTGTTCCGGCTTTTGGCACCGTCGATGCCCTGCGCGATGGCTCGGTCGAGATGGCCAATACCGCCCCCTACTACTACTTTGGCAAGGACGAAACCTTCGCCTTGGGTTGTGCCATTCCTTTCGGACTCAATGCCAGACAGATGAATGCCTGGATGTACGAAGGTAACGGTCTGAAGTTGATGCGTGAGTTTTACCGTCAGTACAACATCCATAACTTTCCCATGGGCAATACTGGGGCCCAAATGGGCGGATGGTTCCGCAATCCCTTCAAATCGCTGGCCGAATTCAAGGGTACCAAGTTCCGCGTGGGCGGATTTGCCGGTAAGGTGGTTGAGCGCATCGGTGGCGTTCCTCAAAATATACCTGGCGGTGAAATTTACACTGCGCTTGAGAAGGGAACTGTAGATGCTGCCGAGTGGGTGGGTCCCTACGATGATCTGAAACTAGGCTTTTACAAGGTGGCCAAGAACTATGCTTATCCGGGTTGGTGGGAAGGCGGTCCTCAGCTGGACTTGCACATTAACACCAAGGCCTGGGATTCTCTCTCGGCCGAATACAAGGCCATCGTTGAGGCTGCTGCTGCTTACGCGCACCTTGACATGCAGGGCAAATACGACCTGCGCAATGCCACTGCGCTCAAACAATTGGTGGCCGGTGGTGCCAAACTCTTCCCCTTCCCCAAAGACATGATGGACGCGGCATTCAAGTCATCGCAAGACCTTTATGCCGAGATCGGCGAAAAGAACCCGAACTGGAAGAAGGTCTATGCCGACTATTCAAATTGGCGTCGTGAAGCCAATATCTGGTTCAAGGTCACCGAGGCACGCTTTGATACCTATATGCAGTCGATCAAGCTCTAAGCCCACTTTCCCCAACCCTACAACCCGGCCCAGGCCGGGTTTTTCATGTTTGTCAGAGTCGTGGTTTAAAATCTTTTTTCATCTTTTTGACGGCGTCATCATCATGAAATTACTATTACTTGGGGCCGAATGGTTCGATCGGCTCAACTCTAGGCTTGGCGATGTCGCGGCCTGGGCTGTCATGGCCTCTTGTTTCATCAGCTGTGCCAATGCTTTTGTTCGGTTTGGATTTTCGATCTCTTCGAATGCCTGGCTGGAAATCCAGTGGTATTTGTTTGCGGTATGTGTCATGTTAGGTGCTTCATTGGTGTTACGGGTCAATGAACACGTCCGGGTCGACATTTTTTACGGCAAATTGAGTCCTAGAGGGAAAGTTTATATTGACCTGTTCGGCCTGATATTCTTCCTCCTGCCCCTGATGGGTCTGATGTTTGACCTGTCATTGCCCTTATTTTCCCGTATGTATGAATCGGGCGAAATGTCCAGCAACGCGGGTGGCCTGATCCGCTGGCCTGCGATGCTGATGTTGCCGCTGGGTTTTGCATTGCTTTTTATTCAGGGGTTTTTTGAAATCGTCAAACGCATCGCCTGGCTGCGCGGCGAGTACGAGATGAATCTGGTCTACGAAAGGCCCTTGCAATGACTATGGAACAATTCGCGCCCCTCATGTTTCTGGGGCTCATCGTTGTCATGTTGATCGGATTCCCGGTCGCTTTTTCTCTCGGCGCCTTGGGCCTGTATTGCGGTTTTTACGCCATCGAGATGGGGTGGTTCCCAGTTAACTTCCTCAACAATTTGCCGCTGAATATTTTTGGTATTTTGTCCAATGAGTTGTTATTGGCCATCCCCTTCTTTACCCTGATGGGCAGCATGCTCGAAAAATGCGGCCTGGCCGAAGACATGCTCGACTCCATGGGCCAACTCTTTGGCCCCATCAAAGGGGGCTTGGGCTACTCGGTCATCATCGTTGGCTTTATCTTGGGGGCCATCACCGGCACTGTGGCCGGCCAGGTGATCGCCATGGCCATGATTTCATTGCCTGTGATGATCCGTTACGGTTACGACATGCGTTACGCCACGGGCGTGTTGGCGGCTTCAGGCACCATCACACAGCTGGTGCCGCCCTCGCTGGTGCTGGTGGTCATGGCCGATCAGTTGGGTCAATCGGTGGGTGATATGTACAAGGGCGCATGGGGCCCCTCGATCTTGCAGATCATTTTGTTTGCCATTTACACCTTTTTGCTCACCCGCTTGCGTCCCAACGCCTTGCCTGGCGTGCCGCCCGAGGCCCGCACCCTGCAAGGTTGGGCGCTGTGGGCCAAGTGTTTGCGCGGCATCATCCCCTCGGCAGTGCTGATTTTTGCCGTACTGGGCAGCATGGGTGGCTTGCCTGGCATCGATACCGCCATCGCCACGCCCACCGAGGCCGGTGCGATGGGCGCTTTCGGGGCCTTTGTTTTGGCGGCCATGCACAAGCGTCTGAACTGGCCGTTGGTGCGTGAAGCCATGGCCGGCACCATGCGCATCACCGCCATGGTGGTCTTTATCCTGATCGGCTCGCGTGTTTTTTCCTTGGTCTTTCAGGGCGTCGACGGTGGCCGCTGGATCGAGCATCTGCTCAGTGACTTGCCTGGTGGTCAGGTGGGTTTTTTGCTGGTGGTCAACGCCTTCATTTTCTTCCTCGCCTTTTTCCTCGATTTCTTTGAAATCGCCTTCATCATCTTGCCCTTGCTGGGTCCTGTGGCCGACAAGATGGGCATAGACCTGGTCTGGTTCGGTGTGCTTTTGTGCGTGAACATGCAAACCAGTTTCATGCACCCCCCCTTTGGCTTTGCCCTGTTCTATTTGCGTGGCATCTCGGACAGCCTGTTCAAATCGGGCACCATCCCCCAAAAGATCGAATCGCGCGACATTTATTTAGGCTCCATCCCTTGGGTGATTTTGCAATTGGTCTTGGTGGTGATCGTGATCTTCGTCCCGCAATCGGTCATGATGTTCTTGGACAAAGCCCCCAAGGTTGACCTCGATCAGGTCACCATCGAGTTGCCCGAAGAGGAGCCCAGCACCGAATCCGAGGCCGACGCCAACCAGAACCTCAACGACTTGCTCAAGGCACCGGCCGATGCCGCGCCTTCCAAGCCGTGAGCGATGCCATCGAGGGGCCAGCCTTTGGCTGGCCGGCTCGAACCGTGGCCGTGTCGGCCCTGTGCGCGGTCGCTTGGCAAGCGCTTGAAGCCTGGTCTACCTTCCAAGAACAACCTGATCGCGTGACCCTGACCTTGTTGGGTCTGGCGGGCTTGGGCCTGTTGTACGGTCTGGGCCATATCGTCATGACCCGAACCCGGGTTGACGCCACCCATATCCGTCAGTTGGGATGGTCGCATACCGAAGTTGAAATCGCCCGCATCACCCAGATCAAGCTGATCTACATTCCCTACCTCAGTTGGCTGGTCTCTCCGCGTTTGGTGGTGCGCGCTGGCGGCATGCGCACCTGGGTCTTTCATGCCGCCGATCGCGCTCTGCTGCAGCGTTTTTGGCATTTGGCGCACGATGCGCAAACCCCGCGCATGTCACAGCCTCCGTCAGGTTCATGAAGGCTTGGGGTGCCCCCATTTCCAAGACCAGGCATAGCGCAATTTGTTTGGACTGCGCGCTTTGATACAATCATGGCCATGTACCAGCCTCTTTTTAGCCCCACGATGCATTCGGTCACACCGTATGGTTCTTGCTTGGGTGCGCGCTGGATTAAAACCACGACCACCAAGGGCTGAACGGCTCTGGTTCGTCGTGCGCCCTCCCGGCCAGACGAGCCGGAACCCAAAGGTCTGTGGGTCACTGAACTAGAAAGGGCGTTCAAATGAGCAAGTTGGTTGGATTGGTGGGCTGGCGCGGCATGGTCGGCTCGGTATTGATGGATCGCATGGCTCAAGAAGGCGATTTTGATCTCATCGAGCCCCTGTTTTTCTCCACCTCCAATGCCGGTGGTGCCGCCCCTGCGCAAGCACGCAATGAAACCCGTCTGCAAAACGCCTCGGACATTGGGGCCTTGTCGCGTTGCGACATCATCATCACCTGCCAGGGCGGCGACTACACCAAAGAGGTCTATCCCCGCTTGCGCGCAGCGGGTTGGAAGGGCCACTGGATCGACGCCGCCTCGGCCTTGCGCATGGCCGACGATGCCGTCATCATCCTTGATCCGGTCAACCGTCATGTCATCGATCAATCATTGGCACAGGGCGGGCGCAATTGGATTGGCGGCAACTGCACCGTTAGCCTCATGTTGATGGCCATGGGAGGGCTGTTTCAGCACAAACTCGTGGAGTGGGTCAGCGCCATGACCTATCAGGCGGCTTCCGGGGCTGGCGCGCAAAACATGCGTGAACTGTTGCAACAGATGGGGGCTTTGCACGACTCGGTCAAGGCCGAACTGGCCGACCCAGCCAGCGCCATTCTCGACATCGACCGCAAGGTGTCTGCCACCATGCGCAGTGCCTCTTTCCCGACTCAAAATTTCCGTCAGACCGCACTGGCCGGCAGCCTCATTCCCTGGATCGACGTCCCGGTCGAGCACGGCCAGAGCAAAGAAGAATGGAAAGGCGGCGCGGAGTGCAACAAGATTTTGGGCAACCCCGCCTTTCGCAATCCAGGCTCGATCCCGATCGACGGCTTGTGTGTACGCATCGGCGCCATGCGTTGCCACTCGCAAGGCCTGACCGTCAAGCTGAAAAAAAATGTTCCCTTGGATGAGGTCAGAGACATCCTGGCCCAGGCCAACGACTGGGTCAAAGTGGTGCCCAACGAACGCGAGATCACCGAGCGCGAACTCACCCCGGCGGCTGTCACGGGCACCTTGACCGTTCCGGTGGGGCGTTTGCACAAACTGGCCATGGGTGACGACTACTTGGGCGCATTCACCGTCGGCGATCAACTGCTGTGGGGCGCTGCCGAACCGCTGCGCCGCATGTTGCGCATTCTGCTCTGATGGGGCCCCTGGGTGCCGCATCACCCTAAAATCTCAGCATGCCTTTGAAACACCGAATTTCAGCCCCCTTGGTCAGGCGCCCCTGGGCGGTTGGACTCTTGGCTGCCTCGCTGTGGGCGGTCCAGCCAGCCTGGCCCATGACCCTGGGCGAGCCCAGGATCGTCAGCGCCTCGGCATCGGGCTGGGTGGCCGAGGTCCCCCTGCGCTCGGTCGCTCCTGGCACTTTGGCACAAATTCAGGCCAGACTGGCCCCCCCTTCGGCCTGGGCATTGGCTCAGTTGAACGCGCCCAACCCCAAGGACATTCGACTCAGTGTGCTGGATCTCGCCAGCGGGCCCGTGTTGCGCATCGAATCTGACACTGGTTCGGGTTTTGTTGACCTCTTGATCGAATTGCAATGGCCGCGTGGTCGATTGTTGCGTGAATTGGGGGTGCTGCTTGACCCTGGGGCCTCGGGACGCATACAGGGCCATGCCAAGGTGCCCCAACAGATTGCCGTTCAAGCGGGCGACACCGCTGGCGCGCTGGCCCTGTCCCATCTTGAGTCGGCCCAAACCTTGTCGCAGGCTTTGCTGGCTTTACAACAAGCCAACCCTGGCGCGTTCCTGCAAGGCAACGTCAATCGCTTGCGCGCCGATGTCACTTTGCGTTTGCCGACGCGCGAACAGATCAAGGCCGTCGATCTCGAGCAGGCGCGCGAAATCATCGCCCAGCAAATGGAAGAGTTCGCCCAGTACCGGACCGAACTCGCCGGTCAGACTGGGCCCGACGCGGACCCGGGGCAACAAGCAGCGACGGGACGGGTTCAGCCCAGCGGGCGCGAGCCAAGCACCGGCGGCGACCGGCTCACCTTGTCCGCACCAGGGACCACCGACGGTGACCCCATCGCCGCTCAGCGGCAAGCCGAGCAAACCGCCCAACGTGCGGCCGAAATCAACCGCAACATCCAAGAACTCAATCGCCTTGTTCAAAGCGGCGAGACGGGCGCTCTGAGCAGCCCATTGCCCTTGCCCGACCAGCCCCCACAGTCCGAGTGGATTTCGCGCTGGGTGCAAAACCCCAATAGCACTTGGGCCGCTTTGGCGCTGGTGCTGACACTGACTGCATGGGTGTTGCTGCGCGCTTTGCGTCGACCCGTGCAGCCCCAGGCTGCACCGTCGCCACCGCCCCCAAGCGCTTCTGTATCCCCATCGCCTATAGAGTCATCTTTGCCGGCCCTGAAGGTCGACTTTGACCTGGACTTGCCACCCACCGAAGCCCTGCCGCCCCTGCCTGAGAGTGTCCACCAGGCGCCCACGCCGGCTCTACGCGCCCACCGGGGTGAGGGTTCTGACAGCCCTGTCTCGCCGTTCAACCCGTCCCAAGCCATGGCGGGGCTCTCGCTGGATTTGCCGTCAAACCCTGAACAAGCTCGCCAAGCAAGCCCCGATGAGTACGCCGTTCGATGGGCCTTGGTGCAAGCCCTTTGGGATCGAGGTCTGACCCAAACCGCCCGGGTGCTTGCCCGAGAACTGCAAGACCAAGCCCCTGCCGAGTGGTCAAACGCCGCGCGTCAGTGGCTCAATGAGCGCTCCTGAGCCATGCGCATCGCACTGGGCGTCAGCTACGACGGCAGCGCTTACAACGGTTGGCAAAGTCAGCCGGGCGGGCAGACCATCCAAGATCATCTCGAATCGGCCCTGACGGCGTTTGCCACCCAAACCATTCATACCCTGTGCGCTGGCCGCACCGACGCTGGGGTGCATGGATTGATGCAGGTCGTTCACTTTGACACCGAGGTGCAACGCGACGAGTTCTCCTGGGTGCGCGGGACCAATCGTTTCTTGCCGCCGGACATTGCCGTTCAATGGGCGCGTGGGGTCCCGGACACCTTTCACGCCCGCGCCAGCGCCCAGGCCCGCCGCTATGCTTATGTCTTGCTCGAGTCGCCTGTGCGCCCCAGTCTCGAGGCGGGTCGGGTCGGTTGGGTGTTTCGGCCGCTCGATGTCCAGGCCATGCGTCAGGCTGCGGCCCATCTCATCGGTGAGCACGACTTCAGCTCGTTTCGTGCCTCGGCCTGTCAGGCGCTGTCACCCATCAAAACCTTGCAGGACCTCCAGATCACCCGGCGGGGTGCCTATTGGCGCTTTGACTTTCGGGGCAATGCCTTCTTGCACCACATGATCCGTAACATCATGGGTTGCTTGTTGCTGGTCGGGCAGGGCCTTCAAGCCCCAGATTGGGTGGCCGAAGTGTTGGCAGCGCGCGACCGCGACGCCGCTGCCCCGACCTTCGCCCCCGATGGTTTGTATTTTTTAGGACCCCTCTATGCCCCCGACTGGGGCTTGCCCGATCACGTCCCTGGGTATGATGCACTGCCATGAGCACGCCATTTGTACCCATCAAGATCTGCGGCCTGACCCGTGAGGCCGACGTGGACGCCGCTGTTGCACTGGGCGCACAAGCGGTGGGTTTTGTGCTCTATCCCCCTAGCCCGCGCGCCGTTGATCTGACCCGCGCAGCCGTTCTGGCGCGCCGCTTGCCAGCCTTTGTCACCCCGGTGTTGCTGTTTGTCAATGCCAGCGCCGACGCTGTGGTTCGCGCTGGCGAGCGGGTTCCTGGGGCCTGGTTGCAATTCCATGGCGACGAAAGCCCTGAATTCTGCGCCCGCACGGCCCAGCGGGCTGGGGCTCCCTACATCCGTGCGGCGCGTATCCCCCGCGATGACGCGGCTTCCTTTGACCTCGTAAAATACGCCCTAGATTACTCTTCGGCCCAAGCCCTCTTGCTCGACACCCTGGTGCCGGGCTATGGGGGGGGAGGCCACACTTTCAATTGGTCACAGCTGCCTCCAAGCGTCAACTGTCACCTCGTTTTGTCTGGTGGACTCACACCTGCAAACGTGGCCGATGGCCTGCGCGCATTGCGCGCACGGGGCAGATCGCTCTCGGTTGACGTCAGCTCGGGCGTCGAATCGGCCAAGGGCATCAAAGACCCCGCCAAAATGCAGGCCTTCATCCAGGCTGTTCGTCAGGCCTGATTCACCCCAACCCCATGCTTGCCCCAGGGCAGGCCGTTTGCAAAGCCATCGACATGTCTACTTATCAGCAACCCGATGCCCATGGCCACTTCGGACCCTACGGCGGCTCTTTTGTCAGCGAAACCCTGACCTATGCCATTCAGGAACTGGAGGCCGCTTACCAAAAATACCGCCTTGACCCCGAGTTCGTGCGTGAATTCAAGTCCGAGCTGGCCCACTTTGTGGGACGTCCCTCACCGATCTACCATGCGGCCCGCATGAGCCGTGAAATGGGCGGTGCGCAGATCTACCTCAAACGCGAAGACCTCAACCACACTGGTGCCCACAAAATCAATAACACCATCGGGCAGGCCATGCTGGCGCGTCGCATGGGCAAGCCGCGCGTGATTGCCGAAACTGGCGCCGGCCAGCACGGCGTGGCGACAGCCACCATCTGCGCACGTTATGGTTTGGAGTGTGTGGTCTATATGGGCAGCGAAGATGTCAAGCGCCAAAGCCCCAACGTCTACCGCATGAAATTGCTGGGCGCCACCGTGGTGCCCGTAGACAGCGGCAGCCGCACCTTGAAAGACGCCCTCAACGAGGCCTTGCGTGACTGGGTGACGAATGTCGAAAACACCTTCTACATCATCGGTACTGTCGCCGGTCCACACCCCTACCCGATGATGGTGCGCGACTTCCAAAGTGTGATCGGTGAGGAGTGCATCGAGCAAATGCCCTCGATGCACCAGGGTCGCCAGCCTGACGCCGTCCTCGCTTGCGTCGGTGGGGGCAGCAATGCCATGGGTATTTTCTACCCCTACATCAACCACAAGGGCACCCGCCTGATCGGTGTCGAAGCCGCAGGCGAGGGGCTCGAGAGCGGCAAACATTCGGCCTCCTTGCAGCGTGGGGCCCCGGGGGTCTTGCATGGCAACCGCACTTACATCCTGCAAGACGCCAACGGCCAGATTACCGAGACCCACAGCGTCAGCGCCGGACTCGATTACCCTGGTGTCGGTCCCGAGCATGCCTACCTGAAGGACATTGGCCGCGCCGAATACGTCGGCATCACCGACGCCGAGGCCCTGCAGGCATTCCATTACCTGTGTCGGACCGAAGGCATCATTCCAGCCCTCGAGTCCAGCCACGCTGTGGCATACGCCATGAAACTCGCCGCCACCATGCAGCCCGACCAGTCGATCTTGGTCAACCTGTCGGGACGTGGCGACAAAGACATTGGCACCGTGGCCGATCTGAGTCAGGCCGATTTTTATTGTCGCCCCAGCTGCCGTGGCCAATCGGTCAAAGGCGGCGTCGAGCAACCCATCTCCCTGCACCCATGAGCCGCATCCAACCCACCCTAGAGCGTTTGCAATCACAAGGACGCAAAGCACTCATCCCCTACATCATGGCCGGGTTTCCGCGCCTGGGCATCACCCCCGAATTGATGCACGCCATGGTGGAGGCTGGCGCCGATATCATCGAATTGGGCGTGCCCTTCAGCGACCCCATGGCCGATGGCCCCGTGATTCAAAAAGCTGGCGAGGCTGCTTTGCGTCTGGGGGTCGGCACGGCACAAGTGCTGGACATGGTGCGCGAGTTTCGACGCACCGATACCCGCACCCCAGTGGTGCTCATGGGCTACGCCAACCCAGTCGAATGCTACGACCTGCAACATGGCGGCCAGGCCTTCGTGCGCGATGCTGCCGCAGCCGGTGTTGATGGGGTTTTGATTGTCGATTACCCCCCGGAAGAATGCGCAGACTTTGCCCAAACCCTGCGCGCACACGACATGGACCTGATTTTTTTGCTGGCCCCCACCAGCACCGATCAACGCATGGCCCAGGTAGCCCGTGTGGCATCTGGCTATGTGTACTACGTCTCGCTCAAAGGCGTGACCGGTGCCGGGCACCTCGACACCGACGCCGTCGAAGCCATGTTGCCGCGCATCCGCCAGCATGTGAAGATTCCGGTCGGGGTGGGCTTTGGTATCCGTGATGCCGCCACCGCGCAAGCGGTCGGCAAAGTGGCCGATGCCGTGGTCATCGGCAGTCGAATCATTCAATTGCTCGAGTCTGCGCCTGTGGGGCAGGAAGCGGCAGCGGTGGCGGACTTCCTGGCTGGGGTCAAAAAAGTTCTGTAAGACCCTCATCGCCAATAGAAAAGGGGCCCGCAGGCCCCTTTTTTAGGGCTGTTTAAGCTTCAAACGGCATCTTCATTTGGCCCAGATCTTTGCGAGTCTCGACCAAAATCAGCGGACCGTCGTCGAGCACCGCCAAGGGCGGACGCTCGCGTGGCACATGAATCGGCTTGGGCTCGGCGGCAATCGCTGCTTGCACCTCGGCCACCCGCACTGGGTCCGACTGCACCCAATCCAGCTGGGCCGTCTGGGCCACGGCGTGTAAGCTGGCCACGGGCAATTCGTACGACTGAACCTTGGGCATGGCTTGACGTACCGCAGGTGTGCTGTCCGAACGTGGCGCGCTCACAGCGGCAGATTCAGTTGCCAAGGGCGCTGTCATGGTATCGGTCGCGGCCAAGGCGGGTGTGCTGTCCTCGCGTCCTGGACGCTCGCCTCGGCGGTCACGGCCATAGCGATCGCGCGAACGGCGTTCCCGGCGCTCGCCATCGGAGCCTACGCTGCCGCTGTCCACGCCATCGGTGACCACGGATGGCGTTTCGGTCACAGACTCCATGGAGGCATCAGCTGGCAAAGTTTCACGCGCAGGACGCTCACTCCTGGGGTTGCGTTCGCGCCGGCCTTCGCCACGCTCGCGTCGGCCTTCCCCACGA